>VGSE01000033.1 GCA_016875135.1 Deltaproteobacteria bacterium
AATTTGGAGCGGGTGACGAGGCTCGAACCCGCGACCCTCAGCTTGGGAAGCTGATGCTCTACCAACTGAGCTACACCCGCTCAATAACCATGATACTTACCACATCGAGCCAAGCTTAGTCTACTTCCGAGTATAAACACAAAGCCAATCGGCCCAAACCTCTATTTAAAAACCTGAACCATACTACCGACAAAAACCCATATTGTTAAACAGCACTGCTCGGCAATTAGAGCTTTCACAGTACCCCGCATTATTCCAAATGAGTGCGCGGCAATCATTGGTTTTACAGCGACCTGGACTTCGAGTCAGAATGGCACGACAATCTTCGCCGCGACAATAACCATAAGCATTGAAGATTATGGCCTTACAGTCCAAAACCGAGCAGAGCCCAGGGTTTCTCATAATAATGGCCTTACAATCGGTTTGCGTCGGAAAAATAGAACTTTGATTTTGATAACTCCAGTCCCCATCGATATCGGTCGCTAAAGCTAAAAGTGAAAACGTTGAGATTAAAAGAAAATGTAAAAACTTCATAACCAACCCTCTTCCTACTTTAAACTCGCTAACGCCGTTTCATAATTGGGTTCATTGGCGATTTCAGAAACCTGTTCGACATGTAAAACTTTGTTACTTTCATCCAAAACTACAACGGCTCTCGAGCATAGGCCTTTTAGGGGAGAATCTGCCATTTCCACCTTATAATCTTTGGCAAAGGTGCTACGAAAAGTTGAGAGGGACTCTACATTACCTATTCCCTCGGCACCACAAAATCTTTTTTGGGCAAAGGGGAGATCGGCAGAGATACAAAGAACAACCGTATTGTTAAGAGCTGCTGCTTTTTCGTTGAACTTTCTCACAGACGTGGCACAGGTAGGAGTATCCACACTGGGAAAAATATTGAGCACTTTTCTTTTGCCCGTATAACTTGAGAGGGTAGCTTCGGAAAGATCAAGTTTAGTTAACCTGAAATCTGGAGCGGTAGTCCCTACCTTGGGAAGGTTTCCGACAGTATTAAATGGGTTACCTTTGAGAGTGACTTGACTCATGGAATCTCCTTAAAGTTTTTTTGGACTTTAACTTGATTTTCGTCTTGCTGAAAAGTCTTTTTTAAGTGTTTTCCGAAGGCCATCATGACAAATTTATGCACCGGAGCTTGAGTCAGAATATAAAGATACCATGGGAGACTAGGGACAAATTCGTGGATTGAGGCTAGGAGGTACTTTTTATGCTCAATTTGTCGAAATTCCAGCCAGCCGGTGCTAGTGGTTCGTGTTAAGAACCCTCCCACGATATGGAATTTTTCCCTTTCTATATCAAAAGACTCTTTAATGTATTGAAGCACCAAAAGAGGCTTTTTTAAAAAAGTGAATCGAAACTCAATTAAATGAGTTTGGGGGCTGGTCCGGATCATTAGAAATACCGGAAAAAAATTAGGTAACCACCTCATGTACTCTTCGGCTATCCAATGGCAGGTTTTAGGCACCGACGGTAGACGCTGTATGGATCTGACAGTATCTTCAGTTTTAATTTTTCTTTTGGGGCGAACTAGGGGTTGTCCCTGGTCTCGTTTTAAAGTTTCTTGGATCATCGAGGTGAAGGTTTTGTATTTAATCACTGAAGAAAGTTCTTTGGGTGGATTGAGTTGTGGAAGATCGCAAAGTAAACTTTCAATTAAGGGGGAGACTAACTCATAGGACGAGTTGCCAAAGATCTGGACCCAAAGTTTTGAAAAACCTGTTGAAGCAATCGGTACAGGAAGCATATGGCGTTGCAAATTCAATCCTTGAGCGGTTTGCCTTAAAATAGTTTCGTAAGTTAGGCTTTCGCCGTTGACGACATTAAGCGTTTTGTTTTTAAGGTCTTCGTTTTCTATAGTTTCTTTGACGACACTGAGTACATCGTCGATAAAAATGGCTTGAGTCGTACTTTGAGTCCATTTGGGGAGTACCATGAAGGGCAGTTTTTTGACTAGAGATCTTAAAATTTCAAACGAAGATCCTCCAGGTCCAACCACCATTCCGGCTCGAAGCACTGTGACTGGGACTCCTGAGTCTTTTAGGACACCTTCGACCTCTTGGCGACTTTTTAAATGGGGACTAATGTAACCTTCCGGAACAAGGCCTCCAAGATAGATGATGTGTTTAATTTGGTTTTCTTTGCAAGCTCTAGAAAAGTTATCAGCCAAAAGAAGGTCGGTGTCGTGAAAGTTTCCTTGAAAGAGTCGCGAGGACGGCATCATGGAATGAACTAAATAGATAGCGACATCGATCCCTTTAAGCGCCTCAATTGTACTCGAAGTTGAAAATAGCTCGGTCTGTTTCCATTCGATATTTGGGGAGTCACTTTTTCTAGCTGTTCGCCCCAAGGCAATAATCGAATATTTTTTAGAGAGTTCCGGAATAAGATTAGAACCGACAAACCCACTGGCACCGGCAATAGCAATTTTTTTCATGGCTTAACAAATAGCATTAAACTCTATCGCTGGGTACAGGGAGTTTTTAGGAGGTAACTTAAGAACTCGTGGATCATAAGGTGTCACCTTTGATTAGGGATCCCAACACTGGAGAACTAAAAAGAGTTCCGCCCGACTTGTCGCAATTGTATTACAATAGAGGAAAAACGGTGAACCCGGTAAGTCACGGTGATGTTCCGGAATTTACTCCTGAAGCTGAAAGCACTTAACCCGATCAAGAAGAATATAGTTTAATTTTTTTGAAGCTCTCGGGTCAAAAACCTCCAGCACTTCCCACTAAATAATTGGAATAGGGTATTCTTATCTTATGAAATCTTGCAAAATGATCGAGGCTATCAATCGAACCGGGGCTCTTCTGGTTTTTCCCATCCAAAATCGGAAGGAACCTAAGTCTTTGTGGAGCAAGCTTTTTCCCAGAAGTCAGATGAGATGGGAATGGGATGATGATGGAGATAACAGAGTCGCTAGGTTATGGCACTTGCGAGAGGAACTCTCTCGTTCGGGCCAAGTTGTTTACTCTAAATGGTATCGGGGTAGGGCCACTTTTTTTTCTAAAGCGGTCTTCACGAATCTTCTGGCTGTGTTAGGTAAAAGAAAAGGGCTATCCAAGGGAAGTCTATCGGTTCTTGAAACTCTAGAAGAGGAATCTCCTTTGTCGACTAAATCACTCAAACAAAAAGTGAAGCTTCAGGGGAGAGCCTTTGAAGGCACTTATCTTCAGTGCCTAAAACCGCTATGGACTCGAGGTCTGATTGTCGGATATGGTGAAATTGACGAAGGAGCTTTTCCTTCACTCGCGATGGGAGCCACTCAACTTATCTTTGAAGATCTATGGAATAGATCCCAAAAAATATCTGAATCGAGAGCTTTGGAAACCCTCCAAGAAAGTCTTGAGGGCAACCCTCTTGTTTTTTCGGAAATCTTAAAACAATCGAAATTTTTGGGGGAAAATAAGCTAAAGTTGAAACAAAAGAGAGTGATTTTGGGTAAAGATCTCTACTTAGACTAGCCCCCTTGACCTTGGCCCCCCGGATTGAGTATAAGCTTGGGACAGTATGAACAAAGCCGCTCAGGTTCTAGGTATCATTCCAGCACGAGCGCACTCGACCCGGTTCCCTTTTAAAATACTGACCCCAATCTCAGGAAAGCCAATGATTCAGCATGTTTGGGAGTTGGCCTGTCGGGCTTCAACTTTGGATGAGGTTTTAATCGCGACCGACCATGAAGCTATTTTGGAGTGCGTGAAGGGTTTCGGGGGTACCGCCATGATGACCCCAAGCGAATTGCCAAGCGGGAGTGATCGTATAGCCTTTGTCGCTAAAGAGTGGTCGGCTGACATTGTCGTTAACCTTCAAGCAGATGAGCCCCTCTTAAACCCGAGGTTTATTGATAATCTTGTCCAGAGCCTACAACTAAACCCTGATTGTCAGATCTCAACTCTCGCTGTGAGTCGCACAGAAACCCAAGAGTTACATAATCCCAATTGTGTGAAAGTCGTTTTAGATAACCAAGGCCGGGCCCTCTATTTTTCTAGAAGTCCTTTAATGAATGATAAAGAAGGCTATTTCTATAAACACATTGGAATTTATGCTTATCGTCGAGATTCTTTGTTGGAATTTTGTCGGCTTGCGCCATCTTCTTTAGAACAAGCCGAGAGATTAGAGCAATTGCGGGCCTTGCAAAACGGAATGAGAATTCAGGTTTGCCTTGTTGATCAAGATACCATCGCTGTTGATGTTCCTGACGATGTGGCGAAAGTCGAAGATTATTTAAAGAAAAGAGATTTAAGTCGCGGTAAAATGGCGACAAAAGAGGTGTCATGAAAACCAAATATGTCTTTGTCTCAGGTGGAGTTCTTTCATCAGTGGGGAAGGGTTTGGCCTCAGCGGCTATGGCAGCTCTTTTAGAGAGCCGTGGCTTAAAGGTCACTCTCATGAAGATGGATCCCTACTTAAATGTTGATCCTGGAACAATGAATCCGTTTCAACATGGTGAGGTCTTTGTGACCGAAGATGGGGCCGAGACGGATTTGGACCTTGGACATTATGAGCGATTTACTAATATTAATTTAACTCGAGAAAATAGCGTCTCTGCAGGACAGGTCTATGAGGCGGTGATTGCTAAGGAACGCCGTGGAGAGTATTTGGGCGGAACGGTTCAAGTGATTCCGCATATTACTGATGAAATCAAAGAGCGAATTAAAAGAGTAGGAAAAGGAAAAGACATTTGCATAGTTGAAATCGGTGGGACTGTAGGTGATATTGAGTCGCTTCCCTTTTTAGAAGCTATTCGACAGTTTCGTTTTGATATGGGCGAAGAGAATGTCATCTTCATCCATTTAACTTTGGTTCCTTATCTTGGAATGTCTGGAGAGTTAAAAACTAAACCGACTCAACATAGTGTTCAAAAACTTAGAGAGATTGGAATTCAGCCTGATTTTTTGCTTTGTCGAACCGATCGTATTCTACCAACTGAGATTCGATCTAAAATCGCTCTTTTTTGTAACATTAAAGCCGATAATGTTATTACTGCCAAAGATGTCTCAAACATTTATGAAGTTCCTCTTGTTTTTTATGAACAAGGTTTAGATGAGAAGATCTGTCAACGATTACATGTGAAGGCAAAATCTAAAGGGCTTGAAAAATGGGCCAAGATCTCTCGAATTTTAACGGCTCCCAAGAATGGAACGGTTGAGATTGGAATTGTAGGGAAGTATGTGGATCTCATCGAGTCCTACAAGAGCGTGAGCGAAGCATTAGTTCATGGAGCGATTGCGAATCAAGTTAAAGTTAATTTGAAATATATCGACTCGGAGAAATTGGAAAGCGCTAATGTGGAATCGGAATTGGCAGGTCTCTCGGGCGTTTTAGTTCCGGGTGGTTTCGGCAATCGGGGAGTGGAAGGAAAAATCAAAGCTATTCAATACGCTCGAATCCACAATATTCCCTATTTTGGGATCTGTATCGGCTTGCAGTTGGCTGTAATTGAATTTTCTAGGAATGTTTGCGGACTTAACAAAGCGACCAGTCGAGAATTCTCTAATACTGGGGAGTTTGTGATTGATCTAATGGAAGACCAACGCCGGATAGATCGACTGGGAGGTAGCATGAGATTGGGATCTTACCGATGCAAACTCGCTCCCAAAACGTTAGCCCATGAGATGTACGGTTCCACAGAAGTTTGGGAGCGTCACCGTCATCGCTATGAACTCAATAACCATTATAGAAAAGTTTTAACTGAAAATGGTTTAGTCTTCTCAGGGATTAATACTGAAATGGATTTAGTTGAAATGATGGAGATTAAAGAACATTCGTGGTTTTTGACCTGTCAGTTTCATCCTGAGTTTAAGTCAAAACCCTTTGCACCACATCCGTTGTTTGTAGGGTTTGTTAAAGCGGCACTTAAGAATAAGCTCCAAATTAAAAAAACTCCGAGAAAAGAAACCACTAAATCAACGTCAGTGCTTACTTCTAAATTAATGAAGAAACCTAAAGATGAGATGAGGCGAGCGAGTCGTTCGAGAATATAAGTCTAAAAATGACGACGGGGCTCGTAAAGAGCCCCGTCTATTCAGTTAATAACTAAGGTTTAGCCTCTTTTAGAAGCTCGATCAATTTTCTCTTTGAATTTTTCAAAGGGTTGAGCTCCTTGGATGAGAACTCCATTAATCAAGAAAGAGGGAGTAGCAGCTATTCCGACCTTCTCTGCCTCAGCTCGGCTCTTTTCTAAGTCGGCAACATATTTTTTGCCATCAAAACATTCATTAAACTTAGGGACATCAAGCCCAACAGTCTTCGCATAGTCTTTGAGGTCTTTGTCTTCTAACTTTTGCTGATTTTCAAAAAGCGTGTTGTGCATTTCCCAGAACTTACCCTGATCGTTAGCACATCTGGCAGCTAAACTGGCAGGAAGGGCTCGATTGTGGTTGGGTAGAGGCATGTCTCTAAACACGATTCGAACTTTGTCAGGTCCAAACTCTTTTTTGATTTGATCGATAATTGGAACTGCGCGAGAGCAGAAAGGACATTGGAAATCAGAAAACTCGACGACAGTAACGGGAGCTTTAGCATTTCCCCAAGAAGGATAACCTTCTGTGGATACAGTTAATTTTGGAGCTTCTGGCTCTTTGAGTACGATTTTTAACTTAGCCCCTTCACGAAGTTTTTCAACATAGGCCTGACGTTTTTCAAATTTCTGACGATATTTCAAGTACTCTTTTACATCATCTTTTTTGATTCGCGGATCTTTCAAGCTGAGCCCTTTTGAGGCCAAAAATGTTTCGATATCTTTATCGTTAACTTCGGTAGGAGCTCCACCGGCCTGCTTATCCAATAATTGTTCAAGGGGCATATTGGCTTTTCTTGCTTCGTCATCCAATAGACGTTGTTCCACAAATTCTCGGATAGCTTGTTCTTTGGTACGATAAAGTTCTTCTTCTAAATCGAAGAGTCGGGTTTTAACTTGCCCGAATACTTCAGAGGCACGAACCGATTTTCCGTTGTATTCAGCTATGACTGGATTATCGCCTCCTGAACCCATTCCACCTGAAAATGCCATTCCGGCTAAAATTCCTACGACAACGCCCACTACTACACATAAAGAGTAAATAGTGACGTTACCTTTGTTATTAACGTCCAAGATTAAGTCACTGCGATTATTTTTGAACATGAATGTCTCCTAAAAAAAAGCATTTGAAATTTAGAGTTCAGAGTACCCGACTTGACCTTAAACTTAAATGATTTTTTATTCGGTCGGCCAAAGAGCTTGCCACGGAGTTCCAAGAGAGTTGAGATGGAAGGAGATCGCTTAAAGAAGTAGATTGTCCCTGGCAAACTCCACAAGGGTGAATTCCTGCAAAAAAACGAGCTTGTTCGGTGTAGTAGACTGCTAATCCGTTAGAGGAAATTCCCCTCTCAAAGGCAAAGCCGAAAGAGACCAATTTTTTATGCCCTAGATAGAGGCCAAAAGGCTCTTCTGATGTCAGTTCGGAGCAGCCTAGGACTTCAAGCTCTTCTTTGACTGCCCATCGCAGGTCTTCTAAAAAAATTCTAACCGACTTTGAGGAGTAGCCGTGGCTTGGGAGGTGAAGGATAGGATAAATTAGAATTTGTCCCGGACCATGATAAGTCCATTTTCCCCCTCTGGTAACCGGAAAAACCGCCACCCCTTCTTTGTCTAAAAGTTCTTTAGACCACACTAGGTCACTGGGAGCGGAACTTCTTCCGTAGGTAAAAGTCGGCCAGGGCTCTGAAATAAGAAGGAAGGCTTGAGAGTTGTCCGATTTAACTTGGTCAATGAGTGTTTTATGAACTTTCTCAAGTTCAGGCCAGGAAATATCTCTACGGTAAATGAACTCCCATCGCATTAAGACTTAATAACATGTATTCGCAATCGGGGCTATTTCGTTCTTAAAAGGGATTAATTGTGAGGAGGGCTGTAGATTTCGACACGGTCTTTTTCTTGAAAACCAGCGCCTGCATGCAGAATGGCGACTGAGCCATCGGTACCAAAATAGTCGACAACTTTTAGAATCCCTTTGAATCGTCCCGGTGCCATACCTAGAAACTGCTGGGACTCATCGTCAATGATAGGTTCGCTCGAGCCAAAGACCTTAAGCAATTGCCCGGGAACGATTCCTGTCGGCTCCCCGGCATTGATAAAAAATCGGTTCATCTCGATTTTAATGATTTTTCCTGACCAGGAGATTCGCTTTGCATATTGAGAAAATAATGGGATGACCTTATCGATTGCTTTGGAAACGGCACCCTCCGCTCGAGTAGCATCGTAACTTTCTACGGTAGGACTTGCTAAAAACCTAGTGTGTTCCTCTAGAACTTCGGCAGTGTTGCTTTTTGAGAGTAAGACTTTTTCATTGGTAGCGTCGTGGAGTTGAAATTTGATTTTAGCAGTAATTGAGTGATAGCGAGTTCTGAATAACCCAACCTCATCTCCGCGCTCTTGAATTCTCACGTCATCAATCGTTCCGGTGACTAGTGCAGATATTCCCCTAGCCCGAGCTTTATCAAAAATGACTTTCATGTTGTATTTTCCATCTTGAAAGAGATTACTTTCATCAGGATTTAATTCCTCTTCGGAAATGATCACAAAGTCGGGGATTTTTGAGATACTATCTTGAACCGCCTTAGCTGCGTGTTCCCCTAGTTCTTTGCCGCCATATTGGGAACGATTATGAAAGTTAAGCACCACAATTCTCTTTTTAACTGAATTTTTTATAGCCTCATTAATTTCCCAGGTGTATCGAGGTGGATTTTCATTTTCGTTTGTTTGAGCCACTTTTTCAGTATTAACTTCTTTGTCAGCACCTGAAGAGGCGAAAGGGTTTAATGAGGCGCACTGAGTTAGTACTGACAGGGCCAAAACTAAGCCAAAAAGAGAGGTTTTTCGCATGGCGATACCTTTTAGTTTTAGGAATGGGTTAATAATTTAGGAAGCTGAGTTAAGTATCTCACACTCTAACCGAGGATATCAATATTTCCTCGAAAAGGGTTCCTGTTAGAGGCTCGCTCTTACCTGATTAATTTGACACTGAGTGTGGAGCTATCAACTTTTGAGACTTGAGTCTTTACTCCGGGAAGTTGCGTTTCTTGCAGCCGTTGGCCAACCTCTGTGACCGATAGAGTTGATTTGATTTCGTATTCGGCCGTTTTACTAGCTACTTTTTTGAGAGTAGGGTTTCCAAATCCATTCCCTCGACTGAGCTCCCCTTCCAGTAGTTTCAGGGTCCGATAGGAATCAACATTCTCTAAAACAATTCGATAAGAGACTTCTTGGATTGATCCTTCTGAGAAAGCATTTTCCCATTCGTTTTGAAATTGCTGAAAAATAGGCGCGAGATTACGTTTCATGGCGTCCGGATTGGAGAGGTCTCGTGTGGGCAGGGTTAAGTCATCTCCAACGACAAATGACAGAAGTTGGGTTTGGGTGTTGTAAACAAAAATATCAAATCTCGGTGTCGAGCACCCCCCACAAGCAGTAAAGGCTTCCCAAATCACTAAAGTTTGTCCTTGCCGAGCTGCCAAGGAGCACAAACTTTGAATTTCAGAGCTGTTCTTGGGAGGAGCCTCTAAATTGATAGAGCTATCTGCGGGGATAAGCTTTGAGTTAAGTTTTTGAAGAGGGGCCTGAGTCAGTTGGGATAAAAGTTGGAGAGTGGACGAGTTATTTAATTTATTAGCAGTATCTCTAGGGGATACACTCAAACCGGGTAAGTTTGAAGAAACAATCCATAGAGGTTTAATCTGATTAGAACCCCTCGTTTTGGATTCTACTAGGCGAACCCATTTTTTCAGAGAATCCCCGTCGAGATGACCCACTAAGTCGATTCCTCCGGATGGGTTTGCGCGACTAACTTTGTAGTCCAAGATGTATTTTTCAGCAAATTCAGGGGTAACGTATTTATCAAATAAAGTGTATCGGTTTCCCAAGTAACTCTGCAGCCAATTTGAGACAGCAAGATATTTTAAGTCATTAATTAAATTTGATTCCGGATCTCCATCCTCGTTGGTGGTGCCAGTTTGTGTAGTTAATGCTGTAGAGGATACTTGAAAGGAAACCCCTTCGGCTAAAACGAGTTGGCATAAAAAAACACTAAATAGAATGATTTTACCTAAATTCAAGTCGCACCCTCTCTTCTTGAAGAATGTTTCTGATAAAGCTTATCGTGTCTCGGTTCAGAGGAATAGTCTCTTTCATTTTTAAAATAGTTTCAGACTGCGTCGAAGTCTCAAGATGTAGAAAGAGAGGAGCTCCGTTCTTATCGGAAACAGCTTGAAGGTAATTTTGTAGTTTTTTTAATGTGGTAGGCTCTAAGTTTTTTTTAGCTTCTAGATTTAAGTGAAGATGGATCTCTCTAGCCATCGCTTCATAAGCATGACGCAGAGGTAAGATTTTGGCATGTCCTTTTTTTGACAAAATGAGCTTAGCTCCACCCTCATTAATTTCGACTTGTCCTTTAACCCAAATGGGTTCTCCAGCTTTTAACAAAGCTTCATTTTCTAAATAGATGTCTGAAAAAGCGACCGTATCGATTTGGCCCGTCTTGTCCTCTAAGGTCACAAAAGCCATACGGTCTCCCCGTTTCGTGATAATTTCTCTTAGAGAGACGATTTCAGCCCCAAGGAAAACTTCTTTGGCACTTGAAGCAGACAGACAAGAAGCAATATTAGTCGTGGTGTATCTCTCAAGCTCTTCCGTAAAATCATCTAAAGGATGGCCCGAGACGAAAAAGCCAATGGTGTCTTTTTCTAATTTAAGTTCATAAAGCCTGGGCCACGGAGATTCATTAGGGTACGAAATTTTTCTTTGTGCAAAAGTTGAGTCTTCGTCAAGTCCTAGCAAATCGGAGAAAGAACGTTGGTTGTCATCCCGAGTTTTTTGTAGCGACGAACCCATTTCCAAGGCTTCGTCGATGGCCTTAAATAGAGAAGCACGGTGAACTTTGAAACTATCAAAAGCCCCGGCTTTTACAAAAGCCTCCATGACTCGCTTGTTCACTGTTCGAGTATTGCAACGAGCGCATAGATCAAAGAGATCCGTAAAGGGGCCGCCTGCTTTTCTAGCCTCTAGAATGGAATCGATTGCGATCTGGCCAACTCCCTTAATCGCTCCTAAACCAAATCGGATTTGAGAATTTGTTAAAACAGTGAAGTCGGTGTCACTCTCATTAATGTCCGGAGGTAGAACCTCAATCTGATGCCGTCTGGCATCAGCAATATATTTTGTGATTTTATCTGTGTTCTCACGTTCCGTGGAAAGTAAAGTCGCATAGAACTCGACCGGATAATGCGCTTTTAAATAGGCGGTCTGGCAGGTGATGACAGAATAAGCTGCGGCATGAGATTTATTAAAACCATAACCGGCAAAATTCGCCATCAGATCAAAAAGCTTTTCGGCTTTGATGGGGTTATGATTGTTTTTGCTAGTTCCCTCAAGAAAGATAGCTTTCTGTTTCGCCATCTCTTCAGGCTTCTTTTTTCCCATGGCTCTTCGAAGAAGATCGGCTCCGCCCGCAGTGTAATTAGCCAGTTTCATCGCAATTTGCTGAACCTGCTCTTGGTACACCATGATTCCATAAGTTTCTTGAAGAATAGGCCTTAGTTCTTCGAACTCATATTGAATGGGAATGGTTCCGTGTTTTCTATCAATAAAATCATCGAGCATCACCATGGGGCCCGGACGATAGAGCGAAATAATAGCTACGATATCAGCGAAACAATCGGGACGGGCTTTTTTAAGAAGATCCTGCATTCCGGAGCTTTCTAGTTGGAAAATACCGAAGGTGTCCCCCTTGGAAAGGATTTCATACATTTTTTTATCGGACAGATTTAGGCGATTGAGTTGAAGTTTGTTTTCCGGATATCGGGTATTGACCAGTTTTTCGGCCGACTGCAAGAAGGTGAGAGTTTTAAGACCCAAGAAGTCGAATTTGATGAGCCCGATCTCTTCGGCCTTTTTCATATCGAATTGGATGACCAATTCGTCATTTTTCCCTCGATACAACGGGCAGTGTTCAACCATGGGCCTATTAGAAATCACAAGCCCTGCGGCATGAATTGAAGCGTGGCGCGCTAACCCTTCTAAAGAGCGACAAACTGAAAAAAGATGATGCAGTTTAGGATCGCTACTTGTCAGATCCCGCAGCCGAGATTCGGTCTCAAAAGCTTTGTCTAGAGTGATATTGAGCGCCTCAGGGACAAGTTTGGCAATCTTATCGACTTCGCTGACCGCCATTCCAAAGGCGCGTCCGACGTCTCGAATCACTCCACGAGCTTGGAGTTTTCCATAGGTAATGATTTGGGCGACGCAATCTTTACCATATTTGTCGATGACATATTTGATAATCTGGTCTCTTTTATCCATGCAGAAGTCGACGTCAAAGTCGGGGAGTGAGACCCTTTCTGGATTAAGAAATCGTTCAAACAAAAGTCCGTGTTCCAACGGATCTAACTCGGTGATTCGCAAGCAAAATGCGACAAGACTTCCCGCCCCCGAACCACGACCCGGGCCCACAGGTATCCCGTGATCTTTAGCGTGGCCGATGAAGTCCGAAACGATCAAAAAATATCCCGTAAAGCCCATCGAAGTAATGACGTTGAGCTCTTTTTCTAATCGGTCTTCGTACTTCTTTCTCTGTTCGGGAGTTAAAGGTTTACCTTCAATTTGCTCTTTTTCAGCAAGAAAATTTTGTAAGCCTAATTTGGCTGAGTCGATAAGAAACTCATCAGCCGATTTTCCTCCAGGGGGCTCAAATTTAGGAAAGTGGTAAATTTTCTTTCCTTTTTCATCATCAAATTTGAACTCGAAATGGCAGCTTTCAGCTATTGCCATGGTATTAGAGATGGCCTCCGGGCAATAGGAGAAATCTTCAATCATTCGTTCTTGCGGTTTAAAGTAAAACTCGTCGCTTACTAGATGATGAGAGGAGGGATCTTCCAAGGTTCGTCCGGTTTGGATCGCGAGCAAAACTTCTTGAGAAAACGCATCTTCTTGATTGAGATAGTGGCAATCTGCAGTCGCTATCAGCGGAATATTTAAATCTTTTGAGAGTTCCTGAAATCTTTGGTTGACGAGCATTTGCTGAGGGACACCATTTTGCTGAAGCTCTAAATAAAAATTTCCTTTAAAGAGATCGCGGTAAAAAACAGCAGCTTCTCGAGCTCGATCCATATCCCCGATAAGACACAGGTTTGACACTTCTCCTTTTAAACATGCCGACGTTGCAATCAGCCCTTCGCTGAACTCTTTTAAGATGTCTTTATCGATTCGCGGTTTGTAATAAAAACCCTCGAGGAAACCGCTGCTCACTAACTTGCATAAATTTTTGTATCCAAGTTCATTTTGAACCAAGAGTATTAAGTGATTCATGCCCGAGCGGCTAGTTGCATAGGGGGCTACTTCTTCGTCTCCACTCGTGTTGTTCCCCCGCATCAGACGATTGCCGGGAGCTAGGTAAACTTCACATCCGATGATAGGTTTTAAACCATACTTTTTAGCGTAAAGATAAAAATCTAAGGCTCCGAACATGTTTCCGTGGTCGGTGAGTGCTAGAGCGCTCATTTTGTCGTTAGAGGCCTTTTTGACTAAGTCTTCAATTCGGATAGTGCTGTCTAGCAGACTATAATTGGAGTGAACATGTAGGTGTGTAAACGACGCAGACATGTTTTAATTTTTTCCAAACAAAATAAACATCACTGAATCAAGGTTCCTACTCTTTCTTTACGAATCCAGGCTTCGCCTTTGAAATAATCCGGGAAGAATTTAAAGAACTCATAAATATAGAAATAAATTTTCTCAGGAAAGGTTAAGGAGGTTGAAGTCATGCTTTCTTTGACATTAGGATCCCAACTGGAATACCAAATGAATAGCGCTCGACCTTTTAGGTTTTCCACCGGAACGAAGCCCCAATAACGGCTATCGTAACTATGGTCTCGATTGTCTCCGACAGCAAAAAGATAACCTTCAGGAATAGTGATCTCATCCATGTAGCGAGTAGGAGCTTGGTCGAATTTGCTATCTAAAATAGCATAGTGTTTTACATCTCCGAGTTGCTCAACATAGAGCGTCTTCTGATCCTTTTCTTCAATATCATACATAACATTGCGATTGGGAAACACGCTCTTTTGAACTTCTTGACCATTAATAAACAGCCCACCGTCTCTAAAAGAAATTTTATCCCCAGGAAGACCGACTGCTCTTTTGACGTAAGTCACTTCTGGGGTTCTGGGAGCTTCAAAAAGGATGACATCCCCTCGCTTGACCTGTCCTGTGCGAAACAAAATTTTGTTAGTCATGGGAATTCTAAGATCATAAGCGCATTTTAAAGCATACAGGCGATCCCCTGTTTTTAAAGTGGGCTCCATGGAGCCAGTGGGAACTACATAGGGTTCAACAACACTCCAACGAAGAGCAACGAGAGCTGCAATCATCAAGATGAGTTGCGCATTTTGTTTTAAAAACCCCATCCCAAACACCCGCTTTCGGAAAGTTAAAGTCTAACGATAAATCTATCCGGCATGATAGGGGGAACTTAGGGGGATTTCAAGGTTGTTAGATGAGGCAGGTTTCATATTTAAGGGATTGAGTGACTCACAGCATAAAAAACTATTAAATCTTAAGTTAATTTAGGGGTTTTGAGGATTGTAGTGGCTTACTTTTAAGACAACTTAAAAATTGACTCTGAATCCGATTGTGGCGTAGCTGCTTCCTAAATCGAACATATCGCCGTTACTTAAATTGATCTTCTTTGGAACTAGATAGTGATAAGTGCCCTCAAATCCGAAGCTCATTTCTCGGCCAACGATAAAGTCGATACCTAGACCTGCGTTGATCCCCACAGTCGTCACAAATGTATCGCTTCCTGCAGTAACAATTTTGTTGGCGTCAAAAGAAACATCGTTGAAATTAAATGAACCTTCAAATTTCAAGAAAGGAACAAATCGGTTCAGGGGAAAAGAGGCTTGAGTTCCAATATTGATTGAGGAAACTGTGAGCTTTCCTGAAGCAGCTCCGTTTTTGTGGTAAGCAGAGGCTCGGTTAGTGCTGACCCTAAGAGCGAAAGGGGCGATTGCTTCCCAAGTGAAGTGTAAGCCGATCATCGCTGCATTAGTGAAGCTTTTTTGGAAATCTCCAAATGGGGACATCACGCCTATATCAATGCCGAGTCTCCTTTCCAATTTGGTATAAAAATTTAAGTCCTCACTGTTGTTTCCACTCGCCAAGCGCCGGGTAGGGGCCGATTCATTTCCCGAGTACCCCCCTTTTTTACTCCAGCTTTCGATCGTATCTTGTTCCGATTGGAGCTTTTTATAAGAAGTGCCATTTTCTGTGTCAGCGATAACGCTGTGAGTACACATAAAAACTATTGAAGTAATCAGTGTAAAAGAAATATTTTTAATCGGTTTTTTCATGCAAATCTTATCGGGAAAAGGGGAGAGATTCTTTAGGCGTTTTTACTGAAGATTTAGTGCGATAATCCCCTCGAGAAAGCCATTTTTCTATGAAGCAATACAGGATAATAAAAAGATACCTCGATCCCATCTCTTTAATTTTAAGTTTCGATTCGCCCGTTTTGCGATTGATCCAAGAATTGGATAGCACCGAGTAGCTAAAGCCCCGTACGATGGCTTTTAAGGGAAGCTCAACGGTTAGGTTAAAATGCGGACTTAAAATGGGTTCAACGCCCTTAATCGTTCTTCTTGAGTAGAGTTTGAAGGCATTGGTAACATCGTTGTAACGAATACCAAAGAGGATTTGAATCAAGTGATTCACGATACGATTTAAAATGAGTTTAAACCAAGGGTAATCAACGACTTTAGACTGCTTTTCCCAGCGGCTTCCAAAAACGCAATCCACCTGACACAATTTCATCTCTCGATAAAAACGAACCAAGTCTTCGGGAGTGTCGGATGCGTCAGCCATATAGATAGCGACGGCATCTCCTGAAAAATGTTTTAATCCCTGTCGAACGGCAAAGCCAAATCCATTGGGTGGAGGGTTTTTGATTGGACGTAATTCAGGAATTTCTAAAGATAAATGTTCTAAAATAGCCCCTGTTTCATCATTGGAATTGTCGTTGACGGCTAAAATTTCAAAAGGAATCGAATTTGTTCTGAGTTCTCGGACCAAGGCTCGGAGGGTAGATTCAATGCATCCCTCTTCGTTATGTGCCGGGATGATGACCGAGAGTTTCATGCCACTTTCCTCTGGGGATTTATCTCAAGATTAAACTCTACCATCTCTTTTAAAATAGCATCGATATCAAACCTGTATCTCCAATTGGGATAATCTTTTTGAAAACGACGAACATCGCTGATCCACCAAATATGATCTCCTGAGCGGGCTTGTTCCAAAATTTGGTATTGAAATTTCTTTTGAAGCAAAGTTTCTATTTTTTGGATTGCCTCTAAAACAGAACAGTTGCTCTGTCGACTTCCTCCGAAGTTATAGACCGCTCCAGCTCTTGGGTTTTGCGAGAAGTGATAAAAAGCGTTAACTAGATCATAGGAGTGGATGTTATCGCGAACCTGTTTTCCTTTATAACCGTAAATATTGTATGGCTTTCCGTGAACCCCGCAATGAACTAGATAAGCCAAAAATCCATGGAGTTCAGCCCCCGAGTGCATGGGACCAGTTAAGCAGCCTCCGCGAAAAACAGCCGTTTTAATTCCAAAATATCGACCGTATTCTTGCACCAAAATATCGGCCGCGACTTTACTAGCTCCGAATAAACTATGTTTGGAATCATCAATACTCATGGTTTCATCGATACCGTATTGATAATAAGAATGGTTCGATTCCAATTCCCAACGCCATTTTGTTTCGACTAGAGGGAGTCGGTTGGGGGTGTCCCCATAGACTTTATTAGTTGATGTGAAAATGAAAGTGGCTTCGGGACAAAATTGCCGAGTGGCTTCGAGCAAAACTAAGGTGCCGTTGGCATTGACTGTAAAATCGGTAAAGGGTTCTTTCGCCGCCCAGTCATGGCTGGGTTGTGCAGCTGTGTGAATCACAAGGCTGATTTCAGATCCGTGTTTTTTGAAAATTTTAAAGATTTCATCCTGATTTCTAATATCGATAGAGAAGGGCGTGAACCGCTTTAAACTTTTTTTGAGTCTCTGTGTATTCCAGGCTGTTGAACTCTCTTTTCCGAAAAAGTAGCTTCTCAAATCGTTGTCGATTCCTAGAATATCCCAACCCTTATCATGAAAAAACTGAGCCGATTCACTACCGATAAGACCTGACGAACCTGTAATTAAAGCTATAGGCATAAGGGCTCCCATCAAAAAAAGTTAACAGAAAGAAGATTTGAGCAAAGTTTGATTGTTGCTCAGCCAAATTTTGATATCAGAAACTAAATCTTTCACTGTGTGTTTCGGTTTCCAGTCAAATCGCTTTTGAACCTTTTCATTATCGGATACGTACCAGGGAATATCCACCGGAGTTGTCTCCTTTTCATTGGTGATTTCAACTCGATTTCCCGTCACCTCTTGGCACAAATGAGTGAGTTCAAATAATGAGGTCGAGCAAAAGTTTCCGCCCCCCACGTTAAAAGTCGGAGCTTCTAAACCCGTTTGAGTTTGAACCTGTTTTTCCAAAAGAGAGATAAGGTCTCGGATATGGATAAGATCTCTCACCTGTTTTCCGGTCCCACCAAATCCCGTGTACTTTAAAGGCTGGTTGAAAAAGTGACGAGCTACCCACAACGTATAGACCCCTTGATCGACTTTGCCGAACTGCCCGGGACCCGCAATCACTCCGCATCGGTTGATCAGAGATTTGAGTCCATAGGTTGTTGCGTACTCTTGAACTAGATATTCAGAGGCCAATTTACTTGTCCCATAGAGAGAACGGCTTAAGTCGGTAGGAAATTTTTCTGAAATTCCAGAGGGGCTGACTCCGACGATCGATTGGTTTGGAGCCACTTCGAAACGAGTCGCCTTCTCGACTAAATTGATTTCACGAAGGGGAGAGATGGAATAAACGCGTGAGGTTGAAAGAAAGATAAATAGCCCGCAATACTGCTTAGCAAATTCTAAACAGTTAATCGTACCGACTAAATTGGTCTCTAAAAGGTACTTCGGAGAAGAGTTCAGTCCCGCTAGGACGCTAGGTTCGGCTGAACATTCAAAAAAAATATCCCAGGCTTTTTTAAGCGGTTCAAAATCGGAAGGATTTCGGATGTCGCCATGAATAAATTCAATGCTATTTTCTTTAAATTTTTGGAGGTTTATCTCTGATCCGCGACGCTTTAGATTGTCTAAGACTGCGATGCGGCCCGAGGGAAACTTGTTTTTAAAGTGCAGCGCCAAAGAAGAGCCTACAAAGCCTGCACCGCCAGTGATTAAAATGTTCATGGATAAGGTCAGTTAAAAGGGTTATTGAGATTCTTTAGTGTAACATTTTATGGCTTTAGCCGCTCTGAGTATTTTCATCCCCTGAGCCTAAAATGGCAGCCTGTCCTGGGTGTCGAGGCAAATCCTGAGTTTCAACATCTAGCATTACAATTGCACACTGCTCCAGCCCACCTGGTCGTTACGACCGGGGGCCCTTAAAATGCCGTCGATGTATTGGACGATGTGGCGAAAAGCAGTTCTAGTGGGCTTGGGCTGTTAGAGTGAGGTGGTTCATGAGGTATGTGCTCTTATTGTTATGGGTGGTATCGACTTCCTTGTTGGCTGAACATAGCAATGTAACAAAACTTAGAAATCCAGATCCTAAAACTGGCCGGCCTATAGCCTTCGAAATAACACAAGCCTCAAAACCCATGACGATGGATGAGGCGTTAGGACAAGATTCGAAAAATCTTGTAGTTGATCCGGAGACTTACGAACTCAAATCACCAACGGGAAAAGCTTTTAAAATAAGTCGATTAACTGAAGAACAAGCTTCTCAGCTTTTTAAAGAGATGGCGGAACAGAAGGATATTCCTTTTTGCTATCCCGAAGACGGGTGTTATGCGAGAGCCCATAAAATGACACAGCTTTTGGAAAAGAAAGGTGTAATAGCCGCCAAGGTCTTTCTAGTGGGTGATCTCAAAGTAGAGACAAAGAACAGCCCCAAAGGATTTGTTGAGTGGTGGTATCATGTGGCTCCCTTAATCGCTGTGGAAAAAGAAAAGAAAATAGAAATGTTTGTGCTAGACCCCTCACTAGGAAAAGGCCCTTTGAAATTGGACGATTGGGTTAATCTTCAGATCTCACATCCAGGGGGTAAGAAAGATTCTCTTTATTACACTCCGCGATTCAATTATACGCCGTCGAATAAAGATCAACAGCGCAAAGAATATGATAAAGACGACAAGGAAGACACTCAAAGAACACTCGAGCAATATCTGAGAATTCAGAAAGAACGCTCCACTAAAAAGGACTAAAAAAAACAAAAAACAG
>VGSE01000034.1 GCA_016875135.1 Deltaproteobacteria bacterium
AGTCAGGTCGCAGTTTACTATCTAAAGGACTCATATGCGGAAAATTGATCGTTTTTTAACATTGGCAGTTGAGAAAAAGGCCTCTGATCTTCATTTCTCTACTGGGGAACCTACCCGATTTAGAATCGACGGCGATTTGCAGATTATTGATGAGTCCTGTCTAGAAAATGAGACTCTTTCAGCTTTACTCTTTGAACTTTTGAAAGAGGAAGAAAGAGAAAAACTTCTAGAAAATCGAAACCTCGACAAAAGCTTCTCTGCGCCAGGGGTAGGTAATTTCCGTCTAAATATTTTTTTCAATCGAAAAGGGATTGCAGCGGTTTTAAGAACAATTCCAAGTAGAGTTCCCTCTGCTGCCGATTTGGGATTACCACCCGTTTGCACACAACTTTGTACTTTGGAAAAAGGGCTAGTTCTCGTCACTGGGCCAACCGGCTCGGGAAAATCGACCACTCTAGCAGCGATGATTAATCATATTAATGAAACAACTAAAAATCATATTTTGACGGTTGAGGACCCTGTAGAATTCGTGCATGAAAGTAAACAGAGTCTTATTAACCAACGAGAGATCGGAAGTTCCTGTTACTCTTTCGCTGATGCTTTGAAGTATGCTCTTAGAGAGGATCCCGATGTTATTTTGATTGGTGAAATGAGAGATCTTGAAACGATTGCTCTAGCTCTCACTGCGGCTGAAACGGGCCACTTGGTATTTGGAACACTTCACACAAGAGGAGCTGCTGCTTCTGTGGACCGCATTATCGATTCTTTTCCATCCACTCAACAGGCGATGATTCGAACCATGTTGGCAGAATCTCTAAAGGCGGTGATTAGCCAAGCCCTTTTGCGACGGGCTTCGGGGTCCGGTCGGGTTGCAGTTCATGAAATCATGGTAGTGAACAACGCAATCTCAAATCTTATTCGAGAGGGCAAAACTTTCCAAATTCCAAGTGCCATTCAAACGGGTAAAAAAGATGGTATGATTTCGATGGATCATTCGATAATCGAACTTGTTTCAAATCAAGTTGTCGCTCCCGAAGAGGCCATTCCACTCATGGAAAATCCTTCGATCGTCGAATCAATGGCTAAGAATATGCCCAAAAAGAAAGCCCCTGTTCTTCAAAAACAAGCAGAGGCTTCTGTTAAACCGACAGAGGCTTCTGTTACCGCACTTCAGCCTCCGTCTTCAATTTTGGCCAATAGTCTAGTTCCAAAGGCAGTGCCTGTTGCCAATAAACCGGCACCACCCACCTTGCCTTCAAAGACGCCGCCCAAAATTCCCTCAAAAAATCTTGTCCCGAATCCGGCATTACAGAAATCTAGTTCACAAGACATCCCGGATGAGCCTTCGCTAAAAGCTGAAAAACCCGGGTCATCTACTCCCCCACTTTCTAAGATCTCATTCCAAGAGAGCTTTAAAAGCCTTTTAGAGGAGGGGGAAGAAGAGGAGCTCCTGGCCAATTGGGAATTAGATCCTGAAGAAAAGAAAAAGGTCGGTTGAGTCAGTAGGGTCCTCTATAAGTCTTTGCAATTTAGGAAAAAATATAACGGACCAGCCTCTTAAAAAGCCCACTCAAAGGGAGCAGGTATATTCCTCAAGAAGTTTTATTAATGGTGAAATCGGAAAATTGGTAGCCATCGGCCTGCTGAGAGTGAAGTATTTCAACCGAACTCACTACTGCGTGTTTAGGCCCTTCGTGGCACCATTCGATAAAGAGGGAAACCTTTGAGTTCTCACCTTCGACGATGACTTCCACATCCCCTGCTTGAGTGTTTTTAACCCAACCTCTCAGGCCCAACTTCTGGGCTAGGGCTTGAGTTTTTTGACGAAATCCAACCCCTTGAACTTTACCCTGTATTTTTAGATGTTTACGACTTACATTCATGTCAAAAGGTTTGTGTTTGACGGTCAGTTAAAGCGCGGTATACCTTGAGATTCTTATGACAAATATAAAATTCGATCCCAAATCTCTAGCGCAGTATATCGATCATACATTGCTTCGTCCAGATGCGACTGAAAGTGAAATTACAAAATTGTGTGATGAAGCCTTAACCTATCATTTTAAAACGGTCTGTATTGAGGCAAAATGGCTGCCTGTCGCTACGTTGCGATTAAAAGGATCCAAGGTTTTACCTATTACCGTCATTTCCTTTCCTCATGGCTCAGATTCTACGGAAAAGAAACACCAAGATACGCTTTGGGCCGTTAAAAATGGAGCCAAAGAGATTGATGTTGTCTTAAATAGGCAATTGTTAAGAGAGAAAAAATATGCAGAAGTATGGCAAGATCTTCACCAAGTGGTTTTAGCTGCAGGAAATCTCCCCGTGAAAGTAATCTTAGAAACGAGCGAGCTTAATGAGGATGAAAAGAAGATCGCTTGCAGCTTGGTGAAAGCTGCAGGAGCTCATTTTGTGAAAACTTCGACCGGCTTTTCCAAATCAGGGGCGACTGAGTCCGACATTAGATTGATGCGACAAACGGTGGGGGAAGGTTTTGGGGTCAAAGCGAGCGGCGGTATTCGCTCCTATGAAGATGCTATAAAAATGATCTCGGCCGGAGCCACTCGGCTTGGAACATCGGCATCGATCGCGATTGTTCAAGGTGCGGGTTCAGCTACAGGAGCTTACTGATTGATTTCAAAACCGTTCAAACGAATTGTTGTTCTAGTAGCGGATGGATTGGGTGTGGGTGCAGCTCCCGACGCCGATCTCTATGGAGATGAAGGTTCAGACACCTTGGGCCACTTGGCTTCTAGTGTTGGAGGTATTAGGCTTCCCAATTTAGAAAAGTTGGGTCTAGGCAATTTAGGAACATTCGAGGGAATATGCCCTTCTATTCATCCTAAAGCCCTCGTGGGTAGGATGGCCGAAAAGAGTCGAGGCAAGGACACCACTACGGGCCACTGGGAACTAGCGGGCTTAGTCACCGAAACCCCTTTTCGACTTTTTTATGAAGGGTTTCCCGAGGAGCTTCTTCAGTCTTTTATTCGAGAAGCCAAACTACCGGGGATTTTAGGAAACAAAGCTGCCAGCGGTACCGAGATCATCAAAGAACTTGGAGAGGAACATCTCAAAACAGGAAAAGTAATCGTTTACACCTCTGGGGATAGTGTTTTTCAAGTTGCAGCTCACGAGACTGTCTTCGGTCTTGAAAGATTATATCAGGTTTGTGAAATTGCTAGACGATTGACCATTCCCTATCAGGTCGGTCGGGTCATCGCTCGACCGTTTATCGGAAATTCGGCGAAAGATTTTAAGAGAACCGAGCATCGTAAGGATTACTCCATTCAACCGCCAAAGAATTGTTTAGATGTACTCCATGAGTCGGGAATCAAAGTGATTAGTGTTGGGAAAATCGACGATATTTTTGCCCATAGAGCCATTACCGAAGGAAATCACACGGGAAATAATCCGGATAGCCTAAAAGCGACTTTGGATTTTATGCAAAAAAATCGACGAGAAAAAGCTTTTATCTTTACCAACTTAGTGGATTTTGATCAGCTTTATGGGCATCGAAGAGATCCAAAAGGGTACGCTCATTCTCTTTCAGAAATGGACACCTATTTTCCGAAACTTCTTACTGAATTGACCGAGGATGATTGTTTGATACTCACGGCTGATCATGGTTGCGATCCTACTTTTAAGGGGTCCGATCATACTAGAGAATATGTGCCTTTGGTGGCCTATTCGCCGCGTTTTGAGGGAATGTATTTGGGAGATCGGGATTCCTTCGCTGATGTTTCAGCTAGTCTTCTGGAAGCCTACCAAATTCCGCAATCCCAATTATCTCTGCAAGGCCGGAGCTTTTTATGCAAGCCAAAGAGATAATCACAAGAAAAAGAGAGGGAGCTGAAAACTCGAAAGACGAGCTTGATTTTCTCTTGAAAGGATTTTTAAAGGGCGAGGTTAAAGAGTACCAACTTTCGGCTTGGTTAATGGCGGTTTTTTTCCGTGGAATGAGTGACGATGAATTGTCAGTCTGGACCCAATTGATGTGGCATTCGGGCACCACCCTCCTCAGAAAACCGACCGAACAGGCGCCCCATCAATATTGGATTGATAAACATAGCACTGGGGGAGTTGGGGATAAGATTTCGCTTGTATTGGTTCCCCTTGTGAGAAAAGTTTGCGAACAAAACTCAAACTTATTTGATATTCGTATCCCGATGGTATCGGGTCGGGGGCTAGGGCATACTGGCGGGACACTTGACAAATTGGAGTCGGTATCGGGATTTAAAACCAGATTGGAAACCGATAAGGCTTTAAAGCTTTTACAAGAACAGGGATTTTTTATGATCGGACAGACGGAGGCGATAGCCCCGGCCGATCGTTTGCTCTATTCCTTGAGAGATGTGACGGGAACCATTGAGAGCATTCCCCTGATAGTCTCCAGTATCATGAGTAAAAAACTTTCCGAAAACCTTAATGGAATCGTTTTCGATGTGAAGACAGGTCTTGGAGCCTTCATGCCCGAATTGGAAAAAGCCAAACTTTTAGCCAAGGGGTTATTAGCGGTGGCAAAGAAACAGGGCTTAGATGCTGTAGCGATTCTTTCACAAATGGATGAACCCTTAGGGAACAAAGTAGGGAATTTTCTTGAAGTTGAAGAGTGTGCCGACTTTTTAAAAGGTCTTCCAAGCGATCCCGATTTCACTAGGTTGGTTGTAGAAACGGCCAGTTGGATGGTCCATTTAGGGTCAAAACAAAAAATGAGCCTAGATGAAGCAGAGAAACAAATTGAAGAGTTCGTAAGAGATGGGGTGGCCTATCCTCTTTTTGTTCAAATGCTCGAATCCCAAGGGGGCGATTACCGAAAGTTTGAATTCGAAAGAGAGACATTTCGTAAAGAGTATTTGGCGTTGGAATTTAGAGCGAAGCGAAGCGGTATCCTGACACAAATGAATGCAAGACAGTTAGGGGTTTTATTGGTCGACTTAGGGGGCGGTAGAGCGGTTAAAGAGGCTGATATCGATCCCAAAGTAGGTTTTGAAATTTTAAAAAAGGTAGGCTCGAAGGTTAATGAGGGCGAAACTTTGATTCGAGTGTATTTCCGAAAGTATGAAGAATCCCAGAAGATTGAAGAGATGCTTCAAAAGGCTGTTATTGTTGAATCTCTTTCCAATCACCATTTTGAGAAGAAATGTATCGTAAGGGAGATAATGACGTGATGAGCTACTGTGAAAAGTTAGAAGCAGCTAAGAGCTTTGTGAATAGCAAAGTTAAAAACTTTCCCAAATTTGTTATTGTTTTGGGGAGTGGACTTGCAAATCTGCTGAACGAAATTGAGGTTGAAACTGAAATCTCCTACCGAGAAATTCCTCACATGGTTCTTGCAACTGTCGAGGGGCATGTTTCTCGGCTGATTGTTGGAACACTTGGAGGAGTTCGGGTGGCTTGTATGCAAGGCAGACTTCATTTTTATGAAGGCCTCAAAATGGAAGAAGTTGTGTTTCCTTTTAGAGTTTTTGGTCTGTGCGGTGCCGATACGTTTCTTCTTACTAACGCCGCTGGCGGACTTCATGCTGAGATGGAGCCTGGGGATTTGGTTCTAATCAAAGACCATGTGAATTTGATGGGTACTAATCCTTTAGTTGGAAAAAACTATGATTCCTTGGGAACCCGATTTCCCGATATGACCCACCTTTATGATCCGCATCTGCGTGAGTTGATAGCAGAAGTCGCTAAAAAGTTGAAAGTGAATTTGACCGAAGGGGTTTATTTCGGATTACACGGCCCTTCCTATGAGACCCCGTCTGAAATTAAAATGTATCGTCTTCTGGGAGCAGATGTGGTGGGAATGTCGACTGTTCCTGAAGCGATAGCTCTGCACCACATGGGAAAAAAAGTCGCCGCAATATCCTGTGTGACCAACTTGGCAGCCGGAGTGAGTCCGAAACCACTTGAGCACTCCGAGGTTTTAGAGACGGCAAAAAAGGTTCAAGCTGTCTTTTGCTCTCTTATAAAAGAGTCAATTAAAGTGATGGATTTTCGGATATGAAAAAGCAAACAATAGGCCCGACATCAACTCAGGAAGAAAAAAATCTCATTTTAAAAGCTATCGAAGCCAAAAAGAGAGCCTATGCTCCGTACTCTAACTATTCTGTGGGAAGTGCTTTGGTGGATGAAAAAGGGCGGACTTATACAGGGTGTAATGTGGAAAATGCCTGTTATCCCGCCGGACTTTGTGCGGAGCGAACCGCCATAGTCAAAATGGTTTCGGAAGGTGGAAAAAAAATTAAGAAGATCGTAGTTGCAGCCTCATCGGAAGAACCCGTTTTCCCCTGTGGAATGTGTTTGCAGGTTATCCAAGAGTTTGGTTCTGATTGTGAAGTGATTGCAGTGAATAAGACGGGCAAAAAGATACAAAAAAACTTAATCCGAACTCTCTTTCCATTTGCCTTCGATCCTGAGAAACTAAACGGATGATATTAGCTAATAAGGGGCAATCCGTAGTTCCAGACATTTCTTTCATCGGAGGCACGGCCCTTACTCTCAATAAGACGAACGACATTATTGAAAACGCACAGATCGATATTCTCCATGGAAGAATCGTTTCTATCAAATCGGTTTCGAAACCAACTCAGCTCTTAGCTAAAAAAATTATTGATGCCAGCGGATGTCTAGTGATGCCCGGATTAATTAATGGCCACACGCATACCGGCATGACTCTATTACGAGGAATTGCAGATGATTTGCCCTTACACAATTGGTTAAACGATAAGATTTTTCCGCTTGAAAAAAAATGGGTTAGTAAAGACTTCGTTTATTTGGGAAATTTACTGGCCCAGTTGGAAATGATTCGTTCGGGGACCACTATTTTTAATGACATGTATTACTTTGAAGCGGCGGCAGCTCAGGCAGTTCAAGAAAGCGGACTCAGAGCTATTTGTGGTCAAACGTTAGTTGAAATTAGTGGAGTTGAAGATACCCAAAAGATTTTTGCTCAATTTGATCAATATTTAGAGGCCATAGCCCATTTCCCGAGAGTTTTACCTGCAATAGCTCCTCACTCCATTTATGGGGTAAGTGATCCTGTTTGGGAAAAAATCACACAATACGCAAGTGAGAGAAGTTTACGGGTCCATCTGCATCTCCAAGAAACCAAGAGTGAAGTTGAAGACTGTCAAAAGAAGCGAAACATGACCCCTACCGAATTTTTTGAAAAGGTTGGTTTATTCAGAAATAAAACGATTGTCGCTCATGCTGTCTGCATGGAAGAAAAGGATATCTCGATTTTAAGCAAGTACCAAGTGGGTGTAATTCACAATCCGGAGTCGAATCTTAAGTTAGGCAGTCTCATTGCTCCCGTTGTTAAAATGCGGGATGCTGGAGTGAGTATCGGGTTAGGAACCGATGGCACGGCAAGTAACAATAATTTGGACTTACTTGAAGAGGCCGATACAGCTTTAAAACTTCAAATTTTTCAGACTGGTGTTGGAAAGTTAAAGGCCTTGGATGTGGTTAGAATGTTAACTCTTGAGGGGGCCAAAGCGTTAAAGCTTGACCACGAGATCGGTTCTCTTGAGGTAGGAAAATCGGCAGATTTGATAGCGGTAAACACGGAATTCCCCCATGCGGTTCCTCTCTATGATCCTTTTTCCCATCTTGCTTATAGTGCCTCGGGTAGAGATGTTAAACACAGTGTCGTAGGTGGCTCTGTGTTGATGGAGAATGGCAAAGTATTGACTCTAGACGAAAAAGCTATTCTACAAGAAGCGAAGCAATGGGGACGCCGCATCGCTTCAGGGATTTCTTAAGAAACTTTTGAATAAAGTTTTGGGGAGCTCCGCAGATTGACTAATTTTGCTACGCAGAAGATAATTTAAGTTGTCGTTGTTCTCGTGCTTTTTATTGTGCCCAATTTGCAACTTGTTTGAACTTTTTACGGGGCCGTTATGGCACTTCATCCCCTCAATTATCAGAGCCAAACTTTAAGTTAGGAGAGACTTATGTCTTCATCAGCAATCGATATCAAAAGTTTCATTGCTAATCTTCAGGACCTAGATAAGTACGCTAAATACAATTGGGAGGGTAGCTTTCAACAGTATATCGAGATTGTTAAAGAGCGCCCGGAAGTGACTCGAAATGCTTTTCAAAGACTCTATGATCTCATCATCAGCTATGGCATTGATGAATATGTCGAATTTAAGAAGAAAATCGTAGCTTACAATTTTTTTAAGGACCCTTTTGATAACGGAAAAGATGCGGTCTTTGGTCTCGACGTTCACTTAATGAAGTTGGTGAATGTTTTAAAAGCGGCTGCGCAATCCTACGGGCCCGAGAAGAGGGTGATTCTTCTACATGGTCCGGTAGGGAGTTCCAAAAGCACCATTGCTCGACTCATGAAAAAAGGATTGGAATATTACTCAACGACAGATGAAGGAGCTTTGTACACCTTCAAATGGGTAGCAGGACCTGGAAAAATTCCGGAGAACATAATTGGCGTTACTGGAGAATTGAAATGCCCGATGCATGAAGAGCCTCTCAGGCTTATTCCCTATGAATTTCGCAAAAAATTTGCTGAAGAGATTAATCGAGGGCGCAAAGAAGGTCATCGAGTCACGATAGAAGGCGACTTAGACCCCTCATGTAACTTTATTTTTAATGAACTTCTTCATTTTTACAAAGGGGATTGGACTAAAGTGGTCGACCATATCAAAGTGGTGCGTATTATGTTGTCCGAGAAAGGCAGAGTCGGAATTGGAACTTTCCAACCTAAGGATGAAAAAAATCAGGACTCAACCGAACTCACTGGGGATATAAATTACAGAAAAATTGCTGAATATGGCTCTGATTCTGACCCTCGAGCTTTTAATTTTGATGGAGAGTTCAACATTGCGAACCGCGGGATCGTGGAATTTATAGAAGTTTTAAAGTTGGATGTCGCCTTTCTCTACGATCTTTTAGGTGCCTCTCAAGAACATAAAGTCAAACCCAAGAAATTCCCTCAGACCGATATCGATGAAGTGATCATTGGCCACACTAATGAACCCGAGTATCGGAAACTGCAAAATAATGAGTTCATGGAAGCTTTACGAGATCGGACAGTAAAAATCGACGTTCCTTACATCACCAAACTGATGGAAGAAGTGAAAATCTACAAAAAAGATTTCAACTCGAAGAGTATTAAAGGGAAACATATTGCTCCACACACTTTAGAAATGGCTTCCATGTGGGCGGTACTGACACGGCTTGAGATCCCCAAAAAGGCCAACTTAACACTTCTACAAAAACTAAAACTGTACAATGGAAAAACCCTTCCCGGTTTTACCGAAGACAATGTAAGAGAGCTCAGGAAAGAGGCTAATCGAGAGGGGATGGAGGGTATCTCTCCGCGATATATTCAAGATAAAATCTCTAACTCTCTTGTAAACACGCGCGAGGGAAATGTTTCTTGTCTGAACCCCTTTATGGTTCTTAACGAACTTGAGGGGGGGCTAAAAAATCATTCTCTTATTTCATCAGAAGACAAGAAAAAACATTATCGAGAATTATTATCTGTAGTGAAACAGGAGTACGAAGATATTGTAAAAAGTGAAGTCCAAAGAGCGATCTCTGCCGATGAAGAGGCGATGGCTCGTCTTTGTTCCAATTATATCGATAATGTTAAGGCCTACACTCAAAGAGAGAGAGTTAAGAATCGTTACACGGGACAGGACGAAGAACCTGATGAGCGTTTAATGCGTTCGATTGAAGAGAAGATCGATATTCCGGATAGTCGAAAAGATGATTTCCGAAGAGAGGTCATGAATTACATCGGAGCCTTGGCTTTGGAAGGTCGACAATTTGATTACAAAACTAATGAACGGCTCCACAAAGCCTTAGAACTTAAGCTTTTCGAGGATCAAAAAGACACTATTAAATTGACCAGTCTTGTTTCCAATATTGTGGATCAGAGTACTCAAGAGAAAATCGATATTGTTAAGGGGAGACTGATAAAAAATTATGGTTATTGCGAGATTTGCTCGACCGACATTTTAACTTATGTCGCTTCGATTTTTGCACGTGGCGATGTGAAGAGAAAATAAAGGAAATATTATCTAATGATGTCGGGTATCAAACGAGATCACCAAAGGTTCAAACAGATCGTTAAGGGAAAGATCAAACAGAACCTTAAAAAATATATTAGCCACGGTGAACTCATTGGTCGTCAAGGTAAGGACTACGTTAGTATCCCCATCCCCCAAATTGATCTTCCGCGGTTTAAATTTGGTCGTCGACAATCAGGTGGAGTGGGACAGGGGGACGGAGCTCCGGGAACGCCACTAGGGCCAGGGCAGTCGGAAGAGGGTTCTCAACAAGCGGGCAATGCTGGCGGAGAACATTACCTAGAAGTTGATGTGACGTTAGCTGAGCTAGCTCAAATGCTTGCTGAAGAACTAGAGCTCCCCAACATTCAACCCAAGGGATCTGGGGCCGTTCAGGCTCATAAGAATAAGTACTCCGGTATTCACACGGTGGGTCCAAATTCTTTACGGCATGTGAAGCGAACCTTTAAAGAGGCTCTCAAACGTCAAATTGTGACCGGACAATATAACTCAGAAGATCCGGTGATCATCCCAATTAAAAAAGACCATCGGTATCGCAGTTGGAAAAGTATTACAAAACCTGAAAATAACGCCGTCATTCTTTACATGATGGATGTTTCAGGAAGTATGGGCGATGAGCAAAAAGAAATCGTCAGAACCGAATCTTTTTGGATAGATACATGGATTCGGTCCCAATATAATGATGTGGAAATTAGATATATCATCCACGATGCAACTGCGCGAGAGGTCGATCAGCAGACTTTTTATCACACACGAGAGAGTGGGGGCACTCTCATTAGTTCCGCTTATCGGTTAGCTAATGAAATTATTGATAAAGATTTTCCGGTTTCAGAATGGAATATTTACGCTTTCCATTTTTCGGACGGCGACAATTGGTCAGGAGAAGACACCAAGTTGTGTGTTGATTTGTTACGATACGATCTTATGCCGAAACTCAATGCGTTTTGTTATGGTCAGGTCGAAAGTCGTTATGGCAGTGGACAGTTTATTAAAGATCTTCTTGATAATTTCAAAGAAGAGGAAAAGATGATTACCTCTAAAATCGAGAGTAAAGAAGCTATCTATCGATCTCTTAAAGAGTTCTTAGGGAAGGGAAAATGAGAAGAATCCTTCCACTGGAATTGCAGAAGGCTCACGCTGAAATTAAAGAAATAGCTCGAGGGTATGGGCTTGATACTTTTGAGACAGTCTTTGAACTTGTAGATTACGATGAAATTAATGAGATCGCTGCTACCGGAGGTTTCCCTACCCGGTACCCCCATTGGCGATTTGGGATGGATTATGACTATTTGAGTAAGTCCTACACATACGGCCTTCAAAAGATTTACGAGTTGGTGATAAATAATGACCCCTGTTATGCCTACCTTCAAACGGGAAATGAAATTGTAGATCAAAAACTCGTTATGGCTCATGTTTATGGTCATAACGACTTCTTTAAAAATAATATGTGGTTTTCAAAAACTAATCGAAAAATGCTCGATGAAATGGCTAACCACTCAACGCGAATTAGAGAATATCAGGATCGTTATGGAGTAGATACTGTCGAAAACTTTATCGACATTTGTTGTTCCATAGATAATTTAATCGATTTTTTTTCGGTTTTTGCTCAAAAGCCAGCTTCAACTAAGCAGGGTGGATTAGAGTTTAATTCAGATGAATTCTCTTTAGATTCCCAGGTGAAAAAGTTTGGTTCCAAGGATTATATGGATCGGTATGTTAATCCGAGGGACTATATTGAAGCACAAGAGAAAAAAAATAAAGAAGAATCGGAAAAGATGCGAAAGTTCCCTCCGGAACCTCAGCGCGATATCTTAAACTTCTTGATCCATTATGCTCCTCTTGAAAACTGGCAGCGAGAGATTTTATCAATTGTTCGTGAAGAGGCCTATTATTTCGCACCTCAAGGGCAAACAAAAATCATAAATGAAGGTTGGGCAAGTTATTGGCATTCCACGATCATGACTCAGCATGTGTTGAAAGATTCGGAAGTGATCGATTACGCTGATCACCATAGCGGGACGATGGGTTCAAGCCCGGGGCAAATCAATCCGTATAAAATCGGAATCGAGCTCTTGCGAGACATTGAAGACCGCTGGAACCGTGGAAAATTTGGAAAAGAATACGAAGAGTGTGACAGCTTAGAACATAAGAAAACATGGGACAAAAAGACAGGATTGGGAAGGCAAAAGATTTTTGAGGTTCGTAAACTTCACAACGATGTAACTTTTATCGATAGTTTTATGAATGAAGAGTTTTGTCATCGGCTTAAGCTTTTTACTTATGGTTTTAATCGAAGAACTGGGCAGTATGAAATTCTGGATAGGGACTGGAGAAAAGTGAAAAATCAGCTACTTTTTTCTCTTACCAATTTTGGAAATCCAATTATTTGCGTTGAAGATGCCAACTTCGAAAATCGAGCCGAGCTTTTATTAACTCATCGACATGAGGGGGTAGATCTTGAATTTGAGAAGGCTTCTGAGACTCTAAGAAATCTTCAATTGCTTTGGAGGCGCCCAGTTCATATTGCAACCAAGTATAATAACCAACCTAAACTGCTCACCCACGATGGTAAGGAACTAAAAGAGAGAGATGCTTGACTCTCTTGTCAACTAGTACCGAAACGAGACCACACGAAAAAATAAGTAAATCCAAGGTGACGATTTAAATATAAGAGGTTAAAATTTTTGCTTTATGGAGATAGATTATGTCTAGCGAATCAGAGTCAGCCATTGTGAGTTGGGAAAACCATCACTTTTATAAAAATTGCCTCGATGTTATGAGAATAGCCGGTCAGCATATTGGCATGGATCCTAACGTTTATCAGAGATTGTCCAAACCTCGAAGGGTACTTTACGTTTCTATACCGGTTCGTATGGACGATGGTTCCATTAAGGTTTTTGATGGTTTTAGAGTGCATCACAACACGACTCTAGGTCCTGCCAAAGGGGGAATTCGATACCATCCGGAGGTCAATTTAGCTGAGACGTCTGCTCTTTCGATGTTAATGACTTTAAAAAACTCTTTAGTCAAACTTCCTTTAGGGGGCGCTAAAGGCGGAATACGTTGCGATCCCAATAAAATGTCTCGTAGAGAGAAGCAGAGTTTAACTCGTCGATATACTTCTGAAGTTTTCATGTTGATCGGTCCGGACAAGGACATTCCAGCTCCTGATATTGGTACCGATGCTCAGACCATGGCTTGGGTCATGGATACCTACAGCTCTCATTTAGGTTATGCCGTTCCAGGCGTCGTTACTGGAAAGCCAATCGAGATTGGTGGATCTCTAGGACGTGTAGATGCGACTGGAAGAGGGGTGGTTTATACCGTTGTTGAAGCTGCAAAACGGCTTAATATGGAAATAGGGGAAAGCACGACCGTTGCCGTTCAAGGCTTTGGGAACGTGGGCTATTACTCGGCTAAGATCATTAGCGGCTTAGGTTGCAAAGTTGTTGCGGTCAGTGATGTTTCGGGTGGTGTTTATAATAGCCGGGGATTAGATATTAATGCGGCGCGAACTTGGTTAAATGAACATCGCTCTTTTGATGGCTTCCCTGGAGGGGACAAAATCACTAATAATGAACTGTTGGAGCTTAAAGTAGATGTTTTAATTCCTGCCGCTTTAAGTGAACAGATCACAAAAGAGAATGCCGACCGAGTGAAGTGTCGAATTTTGGCTGAAGGGGCCAATGGGCCTACGACCATTGAAGCCAATGAGATTCTCAACGATAAAGGTATATTTACTATTCCTGACATCTTAGCCAATTCGGGGGGGGTTATTGTTTCCTATTTCGAATGGGTTCAAGGAATGCAAAGCTTTTTTTGGAGCGAGAAGGATGTTAACAATAAGTTATGGGAAATCATTTCACATGCATTTTCTCGAGTTTATGATTTTCATCAGGCTAAGAAAATCGACATGAGGCTATCGGCTTTTGCGGTCTCTATTGAGCACCTATCTAAAGCGATGTTGGCCCGAGGTTTCTTTCCGTAAAGAAATTACGATTGGGCCGGTTTCACCGGCCCGATTAAAAAAATAGAAATATTTAGATAGAGGAGGAGTGTATGACTCGAATCTTAGTCGGCAGCGTTTTAGTTTTTCTATTTAGCGTATCGTTTGCTTTAGGCCAAACTTCTATCAAATGCCCACAGGGCTCAACTCTCGAACATCGTAAAGACAAAGGAAAAGCGGTTCAAAGTTGTGTTAAGAAAGTTGATCAGTGTCCCGAAAACGACTTAGTCGATGTTCTTCCCAGCAGCTATGATCCCCAAGGGGGATGCCGAATTCCTCACGGACCTACCCATTACATTTATGCCGATGGAGGACAACTCATAATGAATTATGAGGAAGGGGTCTTTCAGGGCAAGTCAAAGGTTCTTAATCCAATGAAGGCTTTAATTCTAGAAGAGAATTATTCTCAAGGGCTCAGGGATGGAACACAAAAAAGCTTTTATCCAAAGGGTTCTAAAAAAACAGTGGAAAACTTTGTTGCCGGAGTGAAACACGGAGAACAATTAGCGTGGCATGAAAACGGCCAACTTGAAAAGAGGTCTTTTTACGATCAAGGGTCCCCTAAGGGAATATGGACTTCTTGGTATCCCAATGGGAACAAAAAATTTGAAGTAGCGTCCGGAAAATTTGGGTGGGAAGGGCTCTATAGAGAATGGTATTCCACTGGCCGTTTGCACCTGGCCGCTCAATATCTCAATGGTCAACTTGAAGGAACCTACACGATGTACTTTTCCAATGGAAAAAAACAATCGGAAAGAAGGTATTCTCAGGGGGTACTTGAGGGGGTTTTTGAAGAGTGGGGACCTAAAGGAAATAAACTATGTGCGAGCCTATATCGTGAAGGGAAATTTCACGAGTGGGTTCAGAAGCCTAAAGAAGACAGCAGTGAGAGCAAGGAACAAAGCGGGAGAGAGCTTGCTTCTCAATCCTTACGAGCAGATTTCGATGGTAATGGTTATTTAGATCAAGTGAAGTACCTCGAAAACCCAAAAAGATCCCAAGTTCTACTACGATCTAAAGACAAAATAATTAGCGAGATTATTCTCTCAGAGCCGATGGTAGAACTTTACAGTTTGCGAGGACGAGAAGGGCAATTCGGAGAACCTGCCACCCCTCGGGACGGGCTTGTGGTTTGGGGAAAAGGAAAAGAGACAAAAGTCTATCTTTATAACTTTGATTCTGAAAAGTTTGAAATGACGACTTACATGTCGGATCTTGATATTTAAAAGGCTTTTTGAATATCAATCACCGCTTCTCTTCCCGCTCCTGTTGAGACTAAGTTAATTCGGGCGCCAGTAAAGTTTTCAATGAAGTGTAAATAATTTTGTAAATTCTTGGGAATGTCTTGAGGGTTTTTAACTTGAGTCAGATCCTCTTTCCAACCAGGTATAGGCTCATAAATTGGTTTAATTTTGGAAAGAATGGAAGTGTCAGCAGGAATCGTGTTGAGTATTTTCCCTTGATAATCGTAGGCTACACAGACTTTGAGCGCTTCAACTCCTGATAATACATCGGCTTTTGTAATGGCTAAGTTTTTAATTCCCGAAACTTGAAGTGCATATTTCACAGCTACGAGATCCAACCAACCGCATCGGCGAGGTCGTCCTGTAGTAGCACCATATTCTGAACCACTTTCCCTAAGCTGGTCCCCAAAAGCATCATTGAGTTCCGTGGGAAAAGGGCCCTCTCCAACCCGTGTCGAGTAGGCTTTTATCACTCCTACAAAAAGGGTGTCTTTAGGAACTCTAGCCCCTAATCCAAGAGCTGCTTGTGAGGGCAGCGTTTGGGAAGAGGTCACATAAGGATAGGTTCCGTAATCGACATCAAGCAGAACCCCTTGAGCCCCCTCATAAAGTATCTTTTTATCATTCTCAATGGCTTCATAGAGTGTTGCAGAGACGTCTCTAACAAAGGGTTTTAGGCGTTTTGCGATGTCTCGATATTTCGCCATAAAACTTTCCATGGAGACGGGGTCGACTCCGTAATATTCTTTTAATAAAAAGTTTTTCTCAGCTAAGTTTTCTTTAAGCTTTTCCTCAAAAGCCGATTCATTATAAAGATCAGCGACTCGTAAACCTCTCCTTGAAGCTCTGTCTTCATAGGCAGGACCAATTCCTCGCTTGGTGGTTCCTATTTTTCCGGCTTTTTTGCTCTCTCTCGCCGCATCTAAATGTTTGTGATAATCGACAATTAAATGACATCGATCACTCAAAAATACTCGCTCTTCTAAATTTGAAATACCGGCTTTTCTTAAAACTTCAATCTCATGTAGAAAGTTTTCGGGATCCACAACTACTCCCGAACCAATCAAACATTTAGCGTGAGGATGGAGAACTCCGGAAGGAATTAAATGTAAGATGGTTTTTTTCCCATCCACAACTAACGTGTGGCCGGCGTTGTTACCCCCCTGAAATCGTGCGACTACATCGGCAGAAGAAGCGTAGTAATCGACGATTTTTCCTTTCCCCTCATCACCCCATTGGACTCCAATAATAACAACGGCTTGCGGCATTTTCGACTCCTTTTAAATTCTAATGGCTTTAACTGAAAGCATTCCCTTAACTTTGCTCAAAGCTTCCAAAGCTACTGTCGAAGGCTCCGAATCGATATTGATGAGAGCAATGGCTTCAGCCTTTTTAGGATTTCGGCCCAAATGCATTCGAGCGATGTTGACACCATGAGTTCCTAAGAGTGTTCCCATCGATCCTACTACCCCGGGTTGGTCGACATTCTTGGTGTAGAGCAGACACCCTGTAGGGATCGCATCAATATTAAAGTGATCCAACTGGATAATTCTGGGTTCCTCTTTTCCAAAAAGAGTTCCGGAACATGAGAAAGGCTCATCTCCACTTACAGTGAGTTCGACTAAGCTGTTGTAGTCGGTACACTCCTGCTCAAAGGATTCCTCGACTCGAATCCCTCTCTCTTTAAGTAGTTTTCTAGCGTTCACATAGTTAACGGTGGTAGACATCACCGGAGTGAGAAACCCTTTTAGAACCGAAAGCGTTAAAAGTTCTCTATTTAATGTAGAAACAGTGCCTTCATAGTGGACCTTGATCTTCTTGACATTTTTAGGTCCGGCTTGGGTTGCGAAAGAACCAAGTTTTTCACACAACTGCACATAGGGTTTTATCGCATTGAGTTGGTCTAAAGTAATATTAGGAACGTTGATGGCATTTTTTAAAACTCCCTGTTCCACATATAAACTGATCTGATCGGCCACTTCTAGACTGACCTGAATTTGCGCTTCATCGGTACTAGCTCCTAGATGAGGTGTCAGTACTAAATCGGTACATTTCAATAGCGGAGAGTCGGGGGGTAAAGGCTCGGTTTCAAAAACGTCCAATGCGGCTCCGGCTAAATGCTTATTAGCTAACATTTCAAGAAGTGCTTTTTCATCGACGATCCCACCTCGAGCGCAATTAATGAGATAAGCGCCTTTTTTCATTTTCTTGAGAGCAGATTCGTTGAGTAAGTGTTGAGTGGATTTGAGAAGTGGAACATGAATACTAATATAGTCTGAAGATTTTAAGAGGTCTTCAAATTCAACTAAATGAATTTTTTGTTTAGCTGCCGCCTCTGGACTGACATACGGGTCATGAGCAATGACTCTCATTCCTAATGCAAGTGCTCGCTCAGCAACTGTTCTTCCTATGTTTCCCAGTCCTAAAAGGCCTAGGGTTTTTCCGCGAAGTTCATTGCCCTGAAACTTTTTCTTCTCCCATTTTCCTGAGCGTAAAGTTGCATCGGCTTGGGGGATGTGTCTTGAGACTGCAAAAATCATCGCCAATGCATGTTCGGCTGTAGTGACGATATTGCCGGTGGGAGCATTCATGACCACTATCCCGTGGTCGGTGCAGGTTGGAACATCGACATTATCCAGACCAATGCCCGCTCTCAGCACGAGCTTTAAGTTTCTTGCTCGTTCAAGGAGGTCGCAATCGACTTGAGTTCTTGAGCGAACGATTAAAACATCGACTTGGGGTAACCTCTCTTTAAGCTCTGTTCGTTCAATGGTATCAAAAGCTAAAAGTTCAATTTTGGGATTAACTTTAAGGAGCGCTAATCCATCTTTCGCTAGGCCATCCGCTATCAATACGGTCATTTTATTTTGCATGGTTTCTGCTTTCTAAAAAGTATTGTGAAGCCGCAGCTACACCTCGCCCCAGCTCAACGTTGCCCCCCAAAGCTTTTAGGGTATTTTCAATGGCGCTTAATATCGTGAGCATATCGAGCTCATCATAGAATCCTAAGTGGGCGATTCGGAAAATTTTTCCTTTCCAAGCATCTTGACCACCTGCAATGGTCACGGCGAATTGATCTCGTAAATAGGAGACCACTTTTTTTCCTTCGGGAATCTCTTTAGGCACATGAACAGCTGTCGTTGAATTTGAGGGCGATGTCTGGGCAAAAAGCTCTAAACCCAAACCCTTGATGCCACGGCGAGTGGCTTCAGCAAGTCTTGCATGGTGTTTAAAAACGGGCTCGAGGCCTGTTTTTCTAAGTTGAGTTAAGACAACGTCTAACCCGCAGATAAGACTTACAGCCGGCGTCCAGGCGGTTTCTCCACCGAGCGCTGCTTTATCTTCTGCATTGAGATTGAAGTAAAAATTCGGAATGTTGGATCTTTGTCTTTGCTCGTGAGCTCTTTTCGAAAGTGCCAAGAAGGCCAAGCCCGGAGGTAACATTAAGGCCTTTTGGGAGCCACTGACGATAGCATCGAGTCCCCAAGCATCCATCGGTAAATCAACAACTCCAAGAGCGGTGATGGCGTCGACAATCACTAAAGCATCACTGTGCTTATGAATCGCTTGAGCAATTTCTTTAACCGGGTGATAAACTCCGGTAGAGGTCTCTGAGGCTTGAAAGAGAACCGCGCGAGTTTTAGGGTGGTCTTGCAATTGTTTTACGATCTCTTCTGGATTGACAGCGTGGCCCCAATCTACTTTGAGAGTGTGAACGGTTAATCCAAATTTGGCTGCTAGTTTTCCCCAGCGCTCTCCAAATTTTCCTCCGTCCACTACGATCACTTCATCCCCGGTTGCAAAGAGGTTGACGATAATAGTTTCCATGGCCCCTGTCCCGGAGCTTGAGAGAACGTAGGTGGGTTGTTCTGTCTGAAAGAGAAATTGAAGTCCGGACTTAACACGAGTGAGGATCTCGACAAACTCTTTGGTGCGATGGTGCAAGGGGGAGCGGGCCATCTCGGCTAAAACCAAATCGGGAACTGGCGTAGGTCCAGGGGCAAAAATTCGAAGCTTTTCA
>VGSE01000035.1 GCA_016875135.1 Deltaproteobacteria bacterium
TAAGAAAAACTTGATGACCGTTTAAACCTCTTAAAAAGCCCATTCAACGGGAACAGGTATCAAATTCTTAGGGGAATTGTTGAAACTTAGTATCTGTAGGTACCTATCTTATAAGGACCTTGAACTGGTACCCCGATATACTTTGCCTGATCCTCCCTAAGGACGGTCAGCTCGGCGTTGAGTTTTTTCAACTGTAAACGAGCCACCTTCTCATCGAGATGTTTTGGCAATGTATGCACACCCAACGGATACTTAGTAGTATTTGAGTAGAGTTCAATCTGAGCAATCGTTTGGTTGGCAAACGATGAGGACATCACATAACTTGGATGGCCCGTACCACATCCTAAATTGACCAATCTTCCTTTGGCCAACAAGATAATTCGTTTTCCGTTCGGGAAAATCACGTGATCCACTTGCGGTTTGATCTCTTCCCACTTGTACTTCTCCAGTGATGCCACATCAATCTCATTATCGAAATGGCCAATGTTACAAACAATCGCTTGATTCTTCATCTTATTCATGTGCTCATGTGTGATCACTTTTAAATTACCGGTGCTCGTTACAAAGATATCGGCTTTGTCACAAGCATAATCCATCGTAACGACTCGATACCCTTCCATCGCAGCTTGAAGTGCACAGATAGGATCGATTTCCGTAACCCAAACTTGAGCTGAGAGAGCTCTTAGAGCTTGAGCTGAACCTTTGCCTACATCTCCGTAACCGCAAACCACGGCTACTTTACCGGCTACCATCACATCAGTAGCTCGCTTAATTCCATCCACTAAGGATTCTCGACAGCCATAAAGATTATCGAATTTGGACTTAGTCACCGAATCATTCACGTTGATCGCAGGAAATTTAAGTTCTCCTCGCTCATGCATTTGAATTAAACGATGCACTCCAGTCGTTGTCTCTTCGGTCACCCCTTTAATTTGAGCTAGCCGGGTCGAATACCATTTGGGATCGCTATTTAGTTTATTTTTAATCGCTGCAAATAAAACCGTTTCCTCTTCCGATGTCGGTTTTGCCAAAACCCTGATATCTTTTTCTGCTTTGGCTCCTAAATGAAGAAGCAAAGTGGCATCGCCACCGTCATCTAAAATCATGTTGGAATATCCGCCATCCGACCATTCGAAAATTCGGTGCGTATAATCCCAGTACTCGGCCAAAGTTTCCCCTTTGACAGCAAAGACCGGAACACCTTTGGCAGCAACCGCTGCTGCCGCGTGGTCTTGAGTCGAAAAAATATTACAAGATGCCCAGCGGACTTTAGCCCCAAGAGCTGTAAGAGTTTCAATTAAGACCGCTGTCTGAATGGTCATGTGAAGGGAGCCTGTGATTCTGGCACCTTTTAAGGGCTGACTTGATGCAAATTCTTCTCTAATAGCCATAAGCCCCGGCATTTCAGTTTCAGCAATTTTAATTTCTCGATGTCCCCAATCGGCAAGGCCCATATCGGCCACGACAAAGTCTTTCACGCCATGCATGTTAAACTCCTTTTTTCAGTCTGTGTTTAGAAACGAGCGCCGTTAAAATAAGTCCAAGCCTAGGGCAGTAGGTGCCTTGCAACGCTCCTTGGGAATATCCATAAGAGTAGATGAAAACTGCGGATATTTCTATGTGTTTCTAAAAGGTCCGTTAAAACAGGCTCAGAACAATAAAATGCGTTGCGTTACTCATTGCGTTTGACTAGGGTCAGGCCCAGCAACTTTACTCTAAATTTTAGGGCTACTTATGTTAAAAAACATACACGATGCGAAAGTTATTCTATTCATAACTACAATGCTTATCGAAAACTCTATCTTTGCCTAAAGAAGCTCTAAGTATTTTAAGAAGCACTGGTCAGTGTCGGTAACTTTGCAGAATGTTTTATGATCGAGACTAAAATAATACTTTTTTCCTATCGTAGATGTCCCTTTGCGATGAGAGTAAGGATAGCTCTTCATGAAAAGGGGATCTCCTTTGATATTAGAGAAGAGGATCTGAAGAACTTCTCTCAGGATTTAAGAAATTTACACCCTGAAGTTAAAGTACCCCTTCTTCTTCATGGAGATCGAGTTCTCTATGAATCTGCCATCATCGCAGAATATGTAGATGATTTAAACCCGCAGTTCCACCCTTTAATGCCTAAGACAGCAGGGGAAAAAAGTGAGGTTCGACTGTGGACCTACTGGTGTAATCAACAATTCAAGCCGGATCTGGATAAGTTTAAATATGGGATCAGTCGTTTTAAAGAAGAGGATTGTGTTGGAGCTGAGGATAAAGTCAAAAAACACCTGGAAAAGATTGAAAAGAAATTAGAAACTTCTCCATGGCTAGTGGGTTCGGACTTTTCTTTGGCAGATATCAATGTCTTTCCGTTTGTCAGACAACTCTCAAGAATTCAGCCGACTCCAGACTTTCTTAAGAGCTATCCCAGGACGATGGCTTGGGTAAACTCATTGAGCAAACGACCTTCTGTGATCAATGCACTTCAGAAATAGCTGCTTCCTCTTCCCCATAATCAACCAAAAACGCCGCCGAGTTTTTGAGATCTTCTCGACGTTTGTCGTACCTCTGAATCATGAGAGGTGTAGACCACCCTGCTAAATGCTGAACCGATCTTTGAGTCGCTCTTCTATCTAAGGCATTAGAGATACAAGTGGCGCGACAGGAATGCGGTGAAATCTTTTTAAGAATACCAGCCTTTTTAGCGTAATGAACAACCATGTAAGTAATCGCATGGGGGTGCATCTTCTTTAAAAGCTGTCCTGAAGTCGGATTTTTAGTTGGAGTGAAGAGCGGCTCTTCGTGCTGATTTCGGTCCCGCCGGCAGGCAAAAAAGTAATGCTCAAGCGCCGCCTTAACTTGATCGGTTAAGGGAAGAATTCTTATTCGATGTCCCTTCCCTCTCACTTTCATGACAGAAACCCCTCTCTCCTCAGTCAAATCTCCCATTTTAAGATTTAAAAGCTCACTTTTGCGAAGCCCTAGATACAAAAGCACGTGAAGCACTGCCGAGTGAAGAGCCCCCGAACGGCTATTTCGCCTAGGAAGATCTAAAAGCTTACGAGCTTCTTCATCGGAAAGCCCATTTAAGGCCGATTCTTGAGACTGAGGAAACCCCTTCACCAGTTGAGCTGGATTATCCCTGATGATTTGATTCGCTTTCAGCCAATTTAAAAAGCTTTTCACGACAGCCAACTTTCTATTGACCGTGGCTTTCTCCATGATTTTTCCGTTAAGTCGCCCCTCTTCCAGATATTTCCTATACAAAATAACGTGATCCGTTTTCAGCGTCTCAATTTCTCGGGCACTGATCCTTCCTTCAAGAAACGAAAAAAATTGTTTGAGATCATTTTCATAGGCCCGACGCGTATGCTCACTCAATTGATTGGCCATAAAAGTGGGGATCTCCTTGGCCCATTGCGGAAGACTCACTCGATCCGATTCGTATCGCTCAACGTCACCCCGAAACCCTTTACTGACAAGACTCTCCAGAGCAATCTCATTATTGGCTTTATAAACGCTTGAATTATTCCGACCTAGGGCTAAGGGCCTATTTTTCTCAAGAGCCAAAGAGAGCTTAGTCCATTTCTTTTGGGAATGGCTCTTTAACCAACGAGAGGACCAAAGGGCTAACTTAAAAACGAGTTGTTCGACTAGATGCTTCATAATTTTAAGTTTAAATGCAGTGCTAAGCCGTTTATTAGCGACTTTTATTAGTGATAACTAAAATTATAGCTAATAAATGCCGTTTTGGAAGGTTTTTAATGCTTCGTTTTAAATCATTTTTGATGAGTTTTTTGACCCTTTGGGTAGGGGTGGTTTTTATTGTGGGTTGTGCTTCGCAACAAAAATCGGAGCTTTTTTACACTCGAATGTTTGAGGGAACTTACGACGATGTTTGGTTAGCTGCATTAAAAGCGGTTAACGATTATCCTTTGAAGATTAGCAATAAAGACTCCGGAAAGATTGTTTCGGAGCTTGTAAACGGCCCCTATAACGACCTTTTTTTGACCCCTCCCGAGTCTATCGATTTGCCTGAAAAATATCGATACTCGCTTAAATTTACTTTTGCCAAATTACAAACCGAAGAAGAAAACAGTCGCCCGCTTGTTCGAGTGAGGCTCGAAAAAAATCTAGAACAATTTCATGATTTTTACACGGGATGGCTTAGTTTTCCATCGGATGGCTTGGAAGAGAGATTATTGCTTTATCGGATCGAACATATCTTGAAGATGGAAAATCAACTGACAAAAGATCTGGAAAAAGAACCATCGAGTAATTAGGTTTAACCGGCCTTTTTTACTGTTTCTTCATTTTTAGCGGTGAGTGCGTCGATCTCGTTTAACAGCCCCTTAATATCCGGCTCCGCTGAGGGCAATGTCCCCTGGGAAATTTGAGTTGGATCTCCAGTCCCGCTTCCCTTATTTATTACCGTAATTGAAGGGTTGAGTTTGAGTGTAGTTTCTTTTAATTCATCTTTTAATTGCTGAATCTCATTCTTATATTGGGTTAAATGCCCTATCTCTTCTTTAAGAACTTCAAACTCAAGAAGTTGAGCTTCTAATTTTTGAACGTTTTGAAGCGATTGCTGTCCGACTTTTTCCAGCTCTTGTACCTTTGTTTTTTCAGCCTCTAACGCTTTTACCGAATCGGATTGAAGGTACTGAGCCCTTTCCTCCTCTAGAACGACTATTTTGCGCTCTAGTTCTTTTACAAATTCTTTTGAGACCCCACTCATTTTTTGATCTAATTCTTGAAGCTCTGCCCCTTCTTCGTTTTCACGCTGGATTCTCTTAAAGTATAACCATAAAGCGGTCAGAGCTAGTGAAGCCACAATTACGATTTGGCCGATGAGCAAAGTGACAAATACAACGCTTCCTTGGAGAGCCGAGGTAAAAAATTTCATTTTTTAATTATACCTATTTTTCAAAGTCCCCTCTAGTGACTCTGCGACTTTCTTTTTTTTGTGAGACTTTATGTTTTTCTGTTAGACGCTCCTCTACAGAACGTCGAGAAGATTTTGTTTTAATTCTCACTTTAGGAGTTTTATATAAATCGCTGAGTTTATTTTTCATTCTCTCCATTGCTGCAGCGCGATTCTGTTCTTGACTCCGCCTTTCGGTCGCGGTCACTAAGAGCCCTGTGGGAAGGTGCTTGATCCTAACACCAGTCATCCTTTTGTTTCTGTGTTGTCCGCCTGGCCCGCTGCCTTTGACGTGAGTGACTTCAATGTCTTCGTCCCGAATTTGATAACTATTTTTAGCCACAGCGAGCCATCCCCCTCCAAAAAACCTTCATAAGACAACTTTAATGTCTTATCAACTTTCTCTATGGTATCATAAGAGGGTAAGGGTAATTTCGGGTATAACCATTCCTCTTTTTTAATTCCACAAACCCCTTTTTTCTTGACACTGAGAGCCTAACATTTTGAAGAAATCTTCATTTTTCGCTCAATGTTTTTTACCTAATAGCCGTTAAGGATTTTGGAGCTTTTGCACAATTATGTATCAAACACCCGTCAACGAATTTCACGTTCTTCTTAAGGCTCTTGGATACGTCCGCACACATTGGTGGTTACTCTTTTTAGAAATAGCTGTTATTTACGGAATAGCGCTGCATAAATTTCATAAGACCCCCCCAGTTTATGAATCGGATGCAACTCTGCTAATAGACACAACTCGACGACAACTCTACCAAACCGTTTTAATGTCAGCGAATAGTATCAATAATGCTCGTAAACAAAATATGGTTCACCTCTTATCGAGCCAAGAAGTTTTAGAACGATTCCGTAATCAACTGACCGATATTTATAACGAAGGAAATCCGACTTTCCTAAAACCCCTTTTCCCAGGAGGAGTTGCTTATCCGGCCCATTTTTTAAGAAATTTCGTATCCTTAGCCTGGGATAAGAATAGCGATATCTACAGCGTCCACTGTACCTATCACAATCCCGATGCAGCTAGAGCTCTTTGCTTAGCCTATCTAAATACAATTCAAAATTACTATCCGGAAGTAGGGCAAAGAGAATCTCTTCTTAAACGTGATTTTTTAACACGACAAATTTCAAGTTTTGTTAATCAAATTAAAGATAAAGAACAAGCTATTGTCGACTACCAGCGAAATAATCCCGACTTTATCAACTTTTTGAACTTAACAGTCGACAATCAAGGAGTTCAAAAGTTACGAGCAGAGAAAAACAATATTGTTCACAAAATGGCAACCAATAGAGCGATATATAAACTAGTTTTAAGTATTCCAAGAGCTAAAAAAGGTGAACACACGGCAAGAGTTACCACCATTGCGGCGCTGACTCAAAAAGTAAATGAACTCCAATACCAAATTAACTTAACTGAAAAATCAAACCACCCAGACAAAGAAGGTCGATTAAGACTACTTCGAGAAAATCTCGATGATGTAGCGGCTCAGCTGGCCACTTTAAATGAAGAAGAAGTCCAAACTTTCATGAAAACCCCTCTTCCTGCTGCAGATGTCAGGCAAAAAGTAGCCTCTCTAGAAATCGAGCATAGAGCAGACCAAATCAAATTAGCTAACATCGAAAAAGACCTTGAAAGTTTCACTCAAAAAGAAAAACTTTTTAACCAGCAGCGACTCCAATATGAACGCCTGTTCATGGAGCTAAATCACAAAAAGAAACTTCTCACCAATCTCTATCAAAGACAGCAAGAGACCGAAGTCGAACTCTCAGCTGGAGGAGCTGAAATTTTCAGATTGCAAGAACCCACTCGAACCGGACATCGAATCGCCCCCCTACTTTCCAAACACATGTACGGCTCTCTGTCTCTTTGCATTTTCGTTATTGCTATCACTGTTATTCTTCTAGTTGCTGGTTTCCCTCGTTTGGATAGTGAGGCGGAAGTTCAACGACTCAACTTACCGGTCATTGGTAAAGTTCCCCTGATAAAAAGACAAGAAATGACTGAAGACCTCCCCGGTTACTCCTTAGAATATCTGAAGATCATGAACTACCGAATCATGAGAGAAATGAGAGATTCGAAATGCCCGCTTGTGGTTGTAACTTCTCCACATGCAAGGGAAGGCAAAAGCACAGTAACGCTTTTTCTAAGCTTGGCAGCTCAAAACCCTGTCAGAAAAACCCTTCTTATCGATGGTGACTTAATTACTTCTCATCCGAATAAATTTTTCGGTATCACCGAAGACCACACGCTCGGACTTAAGTCGATTTTAGAAAATCCAGAGATTACCGACTACCAATCCCTCATTGTTAAGACAAGCGTTGATGGAATCTATTTTTTACCTCGAGGTGGCCGATTTGATCCAAGTGTAATGGCCAACTTCTCAAAACCAATGGAGCAAGTGCTTTCCAAACTTCGTAAAGAATTTGACACCATTTATATCGACACACCTCCTCTATTCTCTTCAAACCTTGCTCATCAATGGGCAGGATTAGGAGACTTGATTGTTCTGGTGGCTCGACTTTTTCATACTCGCCCTAAGGATATTGTGGAAGCCATTCAAACTTGTAAGGTTTTTTCGAAATCTCCGGTCGGTTTGGCACTCAACTGTGTCAGGTTATCCGGCCCAAGTAAACGCGCATCCAACTACTATTTCTCTAAAAAGAAACCAGCTCCTCCACCAAGGTTAGCTGCGTAAGGATTAAGTATGGATTGGATAAAAAAAACAGCAGGCCCTGTTTTTAAATTCTACTTGGCTCTTTTTTCTATCCTCTTTATTTCAAACTTTGGGTTTGCCGATTCCAATTCGGAAAACAAACTTGCGATTCTCAATACTATGGACAAAACGGAGTTGGGACTTAGTCAATCTCTGCAGGAGGCCTTAGGGACGGCAGCGGCAAATACTAATCTCTTTCAGGCTTTCTACGCCAATTACACTCTAACGGGTTTTAGCGAAGAAGAGCTTCAATCGGATTTTAAAAAAGTGGGTTCCGACTTGATGAGTTACGTCTATTTTGAGCCGACTCGTCTATCTATTTTCTTTTTTGACTCAAGCCGTCCTAAAGAGTTCATAGTTAGCTCTCAGAAGTTCACAACACCTGAAGATGCCAATATTTCTTCCGAAGAAGTTCAGCTTGCATTTCGTACAGCCTTCCAAGAAGTCATTTCCAGTTATGTTGCAAAAGAATTTCAAGGACTTCCTGGAAGCAAGGCTGAAGAGAAATCACTCGCTGTTGAAGAATCTTATGACACTCAGTTTGTAGCCGCCGATGTCAAAAAGCTTTATAGAGAACTGGCCGCCTTAAGCGAAAAACCGCTCTATATCGGAGCCAATGTTGGAATGTCTCGATTTGAAACTCTATCGACTGTGAACCCGAAAAAAACGTTTGCAAGTACAGTTAACATTGGTGCCGTCTTCGGATACCGCTTCTACTCTCCTTTTTCCGCTGAAATCGGAGCTGATTTTTTTACTCACTTTCTACTTCATAGCGAAGTGCGCTCTCAGATTCCTCTTGGGCAAAACTATGTCAAACTTTCTGCTTCTTTAGGAGTAGCAAGATTCATGTCACAACCCACGGAGAACTTAGGATACTCAGGGGTTAACTCAATTGCCCAAGGCACTTTGGTTTATGGTCCCGGACTTGGATTTGAAATTCCTCTTCTTGGGGTAAATATAAGAGCGGAGGGTCGGTACTATTTAGGTCCTACTTCCGTGTTCTTAGGAACTTATGGTATTGTTTACTCATTGTGATCCCAGTTTTCTTTAATCTCCTCTCCCTATTTTATCTTACCCTCTCAACAACTAGCTTTAGCGCCCTATCCTCTAAACTTCTCCAAAATATCGAAGACGCAGCAAAGAGATCCTATTTAGACCCTAAATTGGTTCAAGCTGTGATTGCGGTAGAATCAAACTTTGATTCAAAAGCAACGTCACATAAAGGGGCAATGGGTTTAATGCAGGTCATGCCTAAAACGGCAGATGTCTGTGATGTTCATGAACCGCACCATGCTGTAAATAATTTGATGGGGGCTTGTGAATGTCTGAGAAGACTTATCAATCGGTATCGCGGGAATTTGAGTTTAGCTTTGGCGGCTTACAATGCCGGCCCGACTAATGTCGATCGACATAAGGGAATTCCACCCTTCCCTGAAACCAAGGCCTACGTCAAAAAGATCCTTTCCAAATACTCTGAGTTAAAACGAAATCCGAATCGCTGAAAGTTAAACCTCTTTCAATATCATTTTCATCTCATCACTAAGATGGATAGCTTGATATGCCGTAGTTTCGGTAGTGGGAAATATCGTTCGCTGATGAGTAGCGCAGTGCTGTTGCAAATCTGAAAAAATCGCCTTACGAATAGGATAATCCTGAGAATGTAGGATTACTTGTTTAGCAATACGCTTTTTTAAGTTGATCACAATAGGGGCCTTTAAATTGGCCGTCATTTTGGTTGGATCGGTAGGAATTGTAATAATACAAAAAACTTTAGCTCCACTTAAGTCATTGCCAAGCTTCAGAGATTTTCGATCTTCATCCTCAAGCTCTACTTTATAGCCTCTGTCTAAAATTTGGGGCTCGAGCAGCGGAAAGGCCACACTCGGTTTTTTTACAGCTTGTAACCAAAGAAACAATGACTCGTCCATTCGCTCAACAAGGACATAAGAGTCTATTTTAGAAAACCCAAGCATCCCTTCAGAAAATGTTAAAATGTCCTCTTCTACAACAGAGATACTGCCAAAACGAGTCGTTTCAACGATCATTGTCTATCTCCTTAAAAGACTTCAATAAACTTGAGAAGTTTGGGTGATTATTAAAATGTTAACTGGGCCTTACGCTCTTAGCAACATTTTTTACAGGTGTGGGATTTTGGGATTCTGCGGCTAACTTATTTTGCTCTTGAATAGAGATATAAATCTCTTCCCGGTGGATCTTGGTATGATGCGGAGCTTCTATTCCTAGACGAACCTGGCCCCCTTTAATCTGCACGACGACAATCTTAATATCGTCGTCAATAGCAATGGCTTCACCAAGTTTTCGAGTTAAAACTAGCATTGATTCTGGTCTCTTTCACTGTTTCGGAAGATTCACTTCGTTTCTTTACTAAAATCTTAAGGGGAAGGGGTGCTCATTAAGACTTTAACAAAATATCGGCAGGCGATTCACTCATGATTTTATGCGAGCTATCCAGAGCCGCTTTTAATACCGTTTGGTCTCTGGCTAGGTCTGAAAAGACTTTAATGGGATTAGCTTCTTCAATTTGGGAAATGGTATCCAACTGATCAATTTTAATCTCAGCATTTCGATTGATTGCATTTTCAATAGCTAACGAACTCCCTGCTAATTGAGTTCTAGAAATAGAAAGTTGATCGGTTGCTTTTGTGAAAACATCCAAAGAACCACCTACAAGATCGGAATTATGAGTTTCCAGTCCTTGAATTAAATCTCTCATCGCTTGAATAATGTTGACTCCGTCCTTTAGCCCTTCTCCCAAGATCGCCTGATTGCCTGAAACATTAATTGGAACAAAAACTCCACGATCAATTTCGATCTCAATTTTTCCCGAATCTCCTAAAAATTTGCCTTCGAGATCAAAAGCAGGGCCCGCGGATTTTTGTCCTCCCAATAAACTGCGTGGCCCAAATTTGGTATTAAGGTTTTGGATAAAATTCTCATAAAGCCCTTTAACTTCCGGTAATACGTGCTTTGTCACATCTCCCGCAGCATTTCCAGTAGCAGAAAGTGCCAAAGTATGGATTTTTTGAACTAGTTCTTGAGCTTGAGCAAGAACCCCGTCGGTTGTTGTAAGCATATGACTTGCAACACCGGCATTCTTGGAAATGCCTTCACGAATAGCCAAATCATTCTTTTGAGAGGCTGCTATCAGCCATTCGGCAGGAGCTTGAGAGGGTTTTGAAAGTTCTTTAAGACTACTCGCCTTCTCGGCCGAGACCGATTCCTTTTCTTTAGCAGTTTGAATATTTCTCTGAACAGTATCAAAAAACTGTACAGTTGAAACTCTTCCCATAATGATTTCTCACTTTAATTTTTTAAACTTAATATCGTGTCAAACAGCTCCTCACCAACCTTCATCGCTTTGGCAGAAGCATTAAAAACAGTTTGAAACTGGATCATATTGACGGCCTCTTCTTCTAGATTAACCCCTTCGACCGACTGACGATAATTTTCCAATTGCTGAACCACATCTTTTTGATGATTAAAAAGATTTCCCTCTCGTTGAGTTTCCACTCCGACACGAGCCACTAAAGCATTCAGCGATTCATTGATGGTGTGTTGTTCTTGAGTTCCAAGATGGTTTGTGAGCAAACCCTTTTCATTCTGAATGTTGGCCATTTTAAGAGCGACTTCGTTGCTTCCTGACTTCGAACCCGAATACCCCACAGCAATGTTTTCAAAATTACTCTTAATATCATCATGGAGATCAAAACGATATGCAGCACCTTGCGCATTAGATCCGATATCTTTAAAAAATTCTCGCCCGGAAACACCATCCATCCCCTCGCCTTCTTGGTGGGCCGAATTAACTTCGGTCGCTATATGGTATGCAATTTTGTCCAAATGCTCAATAGCCGGGTTTAAAACTTTATCTCTGACGTGCATCATTCCGCCCAACTCGCCATCCGTGATTCCACCTGAAATTTTTCTTCCCTCACCATGATTTTTGATAAAGAGATCAAGAGAGCCCGGCCCCTTTTCTCCTTCAGCTGCCGTTCTTACGGCAAAAAGAGCGTTCGATCGCTCTCCCTGAACCAAAATACACCCGCCCGTAACAACGGAAATTTGCCCCAAATCGTCGATGTGGGTTTGGAAGTTTATTTTTTGAGAGAGTTCACGCATCACCGAATCTCTGCGATCTTCAAGGTCTAGAACCGTGTCTTTCCGGGTACTTCCTTGCATGATGTTCCGATTAAGTTCAGCTAACTCCCGTGTCAGCCCATTAACTTGAGCTACCGTGTCTTCAATTCGATAATCGAGATCCTGTTTCATTCCCTCTAAATCGGCGGACATGCTTTTCATGCCACTGGCTAATGCCTGGCCACTACTTTGAACGACATTTCGAATCGCAGTTGTTTCAGGGCTCAAAGACATCTCTCTCAGATCCCCAAAGAACTTGTTGACTAAATTATTCACATTATCAGCATCTCTTTGGGTGACTAATTCGATTCTCTGCAAGTTTTCAGCTTTGGCCTTAGTCCCACCAAAGTTTTGCGACTCATCAATAATCTGTTTGTTCACAAATTGATCATGAACTCGGATTACCCTTTTAACTTCCACCCCACTGCCCATATTAGCCCCTTGGGGAATGGATAGATTATTGGTCTCAACTATTGCTCGTCGTCGAGTGTAGCCAGGCGTATTAGCATTGGCGATGTTTCCCGAAGTTGTTTGCAAGGCCTGCCGATTAGAAGTTAGCCCTTGTCGTCCCAACTCTAAAATATCATTAACCGCCATTAGTATCGCCCCTCCACCACTGCTCCTTGAGAATTTTGATCCACTCGTTTTCCTTTGGGAGAATAAGTAGCGTGTTGACCTAAAAGTCGCTTAAGATTTTCTACCAAACGAGCTAAATTTTTCATCGAATGATAAATGAATTTTTGATTTTGCTCGCAGACATCTCTAAGTTCCGTCCAAACAAGTGTCCACTGCGTTCTTTCTTCATCCCATTGTTGTTGAAACTGTTCATCTGAAAATGAAAGACTGTCTAGAGTCTCAGCTCCAAACTGGGTTCGAGCAAACTTTCTTAATTCAGCCCGCTTTCTGGCTAGTTTCAGCATGCCGCTCTCTTTTTGAGTGACCAAAACTAAAACTTCATCGGTATTCAAAGTGATTAAAGCCCCTCGCTCTTTCTCAAGGACCCCTTTTAAAACGCGCGCCAAGTCGATACTCTCTTGACTTAACTTAAATAAATAAGTCGCAAAGGGATTTTTAGTCATGGATAAACCCTAAAAGAATTTGTTCCTAGGAATTTTTAACACTGAAAACTTGTTAGAGATTATTCTTTCCAAAATCGGAATTCATATGTTCTTCTACTAGTCGCTCGGCAATCTCTTTCGCATCTACCGAATAGGTTCCCGATTGGATGCTCTTTTTGAGAGACTCAATTTTTTCTCGTCGATCGGAAGAAGCCGACTTAGCAAGATCGGACGCCTGCCTCATCAATTGCGCATTTTCAGAAATTTCCACATTAGCACCGAGATGGCTTGCTGTTTCAGAGGAGTTTAGAACCGACTCAAAACCTGCCGTTTTTCCTGTTTTTTCTGCATTTTTTGTTGCGTCGGTTTTAGTTTCGCCCACATAAGGGTTGGGAGTCGGATTGTTTGTCACTTTCATAAGAGCTCCTTATTTTTCAAGCCTTCCTAGTTAAGTGTATCACCTTGCTCTGGATTGCCGCAATAAATGGTCATAAATGATTTGAGACAATCCGAGTTGCTCCGTGTCAGACATCTTTTCAGAGTACTGACTGTCTAGCATAGATTGATAAACTCTCTCCGCATTGCTTTCGGGAACCAAACCTCCCTTGACCACCGTTTTTCGCATTGCAGATATCATCTGATTAACAAATAGTGCTTCAAATTGTTTAGCAACTTTGCGCACTTCCGGATGTTCCTCTTTTTTTGTATTTTGACTCTGACTCAAAGTATCGACAGATGGGTTGATTTTCATTGCATCTCCAGATCAGCTTGTAAAGATCCACTCGACTTTAAAGCCTGCAGAATTGCGATTAAATCGTCTGCAGAGGCTCCCGTATCGTTAATAGCTGACACCACCTCTGAAATACTTGGCCCTGGTTTAACCAACATGACTTTTTTTGCAGCTTCTCCCTCACCGGCCCCCGCCCCGGCTCCCGCTGCGCCGGCTTGAGCATTAGGCTGTCCTACAGCGGCGACGCCACGATTACCATCGGCACCTTGATTTTTAATTTCCAACTTCAAATTTCCGTGAGCAATCGCGACAGGTGAAATACGAACTTGCTCTCCTAAAACTACAGTCCCAGTTTTCGAATTGATGATGACTTTAGCTCTTCGATCGGCTTCAACTTCTAAACTTTCTATCTGAGCAATTAACTCAATAGGATTTGATTCAAGACTATACGGATACATCACATCGACAGTGGAAGCATCATTAGCCACAGCGTATTTTCCCCCAAGCTCATCGTTAATCTTTTTCGCTATTCTGACCGCAGTCGTAAAATCCGGATTATTAATGACATATTTAAGTTGTTTTTCTTGAGAAACATCCCACCCAATTTCTTTTTCTAAAAGAGCTCCTCCGGAAATGGTGCCGCTCACCAAATTCACAGAAGCTCCCCCCCCAGCACCTCCGCCGCCACCCTTGGCTTCTCGTTTCATCACCATCACTTTACCTTGGGCCATTGCATATATTTTTCCATCGGGGCCTTTTAAAGCCGTCATCATTAAAGTCCCATTATCCAGGCTGCTCGCTGTTCCGATTGAGGCCAACTGAATATCGAGCTGCTGACCCACTTTGGAAAACGGAGGTAAAGTGGCTGTTACAACAACCGCAGCTGCATTCTTGGTGTCCATTTTTTGAGATTTCACATCGACACCAAGCCCTTTGAGAATTAAACCCATGGAACTCTCAGTAAGCTCGTTAGCTTTGTCACCCGTTCCGGGCAGCCCTATCACTAAACCATAACCAAAAAGTTGATTGTTTCGGGCACCTTTCAACATCGCGATATCTTTTAACCGAGCCCCAAAGGCCGTTACACCCAAACACAAAACCCATATCCATTTTGTCATAATTTTATTTCCTTATTCTTAAAGTAAATTCTTTCTTATTTTTTTTCGTCTTTTTTAGAATCAGGTTGGATGGAATGTTTTTGTTCATCAAAAGTCTCTAACTTTAAATTCATCAGAGCATCGGTCGATGCCGAATCATCTGAGGAGATTTCTCTTTCCTTAATCACCCCCTCCAAAACCACATAAGGCTGTTCTCTGCCAATTTTAAATGCACGATTAACTCCGACACGGTAGGCTCCGTTAGGCAATACTTCCAAGATGGTTGCTTCCACATTAGCTGTGTCATCTTTTTTAGCCATCGCTTGGTTGGTGCTTGCCGGCTCTCTCGATTCAGTTTTCGGATCATTTTTGGAGTCGGGTTTGTTATCAGAAGCCCCTTTGGCGGGTTCACTTCGTCTGTTTTGATTCATGGCCATGGAAATACGATCTTTAAAAGGCTCATTAACTTTTAGATTAATAGGATCTCCTACCATACGGGAACTGCCAGAACTGTAAACGGTATTCCATCTTGAATCCTCACTCCAAAGAGAGCCGGGTTCTCTCTTGGGCGGTTTAGGAACCTCATAGCGATGTGTCACTTTTGGATTGGCAGTAACCTCTTCGGGCGGAGCACTTTTAGTGCCAAACATAGCACAACCAGAAATGCCTAACCAAACTAGGGATAAAAAGATTCTTAGCACATCATCCTCCTAAATCTTTAGTGAAGCGAAACCTCTCCCGGCTGGATTACACGCGCTTGTAAAATTTTTCTTGAAGCTATGTTTTCCACTCTAATCCATTGGTTCTCTCGCCCGTTTTCAAGTGCCTTAACCCTCATTGAAACTCGTACCGAGGGAGTTTCTCGAACCAGAGCAACCGTTTCACCCAAATTCACCAGAAAAGGAATTTGAGTTACATTGTGAGAAATCACGGCTCCAGGGTTAAGATAAGATCTTGAGCGAAGCTTAAAAAGAATCGATAAATCATCATAAAACCCTGTGACTTTATAAGGAGAGACTTCTCGCTCCTGAAGTACAATATTGTCTTTAGTAAAAGCTTCGTTGATCTTAATGACCGTTTTTGCCACTGCGATTGGAGCGTAAAGCTTCACCATGGCAGTACCGTAAGCGTTTTGAGGTTTGCCCTCATTTTCCCATACCGACTCAAAACTAACCCAACCTAAAGCGGGCTTAGGTTCCACGGCAATAATCTGGGCTTGCTCAGGGACAACACCTTTGACAAAAACGCGAGCCACTTCAATACGCCCTTTGTGATTAAATTCTTTCTCAAGATAGCTCTTTAATTTTCCCTCAATTGAAAGTTGGCGTTCCAGGAGGTCTTGTCCCCCAAAAGCCAAAAAGCTTCCAAACAAAATCATTAGCGCAAATTGCGAAATGAATTTACCCATAATCTATCTCATCACAGTGTTTGTGTTTTGAAGTAATTGATCGACCGTTTGAATCACTTTCGAATTCATTTCAAAAGCTCTTTGAGCCGTGATCATATCGGTCATCTCATGAACCACATCCACATTGGAACTCTCTATATAGTTTTGCATAATAGCACCGGTGGTCCCGGTGTTCGGAGTGCCGACATTAGCTTGCCCGCTAGCATCAGTGGCTAGATACAAATTTTTGCCATGGGCTTTTAGCCCAGCATTATTAATAAACGTAGCCAGCTGAATTTGGCCAAGCTGAGTTCGCTCGGATTCTGAAACCAGCCCCCACACGGTTCCGTTTTCTGCAATCTCAACTTTTTTAATGTTCTGTGGAACGATGATTTCAGGTTGAAGCGGATAACCGTCAATTGTTTCTACTCTTCCGTTGGCCGATTTATAAAAAGACCCGTCACGACTATACCCCGTTTCGCCGGTAGGCATACCAATCATAAAAAAACCATCACCTCTCACCATCATATCGAGGTCCCGACTCGTGTGAACCGGGCTCCCTAAATCGAAATTTCTTTGAGTCCCACTAACTTTAACACCCATTCCTCGTTGGATTCCTACAGGGGCTTGAGTTTGAGCCGAAGTATTGGCCCCGGGCTCCTGAAGAGTTTCATATAAAAGGTCTTGAAACTCAGCTCTCTCTTTTTTGTAGCCGGTTGTATTCACATTCGCTAAATTGTTAGAGATGCTGTTGATTTGAGCCATTTGAGCTTCCATCCCGGAAGCTGCAGATTTTAAAGCGGTGATCATGATCGACTCCTTATTTCTAAATCAATTCTTATTTAGTTAAATCGTTCGCCGTTTTTCCATCTATCTCTTGATAGGTTTTAATCGCTTGCAAATGGGATTCATAAGCTCGAGTAGCTTCAATCATTCGAGTCATTTCCGAAATAGGATTCACATTCGAGCTTTCGATAAAGCCCTGATGGATTTTGGTTTTCACATTTTCGTTTTTTAAATTATTGGGAGAGATATTTTTAAAATAGGTATTACCCGATTTCTCAAGCCATTGATCTTCTTGAAACTCCTCTATGTTGAGCTGGGCTACTTGAGCTCCATTTTGGCGAATAATCCCCTCTTGAGTGATTTCAATAGGACCGTTACCTAGTTGAATCACTCTTTGTTCAGGTCGAGGATTTCGAGCGGGAGAGGGAACCTGCTGTCCGCTTGAATCAATCACTCCAAAAAGATCCCCTTCGACGGGAGTTGCTCCTTGAACTTTGTCTGCTTTCGACAAAACAGGATAGCCGTTACCGGTGACTAAAACCCCTTGAGGAGAAATATTGAAATTTCCTTGCCGAGTATATTGAACTCCTGAAGGGGTCAGAACTTCAAAGAAACCTTTTCCATCAAGAGCTAAATCTAAAGTCCTCCCCGTCTTCTCAACATTACCCTGTCTGAAATCGGTGTACACTCCATCCATTTCAACAAAACTTTTATCCCCCGATGGGCGACCGTTCATAGAGCTAGAGGAGATAATTTCCTTTGGCAAGGATTCTACCGAGTCATTTCTTCTTAAGTCGGTGAGATATTCGTTGAAGGTTCCTGAATCGCGTTTAAAACCGGGAGTGTTGGCATTAGCCAAATTATTTGCAATTAGTTCAAGTTCATGGCTTTTAGCAATTCCTCCTGACAACGCTGTGTAAACCCCTTTATCCATAAATTCCCCTTAAGTTTTTAGGTGCTAAAACCGATCTCGTTATAGACGTGTGTGGATACAGTTTATTTACAGCTAGCAACGCAAATGCCAAATCAATTAGCCTAGACACCGTGTTCCATTCCCCCATCAACGGCAACTCTTACCCACTTAACCGGCAAAAAAGTGCTTAAGCCTCTCAAATCAATCTCTTTAAAAAAATAAAACCCAAAAAAAACACATAAAACACAATAAATTCAATTAGTTATATTTGACAAATTTTGTTATCGCCGCGCGCTCCACCCCCTTGATTTGAAAAAGAGATTGTATTAACCTCCAGGGCTGTGAAGGGGGGGGTTAATGAGGCATCTGTTTTTAGTTATTTCTGTTTTCCTGTCCAGTATTACCTTTAGTCAAACTACCGTCATGGAAACTTACGGTGATTCGCTCACCGCAGGACTTCTCGATTACACCAACATCACAGAAAACAATGAACTAAACTCTGTCAGTGCCATACTCTCAGACCTTTCAACCTTTAAACTAACCAACGACCGATCATTTCTAAAAAAACATGAATGGGCCGAGTTTTCTTGGCCAGCTTACCTAACCTCTCGACTCAAGAATACTGAAACTCAATTTGAGATCAGAAACTTTGCTTTAAGCGGAGCTAGAAGTAATGAATTGATAGAAGAAGTCGCTAAGGCTCCTCAGCCCGAAGCCAATCGAAATGTCATCGCTTTTTTCTTTATTGGCCATAATGACCTCTGTTATCACAAAGGAAATCCCGAAAGTTTAAGCCAGGATTACTTTAACAATGTTCAAAGAGCGATTGAAGAATGGGATAAAAAACATCAAGACGCTCGAGCCTATTTGATTTCTGTAGCCG
>VGSE01000036.1 GCA_016875135.1 Deltaproteobacteria bacterium
CCTATGTCCAAAGCCTCAGTCGAGAGCGACTGGGGCTTTGTTGTTTTTAGAGCTTTAGAACATTCGTTAAACGTTAATTCCCTGGGTTCCAAAAGGTAAGCCCAAAAGGAATGGTCTAACCCCCCAACAGTGACTTCTTTACCCCTTCCCCAAAAATCTTTTTGAAACTTTCCAACGGCCAGCTCGCCAAAACCGCGACCAAAGGAAGCGGATCTGACATTGAAGGCCTTTTCACTAAGCGCCTCAAGATGAATGGTGTTGTTTTCTTCTAAAGCCCCTCCGAAAAATAGGATGGGCTTTGGAGTCAGAGATGAAATTTCAAGCCTCGTCTGTGAAGACAGTGAACCTAAAATATAAAACATGTCGGCTTGGGATTCCACTTGCTTTTGAATATTCTTAAACGAAACTGCAATCTCCTCTACTTTCCAAGCTTTGTCTTTTTGAAGTTGAGCCTTTTCGGAAAAACTTAGGAAAACGATCTTTTTGCCTGAAATCTCTTTTGTCAAAAAGGGTGTAAATAAAGACTTCCCCGCTTGAGAAACCAGATTGCTACTGAGCAATGCAATGGAACTTCCATCGTGAGAAGACTGAAACTCTTTTAGACTAGGAATTAGGTCCAATGAATCGACCGAGTAGAACCCGATTTTTTGAATCTCCCACACTTTCCAAAGAGCTCTGCGCTTGCTTACTCTCTCTTTTGGAGTTTCTCTTTCTCCTAGAAGCTCGGAAAAACTGGGGCCCACTTGAAAAAAAAGATCCGCGGGATTTTGTAGCGCAAACTGGCACATCCTTTCAACTCCCCCCAAATTTTGGAAGGAACACCCGGCTTGGTAGAGCCTAAGCCCCAGCATATTCTGAAATCGGATCTTAAAAAGTGAGGGAGAGGTGTCCGAGTCCATGGGAGCAACTTTAGGACTTGAAACACAGGAAACGAGAGTCACAAAAAAGACTATCACTACCCAACCTAGACTCTGAAGACTTTTAAAAAAAGAGAGGTTGATCATAGCTAGAAATTTTGACATAGATAAGAAAAAATTGAAATGGTGGGTTGTTCCGTCTCTTTTTGAGAACACCTAAGAGTTGAAAAACATTGAATTTGTCGCCGTTGACCAGGAAACACAAAAAAATAAAGACAAACTAACTAATTAGAACTATAAGCTTATTTCTTCTTAAGGGCCCATAGCTCAATAGGATAGAGCACCAGATTTCTAATCTGGGGGTTGTTGGTTCGATCCCAACTGGGCCCAAATTCGAAACTCGTAATTGTCAAAACAGTTTAAAGGAGCATTTGGCAAAGTAGTGGTGGGCTCAAGGCATTTTTTTCAGGTATCAGGTAAATTTAATACCTGCTCTCTTTGAGTAGGCTTTTTAAGAGGCTGGTCCGAACTATTTTTTCTTAAATTGCACAGACTTATAGAGGACCAAGGTTATAAGATTTGATAGGTTTTCTTGGTGTTTCATTTGATCATTAACCTAATCGTCAAACGGCCAATAAATTTAGCGCCTTAAACCAACTTCATGGCCGTTTGAACCTCTTAAAAAGCCTACTCAAAGAGAGCAGGTATGTAAATTTACACTAAGAAACACAACTTCATATTTTCATGAAAATATGAGATGATACTTCAGTTATGTATAAAAGACTGGCCCCATTACAAAAAACGCCAAAACGAAGCTTTTTTATTTGGGGACCTAGACAGGTGGGAAAGTCGACTCTCCTTAAGCATCTCTATCCCAACGCTCTAATTATCGATCTTCTAAAATCCGATGAGTACTTTCGGTTTCAGCAGAGCCCAAAACTTTTTAGAGAGATAGTTGAAAGCCAACCACCAAAAACTCTGACTGTAGTAGATGAAGTACAAAAGGTCCCTGCTCTTTTAGACGAAGTTCATTGGCTCATTGAAAACAAAAATCAAATTTTTGCACTCAGCGGATCTAGCGCAAGAAAACTCAAACGAGGTCATGCTAATTTGCTCGGGGGAAGAGCCGTGAGACACGTTCTTCTTGGTCTAACTGCTCAAGAATTGGGAAATGATTTCAATTTAGAGAAACTTTTGAATCAAGGAAATCTGCCTAACCACTTGCTGTGCGACGAAAAAGAGTGGCTTTCACTCATCAGATCTTACGTTGCCGATTATTTGAAAGAAGAGATTGCTGCTGAAGCCGCAGTTAAAAACCTCCCTGCCTTTAGCTCCTTTCTTTCAGTTGCAGCTCTCTCTGATACCGCACCGGTTAATTTTTCGAGATTTGGGAGTGATGTCGGTGTTTCTGGTCACACTATCAAGGAATATTTCGAGATCTTAGTTGAAACCTACCAGGGAGCTTGGCTACCCGCTTTTATCAAACGAGCTAAGCGAAGGACCAGACAAACACCTAAGTTCTATTTTGATAACGTGGGGGTAGTCAATTATCTGGCTAAACGGGGAAAAATTGTAGAGGGCTCTGAATTGTTTGGTAAAGCATTTGAGAGTTTTATTTTTCATGAGTTGCGCTGTTATGTTGAATATCAAAATCCTGAATTAGAATTATCCTATTGGTCCTTAACAACCCAAAATGAAGTGGACTTTATTTTGGGTGCCATGGAAGTTGCCGTTGAAGTCAAGGCAAGTTCTGAAATTCGGCCCGGCCACCTTAAAGGATTAAGAGAACTGAAAGTTGAGTATCCCAAAGTAAAAAGTCGGATTCTTGTCTGCAACGAAACCTATCAAAGAAAAACAGAGGATGGCATCTTGATCATGCCTTATAAGATCTTTTTAGAAAAACTCTGGAATGGAGAAATTGCAGCTGAAAGATAGATGCCCACCAGTGCCCAAAAACCCCCGAAAACAGATCAAAATAGAACTAAACGCTTCAAAGTGCGCTGAATTCGCTATTCCATAAGTTTTCTTGGTGTTTCATTTGATCATTCACCTCATCGTCAAACGGCCAATAATTTGCGCGCCGTAAACCAACTTCATGGCCGTTTGAACCTCTTAAAAAGCCTACTCAAAGAGAGCAGGTATGCACATTGGAGTGGCAAGGCCCCAGTCTCGACTCTTTCTTTATTTTCACCTACGAACCACTTATCCTCCGCTACCGGTTAATCGTTAGCATTGCAAATAAAGTTGAAGATTTGCAAGTGAGTTTTTATTAGCCAGACAGTTCTTAACTCTCTTCCCCTAACAAGGTCTTCTTCCACTGGGACTCATGAAAACCTACAAGACCTGTATTTTCAAGCAGCACAAAAGGCCGTTTTACCAATCGACCATTCTTGGAAAGAATCTCGATGGCCTGCTCTTCAGTCATTTTAGGCAACTTTTCAGATAGCTTCATCTCTTGATACAACGTTCCCGTTGTATTGAAGATCCTTCTTAAGTTTCCGTCCAAGTATTTGAGCATCTGTTTCAGTTCAGCCTTGGTCGGGGCTTTTTGAAAAATATCCACTTTTTCGACGGCAAATCGATTTTGAACGAGAAACTTCAAAGCCTTTTTACAAGTTGTACAATTGGGGTATTCGTAAATTTTAATAACTTTCATAACACCACTTACGCCTTTTCAATGTGAAGCTTCAAAGAAACTCCATCAATATCCTGCTCAGATGTCCAACTACCGTGAGATTTTGCTTCAAACTCAAAGGCCAAAGTCTCAGCCACGATATAACTGCGATGAGTTTGAAAAGCGGCTTGTAGTTCGACTGAGGTTTCAAAAACCACTTTGATTCTATCGACCACTTCAAAATTAAGATCCTTTCGAAGCTTCTGAATTCGATTCACAAGCTCCCTTGCCTGCCCTTCCTGTATCAACGCAGTATCAAGTTTGGTATCAAGCCAAACAGTAATGCCACCCATGGTTTGAATGACCCCTTCCTGTTTCGGCTGTCGATCTAATACGATATCACTTGGGAAAATTTTTTCTCCTTCGATTTCTAACGTACCTTCTCTTTCTAACTTATCTACGAGTTCAGGAGTCAGTTCTCGAATTTTTTGAGAGATAGCTTTCATCTTTTGTCCGAGTCGAGGCCCTAAAACTTTCGCATTGGGTTTCGCTGAGAAACTAACCCATTTCGTTTCGTCGTTCGTGAAGGAAACTTTCTTAATATTAAGCTCGGTTAGAATAATCTCGCTGTACTTCTCTATTGTTTTTTGATCCGCAGGATTTTTAGTGATAACTAAAATCTCTCTTAAAGGCTGACGAGTTTTGAGTTTATTGGTGTTTCTCGCATTTCTTCCCATCGAAACAACAATTTGAATCAACGACATCTGTTTTTCTAAATCCGAATGAATTCTCGAGTTTTTAAGCTCCGGAAAAAAACACAAGTGAACACTATCCTGACTTTTCTCTTTTACTCTTAAGTTCTGATAAATCTCCTCTGTGACAAAGGGAAGAATGGGGGCTAAGATCTTGGAAAACTCCAAAATAGTGTAATAAAGCGTCGAGTAAGCCGCTTCTTTATCGGCCGTTTTTTCCTCTTCCCAAAATCTTCTTCGATTGAGTCGAATGTACCAGTTCGTTAAGTCATCAATGAAAGCGATCACCTGGGGAACTACTTCGTAAAGATGATACACTTCCATCTTTTCATCGACACTCTTAATAAGTGATTGAAGTCTTGAAATCACCCAACGATCGAGATCGTTTTCCAAATGCTCAAGTTTTTTCTCATTAAACTGAGAAGGGGACCAATGGTCCGCTCTCGCGTAGGTCACTAAGAAACTATAGGCATTCCACAGAGGGAGAAGAACGCTTCTTACCACTTCCTTTACACCTATCTCAGAGAATCTTAAGTCCTCGGCATGAGACGCTGGACTGCTCATGAGATAAGCTCTCAAAGCATCGGCGCCATAGGTTTCAAGAATATGTTTGGGATCAGGATAATTTTTGAGTCGCTTACTCATCTTCTTGCCGTCTTCAGCAAGAACCAACCCATTCACGACCACATTTTGAAACGGCGGTTTGTCAAAGAGAGCTGCCGCAATCACCGACAATGTATAAAACCATCCCCGTGTTTGATCCGTACCCTCGGCGATAAAGTCGGCCGGGAAGGTCTTTTCGAACCTTTCCTTGTTTTCAAAAGGATAATGAAGTTGACCATAGGGCATCGACCCACTCTCAAACCAACAGTCCAATACTTCCGGAATTCGTTTCATTAACTTTCCGGTCTTGGGCGATTTAAAAGTCAAATCGTCGATATAGTGTTTGTGAAGATCGGTGATTTTTTTGCCTGTCAGCTGTTCGAGTTCCGTTATTGACCCCACACAGTGCATTTCGCCATCTTCCGATTTCCAAATCGGAATTGGAGTTCCCCAAAAACGATTCCGGCTGATATTCCAGTCACGAGCATTTTCAAGCCAATTGCCAAAGCGACCGTCTCTTAAATGCTCTGGAACCCAATGAGTTTTTTTATTGTTTTTGATGAGCTTTTCTTTGAGTGGATCAAGCTTCACAAACCAAGTCGAAATGGCTTTGTAAATAAGGGGAGTGTCACTCCTCCAGCAGAAAGGATAATTGTGAACTAAAGTCTCGTGCTTCACGACAGCATTTTTAGCTTTTAAGTACTTGATAATCTCTTTATCGGCATCTTTGATATTCATGCCGGCAAATTCAGGCATCTGAGATGTAAACTTACCTTCATGATCCACGGGATCGACGAGAGAGATATTATACTTATGACAGACTTCAAAATCCTCTTCCCCAAAAGCAGGAGCCGTATGAACCAGTCCAGTACCATCGGTAGCCGTCACATGTTCTCCGACCAAAATTCTAAAAGCCCCTTCCCTTTTTTTATCGCTAAAGTGCGGGAATAAAGGCTCGTAAGTTTCGTTTTCTAAATCTTTTCCTTTTAATTTAGAAACGATTTGGTATTCGGATTCCGACTTATAGTAAGTAGTCAGTCTCGGCTCGGCTAAAACGTAGTGTTCACCGCTTGCAGTTTCTTTTATTTCAACGTAGTCCAACTCCGCATTGACTGCCAAAGCCAAATTTGAAGGCAGTGTCCACGGGGTTGTCGTCCAGGCCAAATAATATCGATTCTTTGTGCTACTTTTAAGACGAACAGTTAATGCCGGATCTTGAACTTCTTTGTAGTTTAAACTCGCCTCAAAGTTAGAAAGAGGAGTTGAAATACGCCAAGAGTAGGGCATCACTCGATGGCCTTCAAAGACTAACCCTTTTTCAAAAAGTTGCTTAACCACCCACCAAACGGTCTCCATGAAAGGGGTGTCCATGGTGCGATACTTATTTTCAAAATCCACCCAGCGGCCGGTTCGAGTGATAATCTCTTCCCACTCTTTGGTATACCGCATTACAATGCCTCGGCAGGCTTCGTTAAATTTGGCGACACCATATTTTTCAACTTCTCGGTGACCCGCAAGCCCAAGTTCATTTTCAACTTCAAATTCTACGGGCAGACCATGACAGTCCCAGCCCCAACGACGCTGAACATATCGACCCTTCATTACCCAATAACGGGGTACGATGTCTTTTAAAGTTCCGGCTAAGATATGACCATAGTGAGGAAGTCCCGTCGCAAAGGGAGGGCCATCATAAAAAACAAAAGGCTTTTTTCCCTGGTTCGCCTCTAACCCTTTTTCAATCAGCTTATTCTCTTTCCAATGTTTGAGGATAGCTTCTTCTAAAGATGGAAAATGTACGTCACTTTTTACTGGATTTAATGATTGCATGTGCTCAATTCCTTGGAGCTAAAGTTACACTAGCCTAGGGAATTGAGCAATCTTGAGGAGCTGGTAGTGCGGGTAATAATTCTACTGAGGGTTTCCATAATAAGGTTGGGAATACCCGTTACCTAGGTTCCACAGGAATCTACATCAACATAGGAACCGTTCCCATAAAGAATAAAACAACCGCATTCATCACAATAACAGTTCCCGCTACCATTGTTATTAGAAGGTTGAGTATTAGGGTTAGGTGAGGGAATCGGACCAGGATTACTAGGTGCTGGCTTCGCGTCATCCTTACCGCATGCAGAGATTAAAGAAAGAATTGCTATTAAAACGACCGATAAAAAAGTGTTTTTCATATTCCCCGAATTAGTGCATTCGTTCCGCTCCCTCCGCGTAACCAAAAAGCAGCTTTAATGCCAATGCACACACGCTTAAAGTTCGATTTTTTTTGTTCTGGGAGCCCATTACTGTCGAGCTTCTATGCCTTTTTACAAAAAGTGTCACATTTTGAAAGTAAAACTTGCCTGCAATTTCACGAAATTGTAGCTTCCCTCCCGTTGTTCCGCACGTATTTGGAGACTATAAATGCGCATTTTTCTTTTTTTGATCTTCTTGACATTGAGTTCCTCTGTTTTTGCCGAAACCTTTTTTTATGGAAAACTTCTCGGGGGAACACAGCAAGTAGATAAAACTATGAATCCGGCTATCAGTATGAACGGGTTAATATTGGGCAATTGGGGGCCTGCCATTGCCTCTGGAAAAGGGATTCAACTTCAGGAAATTGAAGGCCAATTCACTGCAGCCGTTGATCCTTACTTTTTTGCTAACTTCATTTTGTCGATCGAAGGAGCCACGGGAGCTATGAGCCCTGAGGAGGCTTGGATATCAACTTTAGGGTTGCCGGTTGTCTCTTTAAAAATAGGAAAGTTCTTTCAAAACTTTGGAAAAAACAATCTCATCCATACCCATGCCCAGCCGCTCATTGACCGGCCATTGGTCAACCAGTTAATTTTTGGCGAAGAGGCTTTTAACACTTCTGGAGTGCAAGCCGATATTCTGGTCCCCTTACCCTGGTATATGAATCTGAGCGTGGCCGGAGTCACTGGTCAGTCAACCGATGCTTATGAAGGGCTTCGTGAGGAAGACTTAGCCAACGTCAGCCGTTTGGAAAACCTATGGGATTTGACTGACGCAACAACGCTGGCATTTGGGATTTCTTATTCCACTGGAAACAACAAAGCGAATCAACTTTCTCATTATTTGGGATCCGATTTAACAATTAAATATGTTTCTGCTAAAGGACGTGGCGGCTTAGCCGTCGTGTGGACTAACGAATTCATTCAAGGTTGGCGCAAAGGCTACATGTCTTTAAACGAACCTGTCTGGGATAAGGGATGGGGGATTTACTCAATTTTAATGGCCCGGATTCACCCAGTATTTTGGGTTGGCGGAAGGTATGATCAAGTCAAACTCACATCCGATGCAACATCAAACCAAACAGCTGAAAATGTAATTATCGCTTATGTTCCAACAGAATTTTCATCTCTGCGTTTACAAAGCGGTTTGACTCAGGAAACAGGAACAGAGAATCGTTGGCAAACCCTACTTCAACTCAACGTTACCATAGGATCACACCCAGCTCATGCTTACTAAACTATTTTTAACTTTCAGTTTATTCGGTTTAACCCCTCTCTGGGCAAATTTGCGTGTTGTGACAACTACAGAAGATCTCCGATCGATTACCCAAATTCTCGGAGGGGAATGGGTCGATGTGACTTCAATCGCCAAAGGGACGCAGGATCCTCACTTTATTGAGGCTAAGCCCTCATACCTAGTTGCGGTTAGCCGAGCCGACTTACTCATCGCTATTGGGCTCGAACTTGAAAGCGGCTGGTTGCCTCTTCTCATTCGAGGGGCCCGACAACCTAAACTCATGCCGGGCGAAACGGGATGTCTCACCGTTTCTGAAGCAATAACACCTCTCGAAATTCGTTCTCAAGCCGATAGATCACAAGGAGATGTTCACCCCTTAGGAAATCCTCACTTCATGGCCGATCCGGAGAGGGTTTTTTTGGTGGCGGAACTGATTTCTAAAAGGCTTTCTCAACTCGATCCCTCTCATACCCAAATTTTTTCCAAGAACCTCACCGCTTTTAAAAAACAACTTCAAGAAAAAATCACCCTTTGGAAAAAAAAATTAGGCCCTTATAAAGGAACTAAAGTCATCGGATACCACATGACTTTTAACTATCTCTTTAAATATTTTGGTTTTGACGTTGTGGGTTTCTTGGAGCCTAAGCCCGGCATACAGCCTACCGCTCAGCATATTCTAAGTCTTGTTGATACCGCCAAAGTCCAAAAGGTAAAATTGATTGTTGTGGAAAGCTTTTTCGACCCCAAACCCGGGCAGACTTTAGCTGAAAGGACAAAATCCAAACAGGTTTTGATTCCGGCCTATGTGGGGGGAGACGAATACTCCAAAACCTACTTTGACTGGATGAACACTGTGGTCAACGAATTGGAGAAGAATCTCAAATGAACTGGCAAGTCGTACAGTTTTTACTTCCCGCTTTTTGCATCTGTCTTATTCTAACCGGGATTCATGTTTATTTGGGGATCCACGTTCTCTCTCGTGGGGTTATTTTCGTGGATCTCGCTCTAGCTCAAATAGCAGCGCTCGGGGCCACTGTGGCTTTTCTGATCGGACTGCCTCACGAAGGAGGGGTCACCTACTTTGTCAGTCTGGCCTTTACCCTCATCGGAGCCGCTCTTTTTGCGGCTACCAGAAATGTTGAAAAAAGAAGAATCCCTCAAGAAGCTATTATTGGAGTTACCTATGCCATTAGCAGTGCCGCTATTATCATTTTGACAGATAAATCGAGCCATGGAGCAGAGCACATCAAAGACATGTTAGTAGGAAATATTCTGTGGGTTAGCTGGCAAGATGTTCTAACTACACTCTGTCTTTACTCTGTAATTTCAGTTTTTCATTACAAATACAGAAAGCAGTTTTTTCTACTTTCTCTCGAGCCCGAAAAAGCAAAAACACAAAAGCTCTCTTTAAAATTTTGGGATCTATTATTTTATTCAAGTTTTGGTTTTGTAATCACATCCTCAGTTAAAGTAGCCGGAGTCTTATTGGTTTTTTCCTACTTAGTCGTTCCCTCTATTATCGGAATGCTCTTTAGCACAACGATTAAAGGAAGATTGGGAATTGGTTGGTCCGTCGGCTTTCTAGCCAGTGTTTTTGGGCTAACTGCTTCGTATATCTTTGATCTGCCCACTGGGGCCTGTTTAGTCGTCCTTTTTGGAATTCTACTTTTGTTCGCCGGAGCCATTCGGTGGTTAACGAGTTGAAAGATCAAAAGCCATTGAAATCATGAATTAATTTTTGGGTGACTCAAAACAGGTTCTGGTTTAAGTTAACTAAAAACACAACTCACTGCGCCTAAAACAACGAAAAAAATCTTAAAATCTGACCTGTTTTTGGCTTGAGGTTTTTAGCTTATTTGTGGGATACGATGAGAGTGAATTCAACAGTAGATACAAGAGAATTAAGAGGCCTTTTGACCGGTCTTTTTAAGGTTCAAAATCGCATTTATTGGGTAGATTTTCTCGTCAACCATTGGCTCGGCTGCTTGGCCTTTTTTCTTTCTCAGTGGCTTGATTTAGGAATTCGGTACAAAAACCCTGTTTTTTGGTTTCTCTTTTTAACGGCTTCATTTGCTCTTTATCGTGCCGTTATTTTCACCCATGAAATCACCCATGCAAGAAGACAATTAGAGACCTTTTCGGTAGCATGGAATATTCTATGTGGTATTCCGCTAGCTATCCCCTCGTTTCTTTACTACCAATCGCACTTGACCCATCATCGAGCAAGCCTCTACGGGACTTATCAAGACGGAGAATATCTGCCCTTTGCCTCCCTCTCAAAATGGGAGCTCGTAAAATATATTGTTGTCTCTTTTTTCGCCCAATTTCTGCTGATCCTTCGTTTCGCAGTTCTAACGCCGATTGGACTTTTTGTTCCGAAGGTTAGAGCATGGATTATTGCTCATGGGTCTTCGTTGGTCATCGACCCGAACTTTGTAGGGGGACCACCCTCGGCCAGCGAAGCCAGGGATTGGGCCTGGCAAGAACCCGCCACTGCAATATTTTGGTTATTCGTTTTAACGGGGATGGCTTTGGGCTGGATTCCCTTTGAACCCATGCTTTGGTTGTTTGCGATGATGGGAATCATTCATGTTGTTAATGGGTTAAGAACTTTAGCAGCTCATCGGTTTGCCAATTGTTAATGGGTTAAGAACTTTAGCAGCTCATCGGTTTGCCAATCCCGATGGAAAGGCTATGACCCCAGAGCAGCAATATTTAGATTCGGTCAATTTGATCGGGACAGGATGGAAGGCCGTTTTAAATGTGCTGACAGCACCGGTGGGATTAAGATTTCACGCTCTTCACCATCTTTTTCCTGGATTGCCTTACCACTCGTTACCCGAAGCACACAAACGCATTAGCAAACATGTGCCTACCCAAAGTAACTATTTTGTAGCAAGTGAACCCACGTTGTTTTCGGCACTCTTCCATCTTTGGAAAAGTGCGACGTCTCACAACAAGGCTCCTGAAGTCTCAGTATCTGTCGGCGAGCCAAGTCCAGTTGAAAACTAATCTTCCTACCTGCTCCCTTTAAGTGGGCTTTTTAAGGGTTTTCAACGGCCAATACCTGGCTACTTTTGGTGAGCAGCGTTAGCAATTAAAGGGAATTCTCGCTTCTGGAAAGGCTTACACCTAAAGCCTCTTCCGCTCTCCTTGACTCCTAACCACAACTCCCAAAAATGGTCTCTTTTAGAATTAGGGGTACGGTTTGGAAAGTCATTGGCTCAATGGGCTTAATTTAGAACAAAAAGAGGCGGCTTTACATAATCACGGCCCTCTTCTCATCCTGGCCGGTGCAGGCTCCGGAAAAACCACAGTTTTGGTGGCTAGAACCGGCCGTTTGATTGAAGATAACATTGTCTCTCCCAAAGAGCTTTGTGTCATGACTTTCACCAATAAAGCCGCCAGAGAATTAAAAAGTCGAGTCCAAGTTAAGTTGGGAAGCATAGCCAATCAGATTTGGGCTGGAACTTTTCACTCCTTTGGGCTTCACATTCTTAAAGAATTCTACAAAGACGCAGGTCTTCCAAAAACTTTTGGAATCCTAGATCCTGGAGATGCGACCTCAATCGTGAAAGAGATACTTAGGAATTTTCACCTGGGAGACAAAACAGCCTACGATGGAGAGAAAGTTCTATCGGTTCTAAGCTACTGGCGAGAACGAGGCCAAACAAAGGCTTCCAATGGGGATGAATATGAGCAAGCAGTTGAGTGGATTCTCCCCCTCTATTCAAAGCGACTTAAGCAACTGGGAATGGTCGATTTCGATGGGCTTATTTTAAAGCCTATCGAATTAATGGAAAAACATCCTGAAATCAGGACCAAACTTCAAAACCGTTTCTCGCAAGTAATGGTGGATGAGTTTCAAGACACTAATCTAATGCAAATGCGGATGATCCAATTATTAACCAATTCGCATAAAAATTTAACCGTGGTTGGAGATGATGATCAATCGATCTATGGATGGAGAGGCGCTTGCATCAAAAACATCTTAGAGTTTCCCAAAAACTACAGCCAGTGCAAAGTCGTTAGACTTGAGCAAAACTATCGATCCTCCCCAGCAATTTTAGAAGTAGCCAATTCTATAATTGCCAAAAACAATCTAAGGCACAAAAAGGTTTTAAGGGCCTCTAAAAAAACAACAGAAAATAATGTTCCTCAAATCCTAATATTTGAAAATGAAACCGAAGAGGCAGAACAAATTGCAGGGGAAATCAGACGACATCAACAATCGGGTTTCAAGAACCGTGACATGGCTGTTCTTTATCGCTCCAATGGTCAAGGACCTCTAATTGAAGCCGAATTAAGAAAAATGCAGATCCCTTACAGTATGACGGGAGGAGCTGCGTTCTTTGATCGAAAAGAGACTCGAGATATTTTGGCCTATTTGAAGTGCTCTCTTAAACCCAATGAAATTGCTCTGCGACGAATTCTAAACACTCCCGCCCGTGGAATCGGTGACAAATCTTTTGAATGCATAGAAACCTTCTCAAAAAAGAAAAACATCCCTTTTTGGAAAGCAGCTTTAGAATGGGGGGAAGCAGGGGTTGACGAAAAGGCAGGTATGCAAATTGAAAACCTTTTTCTCATGCTTAAAGAACTCCCCCGACAACTTCTCGCTCTTCCGAAAACACCGGGCGAAAACCTCTGTGATTTTCTAACGACTATTGGATACAAACTTCATATTGAAAAGTTATCTCCTAACGCCCTCGTTGCTCACAATAAGTGGAAACTCATTGAAATTTTTGGAAGAATCCTGGACCGTTACTTTGAAAATGGAGTCCGATCAGTGGCAACTCTTTCTGATTTTGTTGATTCCATGGAGCTTAGGGATAGCATCAACGAGGAAAAAGAGGATGAAGATAGAGTCCAACTCATGACCCTTCATGCTTGTAAGGGGCTAGAATTCCCGGTGGTGTTTTTGTTGGGAGTCGAAGAGGATATTTTACCTCATAAAACCTTAGGCTCTGACCTGTCTGAAGAGAGAAGGCTTTTCTATGTGGGGGTCACTCGGGCGCAACAGCATTTAACTTTGAGCCGCGTCGAAAAGCGTCAACGCCATGGTAAGACTGTGAATTCAGCCCCTTCTCGATTTTTACTCGAAATCCCAAAACACCTCATTGAAGAGCGAAAAGGCCCTAGGATCATTTCGCCCGAAGCCAGAAAAGCAATGCTGGCGCAGCTTTATGCGAAACTCGAAAAAGGTTCCCCCCTAAAAACATGATAAATGGCACTTGACAGTTCGTTAACTCTCTTTTTAGTCTGACGGCTTTACTTGGGGAGAAGCAATGAAATTCTTTTGGATCTTAAGTCTTACGACTTTACTTATTTCGTCCGTAACATTTTCGGCACTGCCCAAAGACGATGACGAATTGATTTATCTTCCTAAAGGGACAAAACTCATTAACCAAAAGGATATTTTAATTCCTGCTGGCTACACGCGCATCCTCTTTCAAAATGGTTTGGCCACTCTTGAAAGCACTGAAATCAATGGAAACAACCGATATTGCTTTATGCTTTTAAGAAACCCTTCAACCAGAGATCGGATCCTCGAACATGAGGTTGCCGTCATAACAAACGGAACCTATCGGTCTGCTACCGGTATCGTTGAGCTTGAAATTGCTCAGCCTACTGGAATTTTTGACATAGGCTGCATTAATCCACCTGCCGAGTTTGAAAGAAGACCCACGATCGGTCAGTTTAAAAAAGAGGTATCCGGTATTTTTGAAGTGGTTATGCCTGGACCCGACCCTCTAAAATAGACATTTGCATCGCCTTTTAGTTTTTATCAATTAATTCAAAAACGACTGGCACTCTTATTTCTATTTAAGATATAACTTCAGGCTCTTATGGCTAAATACTTACACCCGTTGAGTGGGCTTTTTAAGAGGTTCAAACGGCCATTAAGTTGGTTTAAGGCGCCGAATTTATAAGCCGTTTGACGATGAGGTGAATTATCAAATGAAACTCCAAGAAAACTTATCAAATCTTATAACCTGGGTCCTCTATAAGTCTTTGCAATTTAAGAAAAAATATATCGGACCAGCCTCTTAAAAAGCCCACTCAAAGGGAGCAGGTATTATGGCTAAGGATATCGACTTTCAAAATGCTTTAGAACGACAAGTAGAAAAACGTCGAACCTTTGCAATCATCTCTCATCCAGATGCCGGAAAAACTACATTAACTGAAAAACTACTTCTCTATGGCGGAGCCATTCACTTAGCCGGAGCCGTTAAAGCTAAAGCAAGCCAAAGAAATACAACATCAGATTGGATGGAGATTGAAAAGCAGAGAGGTATTTCCATCAGCACGAGCGTCTTGCAGTTTGGCTATGGAGATTATCAAGTTAATCTGCTCGATACACCAGGCCACAGAGATTTCTCTGAAGATACTTTTAGAACCCTAGTAGCCGTGGATGCTGCCGTCATGTTAATTGACGCTGCAAAGGGAGTAGAACCTCAAACAAGAAAGCTCTTCGAAGTCTGTCGCCTTCGGGGCCTTCCCATTTTTACCTTTATTAACAAAATGGATAGGCCTGCAAAAGATCCTTTAGATCTCATGGAAGAGCTAGAAAAAGTTCTGGGTATTCGGTCTAGCCCTATTAGTTGGCCTATCGGCATGGGCGACCGATTTAAAGGGGTCTATGACCGAACTACAAAAGAGGTTCATCTATTTAGAGCACTCGACCGAGCTCATGCCTCAAAACAGGTACCGGTTATCACAGTTTCTAACATTGAGGATCTGTCTTCTTTTGAAGCCATAGGTAGTTCAGACGACGAGCGCCAAGTTTTAAGAGAATTACACTCTGAAGTGAGTTCCCAACTAGAACTTTTAGATTTGGCGGGCGATCCTCTGGACATGAGCCGAGTCTTACAAGGACAACTTACCCCAATCTTTTTTGGAAGTGCCATGAACAACTTTGGAGTTGAACACTTTCTACAAAATTTTTTAAAGATGGCCCCTAAGCCTGCAGCCAGAATGACCAACAAAGGAGAGGTTTCCCCGACCGATCCAAATTTCTCGGGACTCTTTTTTAAGATCCAGGCCAATATGGATCCTCAACATCGAGATCGAGTGGCGTTTTTGCGTGTCTGCTCTGGCAAATTCACCCGCGGAATGACCATTAAACATGGCCGACTCCAAAAGGATATTAAACTTACTAAGCCATTAAACTTTTTTGCTCAAGAAAGAGTACTGATCGAAGAGGCTTGGCCAGGAGATATTGTAGGTCTACTCGATACGACGGGAGACTTTAGAATCGGAGACACTCTTTGTGAGAAAGACATTTTCGAATATGACGGGGTCCCCAGATTCTCCCCAGAGTTTTTTTCGAGCGTCACCACGGCAGATCCCCTAAAGAGAAAACAGCTTCAAAAGGGCTTAGATCAGCTCACTGAAGAAGGAATAATTCAAATTTTCAAACACAAAGATCGCGGAGATGTCGCCCCTATTCTTGGAGCCGTTGGAGCTCTGCAATTTGAGGTATTAGAACATCGCCTAAAAACGGAATACAATGTAACAGCTAAGCTAGAGAGAATGCTTTATCAACGCGCCCGATGGGTGGTCGATAACGGCAGTGGAAAAATAGAAGAACTACTACGAGAGTTTAACTCCTTTGCTGATTGTTTAGTTGTATTAGACCGCGATCAGTTACCTGTCGTTTTATTTAAAACCGAATGGAATCTTTCTTGGGCCGAAGGTCGCTATCCCACCTTAAAGTTTCTTCCCTCAGCTCCACCGGTAAAAAAGTAGCCCCGTATTTCACATCTTGAAATACCCTTTTTACCTAGTCAGCTAATTCTTTGACTTCAAAAGTCTACCTAAGGATTGCGCAGCTTGAGACACTCCTTTGTGAAGAACCAAAGAAGCCCCCCGACTTTTTCCCGCATTATAATGAATTACCTCATGAACTCTGGTTCCGTGATGAATCTTAACCAATCGAGGATGACGAGTTCTTACAAACCCCTCCAACTCCTTGTCGGTTTTAGTCACTAAAGCCATTGAGCTATGAGTTTTAGACATCTCTTTTTGATGTCTGTCTAATTTATCTCTAAATCCGCTCACCACACCTAAACAAAATGACCTTCTAGCTCTAGGATTTTTTGTTCTCTCTTTTCGATAAGTCTTCCAAAGAATCTCGGTCTGATTCATTAAAAAATAATAAACGTACTCTGCCATTTGAACATTTTCCCGAGTCCCTAAAAGCTCTATCACTTTAAACTCTGAAAATTTTTCCGGTTCATACAGCGCCGAATGGATCACTTCCACAAAAAAGTGCTCATTCAAAATAGAACAGATAACATATTGATATCTCTCTAGACGTTTTTTATGGGTAAAAATAACTTTGGATAGATACTGAGAGCTCTTTTTATTTTCAACTCGGTCTAAATTATATTTTGCGTAGAGTTCCTGAACCCTTTGCATGGCAAGCAAAGCTTCATGCTCATTTGAGGATGTGGCAAGGGCTAAAAGTTTTTCAACTCGATTCAACAAGCGATTTTCCTCTTCGGTACTTTTAATTTCACCAAGAGCAGCCAAGCTCTCAAGCTCCGACTCAGACCGACGAGCCCATTGAGCGACACCCAACTTCTCGCAGGCCTGCTTAAAAAGTGGTCCATGACTTTCATCACTACCAAAGATATCGGTAACATACTGGTGGGCCATTTCATGCTTTAGAATCTCGAGAACGATGTTCCAGGAATGCTTTTCAATCAACTTCTCTGACAATGACAGGGTTCGGGTTTCGGGATCCCATTGGGCCCATCGCGTCCCTAGGGGTCTTATTTCCAGAACAGGTTTCTTCAGCTTAATTTTATAAGCATAAAGAATCTGTAAATAGTCTTCGGTTAATTGAATTGTCCACGCTTTAATCGAATCCACAAATTTCAACCTACCACTTTTGGGTCTGTGAGACAGCTTTTTTAAGTAAGCCCAGATAATTTTCGGCAGGAACCTCTTTGGCTCCGAGACTTTTAAGATGTGGAGTTAAAAATTGAACCTCTAACAAACTAAATTTTTTTAAATTTAATTCCTGAACCAAATGGTAGAGCGCTATCTTAGAAGCATCGGTCTCCAAATGAAACTTACTCTCCGCAAAAAAAGCTGCCCCTATAGACACCCCGTAAACACCTCCCACCAATTTCCCACCACGCCACACCTCGATGGAGTGGGCAAATCCAAGCGCATTAAGCTCGGAATAGGCTCGGATAAACTCATCATTAATCCAGGTTTCTTTACGAGCTGCACACCGTTGCATCACCTCGACAAAATTTTTATCGGTGGTGCAATTAAAAATTTTCTGATTTATTTTTTTTTGCAGAGACTTAGAACAATGAAAATCTTCTAGGGGTAAAATCGCCCTGGGGTCGGGAAAATACCACAAAATCTCCTCCGTTTTAGGATCGGGCATGGGAAAATAGCCTTGGGAGTATGCCCCCAAAAGTAGTCGACTCTCTAATTTCCTATTGGCTTCTTTCATTTTTCTTCTTTAATAATTCAGCAAAAAACAAGGAGTGTTTGGCCAGCTCCTCAACGTAGGGTGTGATGTCTTCTTTGAGTTCTTTTGGGAGTTGGTCGAATTTTACCCAATCGCTTTTAGGGACATATCGAAAAGTAAAATTTATTCGCCTCACTTTAAAATTTGAGATCTCTAGCGGAAGCTCTAGGCCTGTTTTCTTATCGACCCTTTGAACACGATGAAAAAGATCCTCCTTCCATCGACGGCCACCAAAGATTTGCAAGGACCCATCCTCTAGCCATTGCTGAAAAACAACTCTTCCGGGACTATTTTTTCCAAAAGAGGAAACAAACTGAAACATCGCTCTTTCACCAAGTGACAGTGAGGCCACAGGCCCAGGCTCAAAATCTTTGTGTTCACCTACTCTAGCTCCATCAACCCATTTGGCGTTTTCCAGTTTTTTTCCGTAATAGTTGATAAGACAGGTATTAAGTTCCCACCCTTTTGGAAAATCTCTCGGCGAGTAGATTTCTCGAGCTTTTTTTTCTGCTTTCTCGACAACTTTTTGAAGTATTGGCGGATAGCCCTCAGCATAAACCGAGCAATTTTTAATCCTTCGCGGCGGGTGATAATAGTTCAAACAGGCAAACTGCCAATTCCCTAGCCAGTACACGGGGCGCAGCAGCATTCTCTGCCCTTTGCCCGGAGGAGGTGGCA
>VGSE01000037.1 GCA_016875135.1 Deltaproteobacteria bacterium
ACTTTCTTTTCCATGGATCTCGATCAAGAGAAATTCATCCAAGCGGGAAAAGAGATGTTAAATGGTGTGAACGTTTTCTGGAAGGGCTTGGATGAAGACAGAAAAAAACGAGAAGGCTCTAGAAAGACTAACTTTTAAAAAAGCGGCTACTCCTCTTCAGAATGAAGGTTTTTGTTCGTATTACGATTAATTTTGTAAAGTTTTTCTAACAAGCTTAGGGCATTTTTTTCAGAAAGGCCCAATTTTTCTAAATCTTCAACACTCGTTTGACTCAGCTTCTCCAAATTCCCGTAATGTTTAAGAAGCTTTTCTCGAGTTTTGGGGCCAATACCCTTGGTCTCAAGAAGTAGAGATTCATTCATCATTTTGTTTTTACGGCGGGTCTGATGACTTTTGACTGAAAATCGATGGGCCTCATCGCGAACTTGTTGTAAAAGACGCAAGGCCGGGTGCCCTTCCTTTAAAATAATAGGATTTTTGCGGTTAGGAACAAAAATTCGTTCTTCCGATTTTTCAATCTCTTTCCGAGTAAACGCACTTTCAGTTCTGGATTTGGCCAACGAACAGACCGGAATATTTATTTTCAGCTCATCAATGGCTTTTAGGGCTGATTGGAGTTGTCCTTTTCCACCGTCGATCAATAAGAGATCGGGTGGCGGGTGATCAGGTTTGGAGAGCCTTCTTAAGACCGTCTCGTAGATCATGGCAAAGTCGTTTGGCCCCTCGACAGTTTTGGGATAATAAATACGGTAGTGACTCTTTAAAGGTCTTTCGTCAGAAAAGTGAACGAGTGCGACAGCCGGGTTTGTTCCTTGAATATTTGAACAATCGACCCCTTCAATCGAATGGGGGATCTCTGATAAGTTTAAAACCTCTTGAAGTTGCTCGCTTGCCGATTTTTCTGATTTTTTGTGGGCCGATTGGTAGATAAGCTTGGCGTTCTCGTAGGCCATCCCCAGAAGCCTTAAGGGTTTCTCCGTTTTAGGGATGCGAACTTTAACCGAGTGCTCTGCTCGATGAGTGAGAAATTCTTCAACTGAAAGACGATCGGGAAAGTCTTGTGCGAGCCAAACTTCACTGGGAATCAGAGAGACCGTATAGAACTGCTCTAAAAAGGTTCGAATGGTTTCATCGGCAGAATCCAGCGTGAGGGGAACTTTTTCTACTCTTCGTCCGATGAGAAGCCCGGAGCGAATGAAAAGAACCGCAATTGAGAGTTCCCCTTCTCCCGGGTAAACTCCAAGAATGTCGATGTCCTCCTGTTTTTCTGTAAGTATGGCCCCCTGTTTTTCGGTGATTTTTTCAACGGCTTGAATTTTATCTCGTAAATTTCTTGCTCGCTCGAACTCTAGTTTATCGGAGGCTTCAAGCATTTGACGTTTAAGCTCACTGAGCAGTTCTCGCTTTTTTCCCTTGAGAAACAAAATCGCCTCTTGAATCTGTTTTGAATAATCTTGTTCGCTTACGTAATCGACGCATGGGGCGGTACAAATGCCGATTTCGTAGTTGAGACAAGGGCGAGTCCTGTTTTTGAATTTACTGTCGGAGCAATCTCGAATTTGAAAAGTTTTTAAAACAAAACGGCCGATTTCCTTGACTCCGCCACTATAGGGGCCGAAGTAGCGAAGATGCGCATGGTTTGAAAGTTTTCGAGTCGTTCGAAATTGAGGAAAGGGATGACTAAAGTCGAGAACGACGTAGGGGTAGTTTTTATCATCTTTAAGTCGAATATTATACCTGGGGCGGTGTTTTTTGATGAGGTTACATTCAAGGAGTAGCGCTTCAAGTTCGGTTTGAGTTACTTGGAATTCTATAGAAACGACCCTCTTCATGAGGATTCGGGTTTTGGCTGTTAGACTTTCGGCTTTTTGGAAATAGGAGCGAATGCGGTTTTTTAAGTTTTTTGCTTTACCTACATAGAGTATCCGGTGGGAGGAATCTCGCATGAGGTAGACACCCGGTTCGGTCGGCCATTCTTTAATCTGTTCTTGAAAATCTGGCTGAGACATTCGCAGGAGAGTTTAACTGATTTATCCCATGTCGGATAGGAAAGGTTTCGTTAGTTTGATTGAAATGGGAGTAATTCCTGTAATGAAATTTTCTTGAATTAATGCTACAACTCACCTGGAATAGTGCAAAGTATTCAAGCCCTCAACCTTTGCGGAGCAATGTGTCTTGAAACGATTTATTCGAAAACTTCTAGTTGAACACTCTGTCACCCTCACCGTTTTTTTCACTGTCCTGGCACTTTTGGGAATTTGGGCGAGCCGCGGAATCGAACTGAAACTCTCATTGACCGACCTGCTCCCCCAAGATCACCCCAACGTAAAAAAGTTCAATAAGCTTACCGAAGTCGTGGGCGGGGTCGGATTTAACGAAATTCTTCTTCATGCCGAAGACCAAAAATCCCATTTGGCTGTGGCCCCTTTGATTATTGAGAAACTCAAATTATCCCCATTGGTTCGGGGTGCTTTTTATCAAAGAGAAGAGCACTTCTTTCTGACTCACGCGCTCTACTACATGGAATTATCGAAGCTAAAAGAGCTTTCGGAAAGTATTCCCAAAAAAATTACTAGCGCCAAAAGAAAATTTTTCGATATCGGCCTTTGGGATCAAGATAAAAAGGCGGAGGAAAAAGATGTCACTAACGATGAAGATCTCCAAAAACTAGCTCAACGTTTTGCGAAGATGTCGCCTTATCTGCTTTCCCCCGATGGAAAAGATCTGCTTGTAATGGTTAAACCCAGCTTCGATTCGCTCGACATGGGGAAAAATAAAGAGATTGTGAAGTTTACAGAAGAGATGCTAAGAAAGAATCTCCCCCCCAATGTGACGTTTAAAATGTCGGGACGTTATTATAGTAAAGTCCGTGATGCCGACTTGATGGAAAAAGACATGGCTATTTTAGGGGTGCTTTCAAATGTCGTGATGGCTCTCATTCTTTTCTATTATTTTCGAAGCATCACTGCTGTGATCTCCATTTTTATTCCGGTGGTTCTTGGGTTATCGATTACGGCTCTTTTTACCAAGATTTTTATTGGGCATATCAATATCATTACCGGTTTTTTGATCGGAATTATTTCTGGTATCGGTTCTGATTACGGTATTCACATGCTTTGGCGTTTACGTCTTGAGATTCATGAGCCTTCGGGATCGGATCCCGATCCTCTTTGGCGAACACTTGCCACAAGTGGTTGGGCAAACTTTGTGACCATTATTTCTACCGGACTTTGTTTCTTTTTTATGTGTGGAAGCTCATTAAAAGTTTTTTCTGAGTTTGGTTTTGTTTGTGGAGTCGGATTGACAGCGATTCTAATTTCGAAATTGGGCTCTTTTTACTGCACAAGCAAACTGCTAAGGTTAGAGAAAATTGGAGACAGAAAATTTCCCTTCTCAGATCGAAACCTTCCGATTCTTTCAAGTGTTCGGGGTTTCTGGACTGTTCTTATTTTTACCTTTATCGTTGCTCTCATGTCCTCCCGGGTTGGATTTGAGTTTGATTTTAGTAAAATGATGGACCACTCCAAAGATGTCAGAGAAACCGGCCGTCTCGTGGATTTAATCTATGATCGTTCGACTGTGCCGTCTGCCTTTGCAGCTTTTACCCGAGAGGATGCAGTGGGGGTCGAAAATTACATTAAAGAAAACTACGTTCCTAAGATTGTCTCGAGCATGGTGAGTGGAGCCACTTTAGTTCCTGAAAATCAGGATCAAAAGTTGCCTTATGTAAAAAAGATCAAAGTCGAGCTTGCAAAAATTTCCGATAAATTGATTGAAAAGGGCACGGGAATGCCTGCTAAGACTATCCGAACTTGGATTGACGCTAAACCTTTTGTCTTTCAGGATCTCCCCTCCTACATTCGGGAAACATTAAGAGGGGCGAATGAAAATACGTTTCTTATTTATGTTTATCCGGCCGAACACTTGAACACGGGAGCGGCTGTCGACCGATTTGCTAAAATGATCAACGAAGTGGGAGTTAAGTTTCCCAACACTTTAGTGGGGTCGGATGCAGGAATTTTTAACGATATTCTCGAATTAATTAAGAGGGATGGGTTAATTTTATTGTCCCTTATTTTCGTCTTTGTCGGGGTGTTTATCTTTGTCACTCTTAGAAGCTTTAAAGAAGCCTTTTATTGTTATGTTCCTTTCCTCCTTTCTATGCCCGTCTTCATCGGGATGATGGGGATCACAGGAGTGAAATTTAATATTTTCAATGTGGCACTTTTACCAGCGTTTATTGCGGTGGGAATTGAAATCCCGATTCAGCTGATGCAAAGAACCCGAGAAATTCATTCGGGCTTTAGGGCTGTGCGTGATATTGCGGTAAGTTTACAGCTCTCTCTTCTCACTACAGCTATCGGATTTGGGACGCTGGTCTTTACCCGAGCGGGGGTCTTGAAATCTCTAGGAACCATCTCCTTGATGGCAACAGCGGCCATTTGGATTGTCGGGGTCTTTTTGCAACCGGCCATTTTGGAGCGAGTGTTTAGGGAATCTGGTTCTTCACCGGCCCAATTAGATGGGGAACCAGTTTCACCTAAGTACTAAATTTAAGAAGCTTTTTAGCTTGCTCCACGATGAAAAGCGTTGTAAACCTGCAAGCAATTACACACGCTCCTCAACATAACTCTGGTCTGTGGCGGAAGGTTCGCTTACAGCCAAATGGGAGCGGAGGCTAAACCGGAGGAATAAATGCCTGAAATTTCAATGAAAAACATGCTGGAAGCTGGTGTGCACTTTGGCCACCAGACTCATCGTTGGAACCCAAAGATGAAGCCCTTCATCTTTGCACCCCGCAACGGGATCTACATCATCGATTTAGAAAAAACCGTAAAGCACGCTCGCGAAGCCTGTACTTTTGTGAAAAACATCGTGGCTGAAGGCGGTAAAGTCCTTTTTGTTGCTACAAAAAAACAGGGTAAACAGATCGTTCGTGATGCTGCCGATAGAGCCAACATGCCTTGCGTGACTGAGCGATGGCTTGGCGGAACCTTAACCAACTTTACAACGATTCGTCAGGGAGTTGAGCGTTTAGAGCAACTCGAAACATGGAAGACAGATGGAACTTATGAAGCTCTTCCCAAAAAAGAGGTCGTCGTTTTAGAGCGTAAGCGTAAGAAGTTAGAGCTGAGCTTAGGTGGAGTAAGAAACATGCGTGCATTACCTGCGGCTCTTTTTGTGATCGATCCTGAAATGGAAAACATTGCAGTTCGTGAAGCTAATCGTTTAGGTATTCCGGTGGTCGCTGTTGTCGATACCAACTGTGATCCGGATCATGTCGATTTTGTCATTCCTGGAAATGATGATGCAATCAAATCGGTGACTTTGTTTGCTAACCTCATTGCGGATTCCTGTGTGGAAGGCACTGCAGTGTTTGAGCAAAAAATGCGCACGATGACTCCTCCCAGCCCCACTGTCTCTCAAGGATCTGCTGAACAGCAAGCTCCTGAAGCCGTGGCTAAGGCTCCAACCGGACCTGTGGTGGAAAGAGTAAAGCGTCCTGTCATCAAAAACATTCCCACGGAAATCGATTACCGGGACGAAGCGTTACTTGCTGATGACGAAGCTGAGGAGACTCCAGCAGAAGAAGCTGCTGATGAGACTAAAGAGTAATAGTTAATTAGAAGGGAGTTCATTGTGACGGAAGCAACTTTAGTTAAAGAGCTTCGGGATAAAACCGGGGCTGGATTTATGGACTGTAAGAAAGCTTTGGCCCAATCCGGAAATGATATGGAGAAGGCAATTGTTTTCTTGCGAGAGAAGGGGCTAGCCGCTGCAGCCAAGAAATTAGGTCGTGCAGCTAATGAAGGGCGAGTCGCTTCTTACATCCATGGAGAAGGCAAAATCGGGGTTCTCGTTGAAGTAAATTGCGAAACCGATTTCGTGGCTCGCACGGATGAGTTCCAGGATTTCGTTCGTAATATTGCAATGCACATTGCTGCTGCAAGTCCCAGATACTTAAACAAAGAATCTGTTCCTGCGGCCGACATTGAATTGGAAAAGGCAATTTTTATCAAGCAAGCCGAAGAGTCTGGTAAAAAAGGGCCTGTACTTGAGAAAATTGCCGAGGGCAAAATCAATAAATTCTTTGAAGAGAATTGTTTGGTTCAGCAACGTTACGTTAAAGACCCTGATCAAACTATTGAGCAACTTGTTAAGGCTCAAGTAGCTAAGCTTGGGGAAAATATCTCCGTCAAACGCTATGTGCGTTTTCAGGTCGGGGAAACGGCTAAATCGGAGTAATCAGTGGTTAAGCAAACAGCTCGATATAAACGGATTCTGCTCAAACTCAGCGGAGAAGCTCTTGCTGGAGATAAAGCGTTTGGTATTCATCACGATACTATCGAGCGGATTGCTGAAGAGATCAAGTCGGTCCACGATTTAGGAACAGAAATAGCTATTGTTGTGGGTGGCGGCAATATTTTTAGGGGTATTGCCGGCACCGCTCAAGGCATGGATCGAGCTGCCAGTGACTACATGGGAATGTTAGCCACTGTCATTAACAGCATGGCTCTCCAAGACTGTTTGGAGAAAAGAGGTGTCTACACTCGTGTCATGTCGGCCATCGGTATGAGTCAAGTCGCTGAGCCGTACATCAGAAGAAGAGCTATTCGTCATTTGGAAAAGAAAAGAGTGGTCATTTTTGCTGCTGGTACTGGGAATCCTTTCTTTACCACTGATACGGCTGCTTCTTTAAGAGCGATGGAGGTTGGGGCGGATATCATTATGAAGGCGACTCGAGTCGATGGAGTTTATGATTCCGATCCTGAAAAAAATGCCGCTGCGGTTATGTTTAAACGATTGGACTATATTGAAGTTTTGAAGAATAATCTAAAGGTCATGGATTCGACAGCGATCTCATTATGTATGGATAATAGCTTGCCTATTTTAGTTTTTAATTTGAATGTTTCAGGAAACTTAAAAAGAGTTGTTCTTGGGGAAGAACTCGGAACTTTTGTAAGGAGAGAACAGTGAGCTACTCTTTAGTAGAAATAAAAAAACAGATGGAGAAATCGGTAGAGCATCTAAAATCCGAGTTCTCTAAATTAAGAGTGGGTAGAGCTGCCGTGTCGATGGTTGAGGGAGTTCGTGTTGAGGCCTACGGCAATTCCATGGGTATCAAAGAGGTTGCAGCTCTTGCAGTTCCTGATTCGAGAACCATTTCAATCACCCCTTGGGATAAGGGGCTGTTTCAAGAAATTGAAAAAGGGATCTTAGCAGCTAACTTAGGGTTTACGCCCATTAATGACGGAAAAGTTATCCGCGTTGTGTTGCCACCTTTAACAGAAGAACGCAGAAAAGAATTTGTGAAGCAGATTAAGAAAGACGGCGAAGACGCCAAAGTTTCCATTCGAAATGTTCGTCGAGATGCGATGGAGGCTACTAAGAAAAATGCCGAAGCTTCGGAAGATGAACAAAAGCGGCAACAAGATGAAGTTCAAAAAGCGACCGATCACTCTATTCAGGAAGTCGATAAACTGGTCGATGCTAAGTCTAAAGAGGTTATGACTCTCTAATGAAATGGCTTCGTCAGAGGAAAGCCCTCAGTGCTTCAAAATCTGAAGGTACCGCTGTCTTCAAAGTCCCACGACATATTGCTATTATTATGGATGGTAATGGCCGTTGGGCACAATTAAGAAACGAACCTAGAATTCAAGGACATCACGAAGGTGCTAAACGAGTTGATGAAATCGTAACCGAATGTGCCGATCTTGGGGTTAAGTTTCTTACTCTCTATACTTTTTCGACTGAAAATTGGAACCGACCGAAATCTGAAGTGAATCTACTCATGCGGCTCTTGGTCCAAAACCTTAAGATGATGGACAAAAAGCTTGTAAAAAACGGAATTAAACTAGAAACGCAAGGAACGCTAGAGAGACTTCCCGAATTTGTGCGAAAAGAACTCAATCGGGTAATGAAGTTGACCGATACGCCTACCCCAAAAATGATCTTAAGTTTGGCGCTTTCCTATGGAGGTCGCCAAGAAATTTTGGATGCCGCAAAAAAATTGTTCAGCGATGTTCAAGATAAAAAACTAAGTTTAGATGAACTCACGGAAGAAACCTTTAGAAATTATCTTTACCATCCGTATTTCCCCGACCCTGATCTATTAATTAGAACTGGTGGAGACTCTAGAGTTAGTAATTTTCTTCTTTGGGAAGTCGCCTACAGTGAGATTCTTGTTCGACAAGAGTTTTGGCCGGAATTTACGGCGAGTTGTTTAATAGAATCTATCGATCAGTTCAATCAAAGAGAGCGAAGGTTTGGAAAAACTTCCGCTCAGGTTCAGAGCGAAAGTGCGGCTACGGAGATAGAATTAGTATGAAGACTCGAATTATTGCCGGAGTGAGCGCTGCTGTCGTTTTGATCGGAATCATCTATTGGATGCCAGTAGAAGTAGCGATGATGGCGGTCGCGGTTTGCTCGGTCCTAAGTTATCTCGAGTATGATAAATTATTTTTTACAGCTTCTAAACTTCCTCGCCATGTGGCTTTGTCCTCTATGGTTCTTTTAACTTTGATGGCTTTGAGAATCAGTCTTCAGTGGGCTTTTGTTCTTTTTGGGATGTTTTATATTGTATTGGCTGTATTCCACGTTCTTTTTTCGTCGAGAAAACAAAGTATGCAAGAGGTCGTGCAGCATTTTTCCTTAGAAATGGTAGGCTATGTTTATCTTACCGGCCTTTATGGTTTTATCGTTCCTGTTCTAGAAATCCCGGGTTCGGGTAAAGACTATTTATTGCTATTGTTTGCTTGGGTATTTGTGGGAGATAGTGCTGCCTATTTTGTAGGAAAACATTGGGGCAAAAGACCTTTGGCCTCTCAAGTAAGTCCTAAAAAAACGATCGAAGGGGCAGTAGCCGCTGTGGTGGCTTCTTTTTTTGTGGCTTGGGTTTGGCTTCATTGGATCTATCAGGGCAATGCGGACTTTCAGTTTATTTTAAGGCTCTTTTTGATTGCTCCTGTACTGAGTGTCTTAGCCCAATTAGGAGATCTGTTTGAGTCGGTCTTAAAACGAAGTCAGGGGCAGAAAGACTCCGGAGCTTTTTTGCCCGGGCATGGTGGGATTTTAGATCGAGTGGATGGATTGGCTTTTTCGGCTCCGGTTTTTTATTTTTATGTCACCCGATTTCTTGAAAGGATCTCATGATGAGCCCGCAAACTCTTTCTGTTTTAGGTTCAACAGGGAGTATCGGTACTTTTACGTTAGAAATCGTCGATAAATTTCCTGGGCAATTTCGCGTAGTGTCTTTAGCCTGCGGAACCAATATTGAGAAACTTATTTCTCAAATTGAAAAATATAATCCCCAAGTGGTCTCCGTAGGAAAATCGGATGAGATTTCTGCTTTAAGAGCCAAGTTTCCAAAGGTAAAATTTTTTTCCGGAAATGAAGGGATATCGGCTTGCCTGCAAACGGAGCCGATCGATGTAGCGATTGTCGGAGTGGTTGGGTTTGCCGGGCTTTACCCGACTGTTCAAGCCCTTAAATATTGTAAAAAAGTGGGGTTGGCGAACAAAGAATCTCTCGTTGTGGCTGGAACTCTTCTTCAAAAAGAGATCGAGAACTCTAAATCGATTTGTATTCCTGTCGATAGCGAGCACAATGCAGTTTATCAAGTTTTAATGGGGAGAAAACGAGAGGAGATCAGCTCAATTGTTTTAACAGCCAGCGGAGGGCCGCTGTTAAGATATCCTGAGATGAAACTAGATGAGGTGACTACAGATTTTGCCGTCAATCATCCAAACTGGAAAATGGGGCCAAAAATATCGGTTGATTCGGCTACTATGATGAATAAAGGGCTTGAAGTGATTGAGGCCCATTTCTTGTTTCACTATCCTGAAAATCAAATTGAAGTTTGGGTTCATCCCCAGAGTATTGTTCATGGCGCTTTGTGGTTTAAAGATGGTTCGTGTATCGCTCAATTGACTAAACCCGATATGAAATCTTCCATCGGTTATGCGATGAAGTATCCGGATCGATTGGATTGGGTCATACCCAAATTGACTTTTAAAGAGATGGCCAAGCTTGAGTTCTTTGAGCCGGATCTAAAGCGATTTCCGTGCCTCCGTTTGGCGCGAGAGGCTTTGATTGCCGGTCCTAGTTATTTAGTCGTTCTTAATGCGGCTAACGAAGTGGCGGTGGATCTGTTTCTTAAAGGGAAAATCCGTTTTTCTGATATTCCGACCTTTATTGAGAAACAATTAAAACAACATGAAACGGTTGGTCTGGGCCATCTTGAGGATGTATTTGCTTTAGATCAAGAGATTCGCAATCGGTGTTCAAACTAAGGTCAATTTAGCCTAGATGCGTTGTAACAATTTTTCTTTTGTAAGATTTTAGTTAAGTTCATACCTGCTCCCTTTAAGTGGGCTTTTTAAGAGGTTCAAACGGCCATGAAGTTCGTTCACGGCGCAGAAAGTTATTGGCCGTTTGACGATGGGATGATTTATCAAATGAAACTCCAAGAAAACTTGCAGGTATGTTAAGTTCGATTCTTTCCGCAGGAAGTTTTGGCAAAAGCTTCTATTTATAATAAGATACCCTCTGAGTCTTTTCCCCAGTTTTAGGAGGTTATTTTAAGTGCTTACATCTATCATCGGCGTTGTCATTCTTCTTGGTGGGCTCATCTTTTTTCATGAGTTGGGCCATTATTCAGTTGCTAAGTTTTTTAAAGTAAAAGTTGAAATCTTTTCGTTGGGTTTTGGTAAGAAAATTTTTAGTCGTCAAATTGGGGAAACACAATATTGTTTGTCTCTCATTCCTTTTGGCGGATACGTCAAATTGATGGGGGATGATCCCTACAAGGGAGTTCCTGCCCATGAAGCCGAAAGGGCCTTTTGTACACAAAAGCTCTACAAACGGTTTTTAATTGTTGCTGCTGGCCCCATTTCAAATCTTCTTTTGGCTTATGTGCTTTTCTCAATCGTATTTTTTGTGGGGCAGCCGATGGTGGCAACTCGAATTGGAACCGTTGCTGTTCATAGCTTGGCTTGGGAAGCCGGTTTTAGATCGAAAGACACTCTATTAGAAATCGACGGCAAAAAAGTCGGAAATTGGCACGAATTCGAAGAAATGGTGAAACCTAAATTAGGTCAAAAGATTGAAGTTAAAGTGGAACGGGATAAAACGGAGCTTAAAATTTTTGTTGAAGTCGCAAAAGTTAGAGGAAAGAACGCTTATGGCGAGGATGTTGAGGTAGGAGGCATTAAAGGGCTTAATCCTAATCCGTTAGAGCCTGTCGTTGGAATCTCGGATCCGAAGTCTCTAGTCTATTTAGCGGGTTTAAGGACAGGGGATACGATCACTAAGATTGAGGGCACACCCATTCTTGTTTTTGGAGATATTCACGAGGCCCTGAATTCGGTTTGGAAGGAAAAGAAGGCCATTGTTATTCACTTCAAGCGTAAGCCGACTCCCGAGGCCAAAGAGGTCCCGGAACAGACTGTGTCATTGGTGCTTCCTAAACTTTCTAAAGACTCTCTAGATTTAGGAGTTGGAACATTACTTGGAATCTATCCGTCCGAAATGTTTGTTCGTCAATTGAGTCCCGGCTCACCAGCTGAGAAGGGGGGATTGAAAGTCGGAGACCGAGTTGTTAGTTTAGGAGATAAGCCTGTCCATAGTTTCGAAGAGATTGTGGATTATGTGCAAGGACAAGGGGCAAAAGGTGAAGCGGCTAAGATTATCGTTGATAGAGAGGGGCAATCGGTCGCTTTAAACCTCAAGACGATGGAAATCCAGCAAGAGGATCCCATCTCAAACCAAAAAGTTAAAAAGCATATGATTGGATTGTCTCCGTGGGCCATTTACCATGAGCCGGATTACGTGATTTTTCAAATCCGAGAGCCTATTGCTTTAGTGAATCGAGCTATCTATGAAACAAACGATTTAGCTAAAAAAATGGTGGTAAGCCTTGCGAAATTGGCCATGGGAAAAATTTCGGTTAAAAATTTAGGGGGGCCCGTTCTCATAGCTTCTGTCGCAGGAAAGAGTCTGGATGCCGGAATTATCCCTTTCTTGCAAATGATGGCTCTAATCAGCATCAATTTATTTTTACTTAATCTATTTCCCATTCCTGTTTTAGATGGTGGTCATTTGCTATTCTTTTTTCTTGAGGCGATTAAGGGGAAGCCGGTTTCAGTCAAAACTATGGAAATCGCTAATCAGATTGGAATGATTTTTGTTTTAATGCTAGTTGGGTTAACACTCTTTAACGATATAACAAGGATAGTTCTCCATTGAAAAAAACATTCGTTTTAGACACGAGCGTTATACTTTTCGATCCACAATGTATTTTTAAGTTCGATGATAATATAGTCGTTGTGCCGATAACGACTCTCGAAGAGATGGATCGGTTTAAGAAGGATCTTACGGAAATCGGGAGAAACGCCCGACACTTTTCTAGATATTTAGATGAAATCAGAAAGCGGGGCTCTCTAGCAAACGGTGTTGAGGTGGGTAAGCGTGGGACTCTCATCATCGATCTTTTTAAAGAGTCCGAGAAATGTCTGCCTGCTGATTTTAATCCTGAAAAAAATGATCATAAGATCTTATCGGTAGCTTTAAAAATCAAACAGGATAAGCCCAATTCCGCAGTGGTGTTTGTTACTAAGGACGTTAATCTTAGAGTGAAAGCCGACGCTTTAGGCGTTGTCTCTGTAGATTATGAGCCGTCCCGAGTGACACTAGAGGAGTTGTACACCGGGGTGAGCACGTTTGACGTTCCGGGAGATGTTGTCGAAAACTTTTTAACCCAAAAAAGATTTCCTTTTCATGAAAAAGGGTTGTTACCCAATTCTTATGTTCTTCTTCGAGATCAACATGATCCCAGCCATGTTGCGACCGGACGGTATTTAGAAGCGCAAAATGAAATTGTGCCGCTTAAAGTGCCTGAGCAAGGAGTTTGGGGAGTAAAACATAGAAATGTGGAACAGGCCTTTGTGTTAGATGCGTTGCTGGACGATTCGATAAGTTTAGTGAGTTTGGTTGGAAAAGCAGGAACCGGAAAAACACTTCTAGCTTTGGCCTGCGGCTTACAAAAAACTATCGATGAAGGGAAGTATCAAAAGCTTTTAGTCTCAAGACCTATTTTTCCTCTGGGAAAAGACATTGGATATTTACCAGGTGAAATCGAGGAGAAACTTAATCCCTGGATGCAGCCCATTTTCGACAATGTGGACTATATCGTCTCTTTTTCAGGGGGTGAGAAACCTCAAAAGCGTCCCTCACGTCGGGCTTGGCAGGAGCTTATCAATCAAGGGATGTTACAGATTGAGCCTTTAACTTATATTCGCGGTCGAAGTTTGGCTTATCAATATTTGATAGTCGATGAATCCCAAAATTTAACTCCGCATGAAATTAAGACCATTATCACTCGAGCCGGAGAGGGGACTAAAGTGGTGTTAACAGGGGATTGCTACCAAATTGATAATCCTTATATTGATTCTTCTAATAATGGGCTTACCTATGTTGTTGAAAGATTTAAGAACGAGCAGATTTCTGGCCATGTGACCTTATCGAAGGGTGAAAGGTCTCAATTAGCCGAGCTCGCTACAAACTTATTATAACGCAATATAGCAAGCCTTAAAGTCTTTGTCTGCTTTGCCACTCCTAGGTTTGACATATATATATGGTCATGTAGTGTGAAGGCTCTAACTATTTGGGGTGGAATATGGAAAGGAAGAAAATTTCGACAACGGTTTATATTACGCCGGAGCAAAATGATCTTTTGAAAGTTTTAAATCAAAAGACTAAGGTTCCGATTGCCGAATATATTCGTGAAGGTATTGATATGGTTTTGGACAAATATCAAAATCAGTTGCCTGGGCAGTTATCTCTTTTAGGAGATGAGAACGATAGTTTAACTCAATAATAGAATATAGATTTAGTCCTTTGACCGACCCAACACGCATTCGTAATTTCAGCATCATCGCTCATATTGATCACGGCAAATCTACGCTCGCAGATCGACTCCTAGAATTTACAGGAGCTTTAAGTAAACGAGAGATGAAAGAGCAGTTCATGGACAAGCTCGATATCGAACGGGAGCGAGGAATTACTATTAAGGCTCAGACAGCTCGACTCAATTTTAAGTCGAAAGACGGTAAAGATTATATTTTGAATCTTATCGATACTCCTGGACACGTTGACTTTGTTTACGAAGTCTCTCGCAGTCTTGCAGCTTGTGAAGGGGCCATTCTTGTCGTGGATGCTTCGCAAGGAGTTGAGGCACAGACGTTAGCCAATGTTTATTTAGCTTTAGATAACAACTTAGAAATTTTCCCTGTTCTCAATAAGATTGATCTTCCTGGCAGTGACATCGATCGTGCCAAAGCTGAAATTGAAGAGATTATCGGATTGTCAACCGACATAGCAGTTCCTATCAGTGCTAAAGAAGGAAAAAACATAACCGAGGTTCTTGAAGGAATCATAAAACACTTTCCTCCTCCTAAAGGCGATTCCAATGCCCCTTTGCAGGCTTTAATCTTTGATGCGTGGTTTGATCCTTATCAAGGTGTTGTCGTTCAAGTTAGAATTATGAACGGCCGTCTTAAGCCAGGTGAACATATCAAAATGATGTATTCACAAACCGAACATGAGGTTCTTAAACTTGGTGCTTTCACGCCTCACCCTGAAGAGGTCAAAGAGCTCGGGGTTGGAGAAGTGGGATTTTTAACGGCAAACATTAAGACAATTCGAGACGTAAAAGTCGGAGATACGATCACTTTGGCCAAAGGGGGTGCTGAAAAACCTCTATCCGGTTTTAAAGAAGTCACTCCGATGGTTTTTAGCGGTATTTTCCCAGTTGAGAGTTCTGAATATCCCAATTTAAAAGCTGCCATGGAAAAATTGAGTCTCAATGACAGCTCTTTTACTTTTGAACCTGAGACTTCAGATGCTCTGGGATTTGGTTTTAGGTGCGGGTTTTTAGGTCTTCTCCACATGGAGATTATCCAAGAGAGATTAGAACGAGAATTTAATATTTCGTTGGTGACCACAGCTCCAACCGTGAGGTATCGCGTTTTTAACACTAAGGGGGAGATGTCAGAGATTGAAAACCCATCGGATCTTCCAGCGGTTCAACATATTGATCACATTGAAGAGCCAATCGTTCATTGCACCATTCACACGCCTGAAGAATATCTGGGAAATTTAATTAAATTGTGTGAGGAGAGAAGAGGTACGCAAACTAAATTACACTATCACTCTCCCAAACGAATTTTGCTTGAGTACGATATTCCTTTTAATGAAATTGTATTGTCTTTTTACGATAAACTTAAGAGCGTTAGTAAAGGTTATGCCAGTCTTGATTATGATTTTAGTCGTTGGCAGACAAGTAATCTTGTCAAAATGGATCTTCTAGTCAATGGCAATCCCGTAGATGCGTTAGGTTGGATTATTCACAGAGATAAGGCCTATTATCGTGGTAGAGAGTTGGTAGGAAAAATGAAGGAGCTCATCGAGCGCCAAATGTTCGAAATTGTGATCCAAGCGGCGATAGGTAGCAAGATTATTGCTAAAGAGAGAATAGCTCCCTTAAGAAAAAATGTAACGGCTAAGTGTTACGGCGGGGATATTACTCGAAAACGTAAACTTCTTGAGAAACAAAAAGAGGGTAAGAAACGCATGAAACAGGTGGGAAATGTAGAAATACCACAAAAAGCGTTCCTCGCGGCACTGTCTATTGATGACTAAAGGAATTTTGATGAGTCGCAAAGCTATAACTAGATTATTTTTATTAGCTACAGTCTTTGCTCTTTTTGGGCGTCTTTTTATTGTTGAAGATTATCGAATCGTATCCAATTCAATGTTTCCCAATCTTAAAGTCGGGCAACTTGTTTTTGTAGCTAAAAGTGCTTTTAGCATCAAACTCCCTTTTTCATCCTTTGAACTTATTAAGTTTTCGCGCCCTCACAGATCGGAGGTTGTCGCTTTTATTTTGCCCCAAAAAAATCATAGGACCCATGTGAAAAGAGTCGTAGCTGTAGCCGGGGACCGATTGGAAATTAAATCGGGGCAGCTCTACATCAATGGAAATTTATCTCACTATCAGGAGTTCAAAGATTCAGACCGCCAAATAGCGGGTGAAGGTTTCAAGTTACAGTTGGAGCAACCTGATGGAGGACAGCCGTATCCTATTCAAATGGAGCAAGGTAAATTGGCCGATTATGGGCCTATCGATGTGCCTCTAAACCATTTTTTTTTTCTGGGCGACAATCGAACCGACAGTATTGATAGCAGAACTTGGGGGCCCGTTCCCTATTCTTATCTTAAAGGTAAAGTCCTAGCACAATTTTAGTTCCTAATATGCTTGTAGTTTTGACACCCCAAAGGTTTGGCGCCTTATAGCGCCTAGAGATCTGATAGGATAAATTGCGATCTTATGATGAGAAAACTTTTCGCCAAATAGACAAACTTAGACACCTATGCGGATAAAAAGATATTTAGACTATTTAAAATCCCGAACGGATAAGCAGCATAAAAACCCATTTCTTATTAAGTTATAATGGCCATAAATAAAGTTATCGCTAACAAACAACACATTAATGGACCGTCACGGGGCTAGGTTCGCCGCCGCGAGTCTCTATACGGCCTTGGCGGCCAAGCGCCGGCGCTGACCGTCGGTGAACCGCAGTCGTCGTCCGCCGAGCTGTTCTCGCAGAATGCGATTCTCCTCGCGCAAATAGTCAATGACGAGCAGTTGATGCTGGTTCATCCAGCCGGCGACGGCGATCAGTAAAAATCGGAATGGGTCCAGGGCTCTCAGCATCTTTTGAGTCCATTATCGCGAGCCTGCAAAGCTCGGCAGCACCTGAAGATTGAAGCAGATCGGATTTTCGGACCATACGACGAAGAGCTGAAACAGGAGCTTGGCCTGGGACACTACGAGGGGCGCGGCTGGCGGGGATTCCATCATCACGCCACCCTTTTTATTGCCGCTTACGGCTTTCTGATTGCGGAACGAAGCCGTTTTTCCCCCTCAGCCCACGCTGGACAGCTCATATTATCCGCCTCTTTTTGCTACTGGATTGCGGTAAAAATTTGAAAATAATTATCATTGGGACTATTTGTCAAAAATGGCAGGCCTTGCACTGAAACTCATATTAACTATTTACAAGAAAATAGAGCAGAAACGAAGACAATACCATTGGGATGTATCGAATCGAATCTCACAAAACAATTCGAGATCCCTTTTAGCGAGCTATCAAGCGCCGGGGAATGTTTTTTAACTGACATAAAATTTATGGTTGGCAATTATAAAATTAATTCTGATATGTTTCGTACTTTGAATGCGTGCTATATTTACCGCCATGAATGAATGGGAAAAATATGCCCACAAAGCCATAGCCCACAGTGAAACGGGTCAGATTGAACTGGCAAAAGAACATTTCTACAAGGCTCTTTCGCTTTCTCCAACGGAGACATGGCCCTACTTCAAACTTTCCGAGATATTGGATGACCTTGATGAAGCTATCTATTGGATTGAAAAAAGCAGATCGGTAGGCTTTTCTGAATGGTATCATTTTTCGCTTATAAAACTTTACGAAAAAAAAGCAGACAAAATATCTGATCACCTTATTAAGCTAAAAAAAGAATTTTCCTCAACTGATAAAGGCAAAATAACAAACCCACTTATTCACTGTTTTTTAGAACTCAATCAAAATACAGATCGTCTATTTGGAGATATATCTCATTACTGCTTTCATTCGGATATAAGAGGATTTAAGAATAAATTAGAGTCCATTGCATTGCTGGTAACGGGTTCTGAGATAAGTAACGGCTATTATGAAAGGATTACAAAGCAGCTTTTGACGACAATTAATAAAGACATTGCTAGAAACCTAGCTTTCTATGTCATAGTTAACAAACGAAATTTTGAATTGTACTTGAACAGCTCCATTCGAAATTTAAAAGATGATTATAGGAGCTTCGAAATCTTATACATCGATATTCCGGAGCACCTTGACGTTTACATCACAGAATCCTCATTCAAGGACATAAATTCGATACCCACATACGGATACAAATCAGGACCTAATTTCATTTTTTGTGAAGCGATAAAAAAACTGTCT
>VGSE01000038.1 GCA_016875135.1 Deltaproteobacteria bacterium
CACTTCATCCCAGGCACATAGTTTACACTTTAGGCATAACCACCAATCAAAGCGGTGGACTTATGTCTTGGAAGCAAACGTGTGTTAGGGATGAAAGATCTTCCTAGAAGGTTTTGATCAGTTGGATCAACTCTTTAATTTCAGATGAAATGGCTTTTAGTTGATGTTTAGAGACTTGTTGAGATTCTCTAACCTCTTTTTTACGGGCATTAAATTTCTTTTTTGCCCCTTTTATGCTGTATTTTTCTACATGGAGAAGATGTCGAATAATGTGTAGAGCTTCTACGTCCTTTTTAGAGTAAACACGGTGTCCACTGCCGGCCTTGGTGGGTCGAATGAAGGAAAACTCGCTTTCCCAGTAACGCAAAACATAAGGTTCAACGCCAATAAGGGCACTTACCTCACCAATTCGGAAATATTTCTTGCTTTCATCTAAATTTAAGTCCTCCATCGGAATAGATTCATGCGGCTCTTGCTCGATATCAATGGGTAGTTCGGCTTGAGTTCCACATTGAGAAGTCTTCTCTATCGTTTGGGGCTCTCGAATTTCGGTTTCAATAATCTTTTTTTCCAGTTTTATGGAATCAAGAATAAATTTGTGAGAAAGCTTTTCGTAAGGTTGAGGAAGTTCAAAATCTCTGGAATCAGACATGTTGTCCTCCGGTTTAGATAATTATAGGGGAGAATGAAGAAAAAACCAAGAAACGGTAAAACTTTAACTTGCTTAGTTATGAAAATCGACCTGAACCGGCGGTTTAAGCTCTTAACTCAGCACCGTGTTTGTCTTTAAGGTTAGCGAGAATTCGGTTTTTTAAATCCTGAATTTCACTGTCTTGAAGTGTTCTTTCCGTAGATTGAAAGGTCAGATGGAATGCCATGCTCTTTTTCGAGGGCCCAATTGACTCTCCTTCGTAGATATCAAAAACAGTAACATCGGTTAGAAGCTCGCTGCCACTGTGCTTCATATTTTCTAAAACGGAGTGACAGGAGACCGATTTATCGACCACAAAAGCAAGATCTAATTCAATCGCTGGAAACTTCGATGGAATTTTATAGCGAGTGGTGCTTCTTTCATATTTTCTTAAGGCTTCTAAATTAAGTTCAAAAACCAACACAGGTTCACTGGTTTCTAATAAATTATCGCGAATAACAGGATGAACTTCCCCTAAACTACCGACTTCTTTAAGGCCCAATTTGATCATAGCACCACGATTTGGGTGATAAAGAGTCGTGTTTTTGGGTGCTTCAAAAGCAAGTCGAACCGAAGTTAGTTGTCTCACCAAATTTTCAACTAGCCCTTTGACGTGATAGAAGTCCAGAGCAGTTGGCTTATCTTTCCAATTGGAGCCCGACAAATTACCGGAAATAAGCCCAGCTAAGAAAGCAGTCTCTTTGACTTTGGTCTCTTCTTTTTCATCCCAAACGAAGGTTTTTGCTAATTCAAAAAGACGCTGATGCTGAACTTTTCGATTCAAATTATAGGCATAGGTCTGAATTAAAGAAGGAATAAGCGATGTTCTTAAAACCTTCATTTCATCACTTAAAGGATTTTTAAGTGAAACCATACCTTCATTAGCAAAACCATAATTTCTTAAAACGGTGTCAGAAACAAAACTGTAATGAATAGTTTCTCTTAGGCCCATCGAAGCACAAAGACTTTTAGCTTTAAACTCAAAATCAAAGGCTGATTCGTCCAGTCGGTCATAGGTAGCTAAGGATGTGGGTAGATGTTCTGGAATAGCATCATAACCCTCAAGTCTTGCCACTTCTTCGATAAGATCGACATTACCCTTTAAGTCTTGTCTGTGAGTTGGAAAGCGAACACTCAAAATATTGACCGATTTCTTATGGGACGGAATGTCGATTGAGTCGAGCAGTTCACTGGCTTTTTCTGCTGAAATTTCTTTTAGTCCTGTAATTTTTCTCACATCTCTCATGTCGATTGAAATCACAGCTTCTTTTGCACCGAATTCGTTAGTGTCGATGGGAGGATGATAAACATTGGCATTCATGCTGTCGCGCAGAAGAGCAGCAGCCCGCTCACTTGCAGCGGCTACTGTTGCAAGGTCAAACCCTTTTTCAAATCGTTTTGAAGATTCAGTGTGTAGAGCCAATCGTTTTGAAGTTTTTCTGATTTGATGAGGTGCAAAAGCCGCACTTTCTAAAACAATTGAAGTCGTGTCAGCAGCAATTTGTGAGTTTTCACCACCCATAATTCCAGCCACAGCAATGGGTCTATCCCCATCCTGAATTAAAATATCTCCCGGTTCAAGCCCCACCGATTCTCCAGTGAGCAACTTAAAATCCGTAGGGGTCTTGCAAGACGCAACTTTAATTGTTCCTGACTGGATCTTTCTTAAGTCAAAAGCATGAAGAGGTTGACCGTATTCGAACATGACAAAGTTGGTAACGTCGACAATATTATTAATTGGTCTAATTCCAATCGATTCCAGTCTTTGTTTAATCCAATCCGGACTCTCTTGAACTTTCAAACCATCAATGACTCGAGCAACGTACCTTGGACAAACATTAGGGTCCTCAACTTCGACTTTGATAATGCTCGAAGTTCTATGGGGAGTGATTTTAAACTTTGTCGGTTTTTGCTCTCTTAGTTTTGTTTTTAAAACTGGAGCAATTTCTCTGGCTAGTCCTAGAACGCTTTGACAGTCTGCGCGATTCGGGGTGAGTTCAAATTCTAGAATCGTATCGTTATTACCACCACCTAAAAGGCTAGTTAGTGGCTGCCCAATCCCACTGTGTTTGGGTAACTGAAGAATTCCTTCAGAGTCTTCAGAAATACCTAATTCTTTTCCGGAACAGATCATGCCAAAGGACTCAACACCTCTAATAGTTGATCTTTTGATTTCAAAATCACCGGGCAAGATACTTCCGGGAAGAGCGATAGGGACAATATCCCCCTCTGCGATATTTTTTGCTCCACAGACGATCTGAATCGGTTCAACACCTTGTCCTGTTTTTATAATGACTTGAGTGACTTGGAGTCGATCGGCGTTGGGGTGTTTGTCAATTTTTTCAATTCTTCCGACTACAACATTTTCAAGAGAAAATGCCGGTCGTTTAATCGCTGCTACGTGAATTCCTCGCATTGTTAGCTTATCAGCTAAATCTTTCGGATCGATTTTTAAATCCGATTTAGCCAAGTAGTCACGTAACCAATTGAGCGAAAGTAACATTAAAACTGCTCCAACATACGAATGTCATTTTCAAAAAAAGATCTCAAATCATCGATGCCGTATTTCAACATAGCGATTCTTTCGATTCCCATGCCGAAGGCGAAACCACTGTATCTATCCGGATCGTAACCCACTGATTTGAATACATTTGGATGGACCATTCCACAGCCGCCGATTTCGAGCCAACCTGTCGATTTGCACAGACGGCAGTCTTTTCCACTTCCCTTGCACTGAATACACTGCATGTCGACTTCCGCACTAGGCTCAGTGAATGGGAAAAAACTTGGGCGAAATCTCAAGGATCTTGTTCCAAAAAGATTTTTGATTAAATAATTTAAAACCCCTTTGAGGTCGGCTAGAGAAAGATGTTCATCGACCATTAAACCTTCAATTTGATGAAACATCGGAGTGTGAGTTAAATCATAATCCGAACGGTAAACTTTCCCGGGAGCAATGACCTGAATAGGTGGTCTGTTTTCTTTCATGGTACGAATCTGTACCGGTGAAGTGTGAGATCTTAAAAGCACGGGAGGATTAATGTAAAAAGTATCCTGCATATCTCTAGCAGGATGATCTTCAGGCGTATTCAAAGCTTCAAAATTGTAAAACTCGAGTTCTATCTCAGGCCCAGTAACGACTGAAAAGCCAATTCGCTTTAGAATTTGAACAACATCATTCATCACCCGTGTAACAGGATGAAGAGAACCAGCATTGATCGCATAGCTTCCGGGCAGCGTGACATCTAAGGGGCTCGCCCCTGAAATCTCTTTATCAAGAACGATTCGTTTTAGTTCCGTTTGTCGTTGTTTGAGATCTTGTTCTAAGTTCGTTTTGACTTCGTTTAGAACTGCCCCCATTTCACGACGTTTCTCGGGAGTGAGATCTTTTAACTGGTGTAATAAGCCGGTTAAAACACCTTTTTTCCCAATATAATGAACCCTAAGACGGTCTAACGCCTCAGGATCCGGAGCAGAAAAAATTTGTGAATGGGCTTCCGCCCGTAACTGATTAATTTGTTCGATCATTTAAGCTTGGGGCCGAGCAAGCGCCACAAGCTGAGTGAAGTGGTCTGGGAATCGAACAGCAATGTCCGCAAGAATTTTGCGATCTAATTCAACATTAGCTAATTTGAGACCAGAAACAAACTTTGAATAACTCAGATTGTGGAGTCTGCAGGCGGCATTAATACGTACTTGCCATAGATAACGCATTTCACGCTTCAGAGTTTTTCTGTCTCGGTAAGCATACCGATCAGCTCTGTTTGTGTACTCTCGCGCTACCTTTACCGTTTTTCGCGCACTTCCATAAAACCCTTCGGCCCTATCAAGGATCTTTTTTCTTTTATTTCTTCCAGCAGGACCTCTTTTAACTCTTGGCATACCCTAAAACCTTTACTCTCTACAGTTTAAAACCAACTAAAACCCAACTACGCCAAAAGCATTCGCTTAATTTGGCGAAGATCTGAAGCGTGCACCATTCCGTTTTGGCGGAGGCGACGACCTCGTTTGGACGATTTATGTTCAAGGATGTGATTGTGATAAGCTTTGGCTCTCTTCACTCGACCCGATCCAGTGAGCTTAAATCGTTTTTTAGCTCCCGATACAGTTTTCATTTTCGGCATAAAACAACTACTTTCTAACTATCTGTTTTTACAGCACTTTCAGCCTTTTTTGCTTTCTCTGTAGGAGCTTTTCCATCAGAGCTTGTGTGAGCGCTCGGCTTACTTGCTTTCTTAGGCACCTTCCCAGCAGGGCCATACACCAAAGACAAAACTTTTCCTTCCATCTTTGGAGCCTGCTCCACAATACCCAAATTACCAACCATGTCAATAATCTGCTTGAGGAGAATATGCCCTAAATCAGCATGGCTGGCCTCTCTTCCGCGAAACTTCACAGAAACTCGAACTTTATTACCCTCTTCGAGAAAGCGTTGGATGTGTTTTACTTTAAACTCGATGTCATGAGTGTCCGTGTTAGGACGAAACTGAATTTCCTTAAGGGTAGTAACAGCTTGATTTTTCTTGGCTTTTTGAGCCTTCTTTTTAGCTTCGTATTTGTATTTACCGTAATCGAGAATTTTGCACACGGGCGGATTAGAATTGGGGGAGATCTCAGCGAGATCTAATCCCTGTTGTAAAGCTAATTCCAACGCCCTTCTAGTGTCCATGACACCTAGTTGGCTACCGTCAGCCCCGATGAGCCGAACTTCACGAGCTCGGATTCTGTGGTTAACTCTAATACTGTCTCCAGGTGATTGTTGACGTGGATTAATGGTTTGTCCCTCCAGGTTTTAGCCAAGGTTCCAGAAACTTTCTGAAACCATCTAGTGTTAAATCGTTGATAGTCTCTCCATTGGATTTACGAACGGAAAGAGTTTGAGCGGTCTTCTCTTTTTCACCTAAGACCAGCATTAAAGGAATTTTCTTAACTTGAGCTTCGCGAATCTTGTAACCAAGTTTTTCATTTCTTGCATCGAGCTCCGCTCGGATTCCTAAGCCTTTTAAAGTTTCTAAAATCGTTTGGGCATATTCAAGCTGCCCATCGGTCACATTAATAAGAACCGCCTGAACAGGCGCTATCCAAATAGGCAAATGGCCCGCATGATGTTCTACAAGAATTCCCATGAACCGCTCGACACTTCCTAAAATAGCTCTGTGGATCATCACAGGACTTTTAGATTGGTTGTTACTATCGGTATATTCCAGTTGAAATCTTCGGGGTAATGAGAAATCTAATTGAATAGTGCCGCATTGCCACGATCGTCCAATAGCATCCTTAATGTGAAACTCAATTTTGGGACCGTAAAAGGCCCCTTCTTTGGGGACAATTTCAAAGTTTTTACCGGCAGCTTTTAAACTATCGGCCAAAGCTTTTTCAGCTTGATCCCAGAGTTCAGGCGAACCGAGAAATTGATCAGGTCGAGTGGCTAACTTTACGTCGACATGGTCAAAACCGAAAGCAGAGTAAATACTAAAAGTATGTTCAATTCCTTTTCTGGCCTCTTCTTGAATCTGCTCTTCAGTACAGAAAATATGGCCATCGTCCTGAGAGAAAGCTCGAGTTCTCATGATTCCGTGAGTAACCCCGCCACGTTCATTGCGATGAAGTTTTGTGTACTCCGAAAAACGAATAGGAAGTTCCCGGTAGCTTCGTTTACTGGTTTTAAAAAGTGAAGCGTGTCCTGGGCAGTTCATGGGTTTAAGACCCATTGCTTGACCTTCTTCCTCTTCGAACAAGAACATATTCTCACGATAATGTTCCATGTGACCGCTGGTGACCCAGAGTTCGGTGGACATCATTTGTGGGCAGATGACCTCTTCAAAACCAAGAGCTTTGGTCTCTTCTCGCATGAAATCGATGAGTTTATTAAAAAGCCAGGCTCCCTTGGGAAGATAAAATGGCATCGCCGGTGCGATAGGAAGAAAGGTAAAAAGCTCAAGTTCAGGTCCTAATTTACGATGATCTCTTCGTTTGGCCTCCTCAAGACGATGTAAGTATTCATCGAGCTCTTTTTGAGAGGCAAAAGCGGTTCCATAAATGCGTTGGAGCATTTTATTTTTTTCATTTCCGCGCCAATAGGCTCCAGCGACAGACAAAAGTTTGAATTTTCCAAGTCTGGATGTGTTGGGAACGTGGGGACCTCTACATAAGTCGATAAAGTCACCCTGCTTGTAAGCACTGACAACTTCACCGGAAGGGAGCCCTTCAACAATCTCCGCCTTATAGTGTTCATTCATTGCTTTGAAGAGTTTTACAGCTTCGTTTCGATCGATTTCGTGTCGAGAAACATCCAGCTTTCTCCCGGCAATCTCCGACATCTTCTTTTCGATGGCTGGAAGATCTTCTGGGGTCAGTTGTTTGGGACAATCAATGTCATAATAAAATCCCTCTTCGATGACAGGACCAATAGTAATTTGCGCTGAGGGGTAAAGTTCTTTAATTGCTTGAGCTAGCAAGTGAGCGGTCGAATGGCGAATGACCTCTAACCCCTCTTTGGATTCTCGAGTGATGATGGCTAATTCGGCATCGGAATCTATGACTTGTGTAAGATCAATCTCTTTTCCATTGAGTTTAGCGGCTACAGCAGCTTCCTCCAAACGTCGGCCAATACTTGCGGCCACTTGTTGAGGCGTAGTTTGGGTTCCAAAAGTACGTTTTGAACCATCTGGTAACGTAATCGCAAAAGATTTCATGAGCGAAAAACAGCAGAAGCTATGGTCATAAAGCAATTAGTCCGAATTCTTGGAGTCGACCGCTAAAGACGAGATTAGATGAAAGAGTAAGTAACATTAAATTTAAATTTATATCCGAAGAGGGCTAAAGATCAAGAAGAATAGCAGTCTTTTACGGCAAACTGACCCAATTTCTAAACTTCTTGATTTCCCCCAAAGTGCATTGAAAAAAGCTCTCCTTAATCTTTTGTGTGATGGGGCCGGGGGAAGCGTTTCCGATGGTGTGGTGGTCGACCTCTCGAATAGGGGTGATCTCTACAGCGGTTCCGGTGAAGAAAGCTTCGTCTGCAACATAGAGCTGATTTCTTGTGATGTTTTCTTGGCGAAGAGGCACTCCCAATTCTTTTGCGATTTCAATGACACAATCCCTTGTGATTCCAGGCAATAAGTAACCAATCGAGGGGGTGATTAGTTCATTATTTTTAACAATAAAGATATTTTCTCCCGATCCTTCAGCGATAAACCCGTGAGGATCTAAGAGAATAGCCTCATCAAAACCCTCTAAAGTGGCCTCTCGACGAGCCAAAACTGAAGTGAGATAAGCCCCGGAAATTTTGGCTAAGGGTAGGGAGGAAGAGACGTCTGCCCTTCTAAAAGTAGAGGTTTTGATTCTGACTCCTTTAAGATGTCCCTCGTCTCCCATGTATTTTCCCCAGGGCCATACGGCTATGGCGGTGTGAACCCTCGGGGTTTCTGGTAGTTTGAGTCCACGGACCGAATCATCGATATAGGCTATGGGCCGGACATAGCAAGCCTTAAATCCATTTCGATGAATAAGCTCATGACTTATCTGAATCAAATCTTGGGCAGAATAGGGTACTGAATATCCCATAACGCTAATAGAATCTAAAAAGCGATTGAAATGCTCCAATGGGCGGAAAAGAGCAGGCCCTTGCGGCAATGCATAAGCCCGGAGTCCTTCAAAGACGGCGCCACCATAATGGAGGCTGTGTGACAAAAGATGTATCGTAGCGTCGGAGTAAGGAGTAAATTTTCCATCCATCCATAAGTACTGACTATCCGCGGCGTTGTTTTTTGCCATGAGCCACCTCTTGTCTTCGTAGCTAAACTTATAGAGTTACCATATAATAAAATTAAAGAACCTCAATACAAATTGCGTGCCTTAACTCTAGCCGTCGAGGACCGCAAACTATCTTTAATTGGAACCATCATGAAAACGCGCCTTCTTAAGATACTCAGCTTGGTTATGGTTTCTTGCTCCTTATGGGCAGCTGACGATAATGTGATTGAGAAGCAACTACAGGAAATCGGAGCCATTCCCAACGAAGAGGTTATCGTCGTTCAAAGAAAATTCACTCGCAAAGAGTGGCGTCATGAGTTTTCTCCTTTAGGATTCGGTGGTGTGCCTTTTGGAACCTATCGAAGAACTTTACTGGGTTCGGCCACCTATTCCTTACATGCTAACGACTGGCTGGGGCTTGAACTGTTTAATTTCGCATACAACAAAAACTTTTTTAGTTCGTTTATCGATGATATTAACGCCAATTCAACGGGAACTGATGTTTTTCTAGATTTTCAAAAGCTCCTCTTTTTTATGACTGCGGGAGTTCAATTGACTCCATTCTATGGAAAAGTATCCACTTTCTCAAGGTGGCTAGCCTACATGGAGCCCTATTTTTCGCTGGGCGGCGGGATAGCAAAAACCGAAACGAATTCCTATCCCACATTTTATCCAGGAATTGGATTGAGATTTTTCTTTACCGAGTGGTTTTCGATGCGCATGGAGTTTAGAGACTACATCTATAGTGAAAAGAAAAGAGATGGAAACTCTGAACTTAGAAATAACTACTCCGTCGCCGTTGCTCTGAGTTTCTGGCTGCCCAAAATGCCACGATAAAGTTTAGCTAATACATTTTCAAGGATACGACTATGAAATACATCAAGCTTTCCTTAGGGATCCTCTTATTATCCACAGTTATTTTGGCGGCCCCAGAGCGGGCCAGTCAGTTTGATTTGGGGAGACGGCAATTTGAAAGTGGAAATTACGATCGGGCTATTGAGATTTTTTCCCAAGTGATTGCCGGAGCCTCCGATTCAGCGCAAAAAAGCCGAGCCTACTACTATCAGGGCTTGGCCTTTTTTGAGCGAGGTCTGTATTTTTCTAGTTTCATCTCTTTTCGAAATGTTTTGATATCGGCTGATGAGAAGAATCGTGAGTTGTATGAAAAATCGATCAAAAACGCAGCGATCATTACAGATAGATTGGACATGGTTGAGCGGCTCGGGAAGGTCATCGACAAACTTCCTGCTGGCTATATTCCCAGTTCCGTTTCAGGGGTAGCGCACTACGCCCAGGGAGTTTATCAATTTAGCATCGGTCAAGGTGAGACCGCATTAAGCCACTTTAAATCCATAAACCCTGAAAGTCAGTTCTATGACAAGGCTCTAATGTATCTTGGTATTCTTTCGACTCGAAAAAAAGATTATAAAGAAGCCAATTTTTATTTCGGCAAGCTTGTGGATCTTAGCCGAGGAAAAAAAAGTTTGTTTCCTCAGCAGGAGTTGGCTCGGTTGAACCTAGCCCGAACGGCGTACTCAATGGGTGACATTGAGAGATCGATTGAGATTTACTCCCAATTTTTAAGCTCATCGCCTCATTGGTTAACGGTTCTACAAGAGGCCAGTTGGCCGCTGATGCGAGTTAACGACACGACCGTTTCTTTGGGAAATTTGCATACGGTACTTTCCCCCTTCTATCGAGAGGATTTGGTGGGGGAGTCCTATATTTTAAAGGCCACTATTCTTTACTCACTTTGCAAATACGAAGAGATGAAAAGAACTCTAAACCAATTTTTCAATGTCTATGACCCTGTGATTCGCAGTATGCAGCAGGAAGTTAACAGTATGGGATCTGCAGATGCCTTTTATCGTGCCTATGCGACTGAAAAAGGGCTTAATACTTCTTTCTTAAACTACATTAAAAGGGATGGCGGCATAGTAAGAGATAAAAAAATCTTAAGTGCTCTTAAAACGGAACGAATTAATTTAGCAAGGTTTTCTAAGAATCAAGTGCTTACCAATTTAATGAACTTGAATGAAGAGGCCCAGAAAACATTAGAAGCTCAGATGGGCTCCATAATGCAAAAAATTCACCGTCGAAAACTTGCGGACCTTTTAAGTCAGCGTGAGCAAGCCAATTACTTAAAGGTTGAAATTGTCACCGGTGAAAAGGAGATGATCGAGGGACAAAAAGGGTTGCCGCCAAAACGGATTACCGATGTTGAGACTTCAGTGGCATCTGGGTATCACTTTTGGCCATTCACTGGTGAATATTGGGAAGATGAAATGGGAACCTTTGTTTATACAACGGAGAGTGCCTGTGTTAACTAAATTTCCAAAATTTTTGATTTTGTTACCGCTAGCTGCGGCTGTTTTTGGGGAAGATTATGAAAATTTTAATCTGCCCAATAAACCGGCGATGCCCGCTATTCCAGAATCTAAACTGTCTTATCAAAGCTCCCGCGTAAGTCTTTTGGGAAAAAAGCTTACCCTCAAGGAGCCCAGTCTCAACTATCAGGTTTATGTTTTTGCTAAAGAGGCTTTTATCACAGAAAAACGTGATGAAGCGATAAAACTCTTGAGACAAGAAATGGATGCCGGCCTAAAATCCAATCGAGACAATATGCTCTTAAGGCTTGGGCAGCTCTATGCAGAAAAGTATATGGAACTCTCTTATCGAGAGAATGAATATTTTAGTAAGCGGTTGCAAGAATATGAGAGCAATAAAGTTACCAACCCTAAGCTCTCGGCTCCTAGATTAGATAACGGCCGGTCTCAAAAATATCTAAAAGATGCTCTTAAGGTATTTTATGGACTTGAAAAAGAGTTCCCCAAGCACTCCAAAATGGATGAGGTTAGCTTTTTTATCGGATTTGTGGAACTAGAGTCGGGAAATGCGAAAAAAGGAATAAGTTATCTTGAGCGAGTGATCAAAAGTTTTCCCAATAGCCGAAAATGGCCTGAAGCTGTCCTATATGTAGGGGATTATTACTTTGATAATCATAAATTCAAAGACGCAGCTCAAAGATATCAGATGCTTTTTAGCCGATCGTCCACCCTTAGAGATTATGCCGAGTACAAATTGGCTTGGTGCGAGTTAAATACTGGGGATCCTAAAAGAGCGCTAAGAAGCATGAAGAAACTTATCACGCGATTAGATAAAAATATGGAAGAGGGAAAGTTTAATTTAAGAGATCAAGCCTTGAAAGATCTTGTTTCGTTTTATGCGGAAGCAGAAATGGTTGATGACGCAATGGATTTCTTTACAGAAATGCAAACTAAAGACAAGGCACTATCCAATCTTCGTCTGTTGGCTGATATTTTTCGCTCGAAAGCAAAGGATACAGCAGCGGTTCGCGCTTACACCAAGTTAATTGAGGAGTTCCCTAATGGTTTGGACACTCCAAATCTCTACTTAGGGCTTTACGATAGCGAAGCAAGACTAGGAAAATCGGCAGTAGCGACTAAAACCCTACTAACCGCTCTGGAGAGGTTTGGAGAGGAATCTGATTGGGCCAAAGCCATTCCCGAAGAAAAAGCGCCCGAGCGAAAAACTATCCTTGAGACTTTAGCTGGAGATGGGGCAAAAGCAGCTTACTTTCACCACAATGCTGCCCAGAAAAGTGCCAATCGAGGGCACTATGACTATGCGATGAGGATTTACACGAGTCTTTTGAAAAATTTCCCTGGTTTTCCGGAACGAAAGAAAGTCGCCTTTTTCCAAGGGGAAGCTCTTTTTAACTTAGAGAGATGGTCACAAGCCGCTGAGAGCTACATGATAGCTGCCAAGATTCTGCCAAAAGACAAAATGAGCAACGAGTCGATTTATAATGCTCTATTGGCTTTGGATAAGTTAACCGAGGCAAGTGCAAAACTTAACCGATACGACAAAAGCGAGCAAAAAAACGTTAGTCTTACTCCTGAGGAAATTCCCAATGCTGAAAGAAAGTTCATTGAGGTCGGCGAATACTACATTTCAGAATATCCCCAAGGAGATCGGGTTGTGGATGTAGAGTTCCGAATAGCCTCGATCTATTATCGAAGACATCATTTTGATGAAGCTCAGAATGCGTTCAAAGCATTGGCCCTAAATCATCCGGACCATCGTAGTGCTACAACCGCGGCGCATATTGTTTTAGATATAGATAATATCAAAAAAGACTACAAAGCTTTAACGGCACATGCGCAGGAGTTTACACTGGTGAAAAAGCTGGGTGATGCCCAATTTCGAAAGGAGCTCACTGAAATTGTAGGGGAGATTGATTTTAAAGGGATCGAGGCCTTTGAAAACGATAAAGATTGGGATAAAGCAGCTTTGAGTTATCTTAAATTCTTCGAATCGAATCCAAATAGTCCGCTTGCTGAAAAAGCACTCTACAACGCTTATGTGAGTTATCAGAGAAAAGAAGATGCTCAAAAGACAGCTGAAATGGCTAGGTTGTTTGTAGTGAAATTTCCTAAAAGCCCTTATGCGGGCAAAATTATGTTGAGTTTGGCTCAGGAATCAGAAAAGCAACAGGATTTTGAGACGGCCCAAAAACAATACCAGGAATTTTACAAGCGCTTTCCCCAGGATAAAGAGGCCAATAAGGCTTTATATAATTCTGCGGTTTACGCGGAAATTCTCGAGTTTAATAAGTTGGCACTCCAACTCTATGATACTTACGCAAAAGAGGCTAAGCCTTCTGCCAAAGAGTTGAGAGCTATCGATATTTCGCGGGCTAAAATTTATAGAAAAGAAAAAGAATTGGATAAATCCGGGGCTATCTACTTCAAACTGGCGAAAGAAAGTAACTCAGCTGCAGAGAAGCTCGACATTTTGGGTGAGCTTGCCAGAAATTATGAAAAAGCCGGCATGACAGTTAAGAAGGTTGGTGTTATCGAAGAAATTAAAAAAGTCATCCAAAGCAATAAAAAAGTGAAGCCAACAGGACATGCAGCCTATTTCCTTGCCGAATCCAAATTTAAGGATTTGGAAAAAGAAAGAAAAAAATACGATTCGATTAAGCTGCGATTTCCAGAAAACGATCTGATTTACTTAATGAAGAGAAAGCAAAAAGCACTCATAAAGTTAGCTCAAATGTATGATGATGAAATCGAGCGAGGAGTCCCAGAATGGGGAGTGGCGGCGCTCTTTGAAAAAAGTACCGCTTATGAGTCATACGTAGGTCAATTTAGAGGTTTGAAGATTCCTGGTAGGTATAAACCAGAAGAACGTCAGGAGGCAGAGGCCGCACTCAAGCAGATTGATATTAAGCAGATCGTGCCCCTTGAGCAAAAGGCTCAGGAGATCATGAACCTGTGTTCAGAGAGAGCAAGCCAATTCCACGTTATAAGTGAGTACGCTAAAAAGTGCTCAGAGAAATCCAAAAAGGCCCCGGGACAATACGAACCACAGGGGGTGAGACCACAGCCAGTTTATTGGAGCACTCGAGGACCAAAAGAAGGGAGTAATTAAAAATGATTAAGTGTAAGGTTTTAATTGGGATTTTAGCTCTTAGTTTCTTATTGGCCTGCTCCTCTAAGCAAACTAGTGAGTTCCAGGGAAAAACTGTTGAGTATAGTACTTGGTTTGATGAGGAGAAATCCGATGAACTTGAGCCCTATCGTAAAATTTTATCTGAAAAATTGGAAGACTCAAATGAGTCTGCTCAAGCCTTGGAGGATCCGCAAAAATATATCGAGTACCTTTCTGACTTAGATGCGAGTGGTAAAAAAACTAGCGTTGAAGTTAAGCTTAAAAACTTCATTGCGAAAAATCCGAATGAAAAGAAGGCGGTCTTTTTATTAGGTGTTCATTATATGCGTAACAAACGCAAAGAATTGGCTAACTATCTTTTTAAATCAATAGAGAAAGATCCCAAATTTGTTTGGAAGTCCTTATTATTTAATAATCTGGGAATGCTGAGTCTTCAGGAAAAAGAACGGGATAAAGCGATGAGCTATTTTGAAAAAGCCATTGCTACCGAGCCGACCATTGCTGCGCCTAGAGTTAATTTAGGGGCGCTCTACCTGCAAAGTAGGAGCTACTCTGATGCACTGCCTTTTTTTAAAAGAGCTTTGGAGTTGGATGGAGGTTTTGAAGATGCAGCTTTGGGTTTAGGAACCTGTTTGGAATCCCAAGGAAAGTTTGACGAGGCGCACAGAATTTATTCTCAATTCGCTGAGAGCCATCCAAACAGCTTAGCGGTTCTCTACAATGACGCTACGATATTAGGAAAACACCTGGGTAAAAAAGAAGAGGCGTCAGAATTGATGCTTCGTTACATCCAACGCGGTGGAAAAGACTCAGCAAAAGCTCATGAAATGATTGAGGGATGGCGATAAGTCTATTGCCGATTTCCTTTCTTTTTCAATGAGTTTTTGGATTTAGTGGGAGGGTAGTTTATGAAAAAAAACTCTGTCATCAAGGTTTTGTTTGTGATTGTTGCACTGTTTTTGGGAAATCATAGTTATTCGAAAGTAACTAAAGCGGTACCTCGAGTCGCTCCCAAAGCGTCCTCCACTTCTCCGGTCGGCAAGAGGGAGGAAGGCGATTTCATCCTCGAGAAAAGGCCGGATGGTACGACCGTGAAATACAAGAAGAAGACAACTTATGATTTTGAAGGAGCCAATATTGACGGTTTATACAATAAACCTTCGGGGTCTTATATTTCAAACATCAAGGACGTCAAAGGCAAAAGCATCATAAGAATTCGAGAGAACTTTGATGCAGAAGTCTTAGATTCATCTAGGCTCATCAAATAAGAGGCACTATGGAAGCTAAAGAAAACAACCCATCAGGTAGCGCAATTAGGCTAGATGTCTTAGGAAAAGACGGGGCTATAATTCACAGCGGTGAATTCGTTAAAGATAAGATCGTACTGGGGAGAATTCTATCTGCCGATCTTAGAATTGATGACCCCAGAGTTTCTCGTATCCACGCTCTAATAGAGACCAAGGGAGATGTGATTTTAGTTACCGATCTTGCCTCCAGCCATGGAACTTTTATCAACGGCAAAAAAGTAGTTGAGTCAAAAGTTCAATTTGGAGACACGATTAAAGTTGGTTTTATCGAAATTAAGTTGGAACGTGGAAGCGGTAAAACTCCAGGCAACGCTCCTACTCAGTCCATTGTATCTTTTGAGGGAACACAAGTAAAAGATACCGATTCCACCCAGTTAAATATTGATAGAAGCCAATTAGAAAGTGATCGTCGCGGAAGCGATCGAAGAAAAAAAGATGCCTTCCCAGAAGAGAAGCGTCTTGAAGAGCGACGCTCGGGGGACAGAAGAATTGATCAGAGACAGGCAGATCGCCGGCAAGAGGAGACTTCAGATTCTTTGGATGCAGAAACGGAGCGACGTTCTAAAGAGGATCGCCGAAAACCGCTGCAAGAAGACCGCAGAGTTGAAGATCGCCGGAAAGGGGAAAGAAGGGTTTTCGATATCACAAGCCTCGAGCGTAGAATTGAAGATCGTCGAGATAGAAAATCGGACGATGATATGTTGCCTGAGGAGCTTGAGAAAGCTTTTGAGACTCCTAAACACGCGAGAGAACTTGAAGTCACGGCTCTTTGGGGTGACCAGATTCTTGATATCTCGAATTATTCCGATGAATGTGTCCTAAGTATTGGGGAAAGTCCAAGGAATGACTATATCATTCCAAGCGTTGGAATTCCGGATGAATTTCCGCTTCTTTCGATTCAAGAGGACGGTTCGAGTCGATTGGCTTTCACTACTGAGATGACTGGAACAATTCGTGCGAGAGATAAAATTTATTCTATCAAGGATCTTGTCGGTGAAAAGTTTGTTAGAAAAGAGGGTGAGCACTATGTATTGCCCCTTAAGCAAGATGATTTTGCAAAGATTGCAGTAGGAACGGTCAATTTCTTTATCTTATACGTGAAACCAGCACCCAGAATTTTGCCGCCACCGATTTTCGAGCAAGACGCTCTTTTGATGAGAACGACCATTGGTTCAGTTCTTTTGTTCGTTGCTTTATTGGTGGGGCTTTCATTTGTTCCAAAGCCCATTCCAGTAACTATTGAGCAAATCCCGGAGCGATTTGCTAAAGTGATTATCAAAAAGAAACCGGATATTTCTAAGTTAGGCCTCATTGCTAAGGGGGAAGAATCAAAGCAGGGAGGATCGGTAGCCGGAGAAGGTGGTCCTGCTATTGGTCCCGAAGGAGAGGCTGGCAGAAAAGATCTTCCTCGCAAAGAAGAGAAGGCGCAGACAATTTTACCTAAGTCGAAGCCTAAGGAAAATACCACTCCTTCGCCTGTGACAAGTAAAACTGCTAACCCTTCAAAAGCTAAAGCTCCAGAGAAAAAATCGATTAAGTCTGTGGGGCTTCTTAAGTCGATTTCGAATGGTTCTATTCAAAAAGAATTTAACAATTTAATCAATGCGGGTGAAGGGCCGGAAGGTCCCGGGGGTTTTGATGATTTTGGTAAAGCCATCCGTGGAGCTAGGGGCAAGAGCATTGAGGAAACCGGTGGGGCCGGAGGAATGGGACTTAAGGGAGTCGACGCAGGTGGGGGTGGTAAAACCGTGGGTATCGATGGCCCCTCTACAAAAGGTTTGGGTCGTGGTTATCGCGGAGATGGAATTGGGGAAGGTATTTCAGGCCCCGGAAGATTTGGTCTGAAAGGAGAACATGCTATCAGTATTATTTCCGAGAATGTGCAAGTTCTCTCTGGTCTCTCAAAAGATCTTATCAATGCAGTGGTGCAGCGCCATCGGGCAGAGATACGGGCTTGTTACGATTCGGCCTTACAACGAAATCCAAAACTTTCGGGAAAAATTGTTATGTCATTTAGCATTCAGCCGAACGGGATTGTTTCAACGGTCGGGGTTAAAGAGAGCACTATTGGTGATGCTGGTCTTGAGAGCTGCATCGGAAGTCGGATTAAGAGTTGGGTGTTCCCAAAACCTGAGGCTCCGGTTGTCACTGAGGTGGCCGCTTATCCCTTTTACCTGAATCCGGCTAACTAATTAAATTTTGTCGCTCATTGCGACCGAATTTAATTAGTTGTGTCCCACAAACTTTTCTAAAATTAGAGGTGAGGTCAAGTTTTTAAAATCCAAACCAAGAGAGAATTTTGCTAAACACGTTTGTAAAATCGGTTGTTTGAGAGGTTCCGTTAAAAGCTAGAGCCGTCTTAAATAGCTTTTCTCTCTTAAAAACGTTTTGTAATTGAGTGGAATTAACACCGCTTTTCGACCTAACGTCAGTGGAATCGAGAAGTTCATTGATTTCAGATGATTTACTCTTGTCTTCGTTGAGTTCAAGGTCTTCTAGTAATTTAGTCAAAGAATCCGATTCGGGTTTAAGACTGAGTTTACTCCACAAAGAGTTTTCCTCTTTTGTATCTAATTTGACTTCCGGCTCTGAACTCTTAATTTCTGTTGAAATCTTATCTAAGTCTTCTTGAACCGTAGAAAATGTGAGTTTTGTCTCAGTGGGGTCAGTG
>VGSE01000039.1 GCA_016875135.1 Deltaproteobacteria bacterium
AACTCATTGGAGAAGAAACGCTCCCACCAAAAGGGCTTAATTTCATCGAGTGCATTTTTAATTTCAGGGTGAGCGGGCTCTAGGCCTAAATTTCTCGCTAAATCGTAGAGTGAATACCCAATGTGTTCCAATTTGAGTCGGTTGAGATCTTCTTGAATAGACAGGCGCGCTTTAGGGGCCTTATTCCAATCTTCAATAATAGCTAGTGTGCGATATCCTACTTCGTAGAGAGTGGAATCGAGATCGAAAAGCACGATGGGCTTGTTGTTTCTGTTGGGGCCTTGGACATGAGCTCCTACTATTTCTTCAACCTTTTGCAAAACCTCTCTGGTGGAAAGCGGGTGAAAAGAGCTATTAATAATCCAGTCATTTCGAGAAAATAGCGCCATAGGTATCTTTTTAGACTAATTTACCCCATTTTTGGGTTTTTTTTTTAATAATAGTCCAAAAATCCATTCATTTGAGCCAATTAAGCTTTTCACTTAAGCGTTGAGTTTTGGTATATAAAGGGCCCTAAGTGAAGAGGAGTAACCCATGCCCAAATTTTTAATCAAGTGGGTAGTGACCGCAGCAACTATTTTAGCTATCCCTCATTTAGTTTCGGGAATTTACATCGACGGCTTAGGAACGGCGCTTGCCGCCGCGGCAGTTTTAGCCCTTTTTAACCAAATCATTAGGCCGATACTTATTTTCATTACTTTTCCGTTAACACTTTTTACTTTTGGTTTTTTTCTTTTAATCATCAACGCTTTTCTTTTTAAATTAGCAGGGCAGTTTGTGATGGGGTTTGCGGTTGATTCTTTTGGTTCGGCATTTTTAGCTTCTTTAATTCTGAGCCTTGTTTCCTGGATTTGTCAGTTGTCTCTCAGTCGAGAGTCGGGAAAAATGCAATTTGAAGTCTATCGTTCGCATAAAAAAGAACGGGTGGTCGACCTTCATAGGGATCAGGAAGGAAATTGGAAATAAGATGCGTCGTTCCTCAATAGTTCTTCTCACAGTCGTTAGTGCGATTATTTTGTGTGTCTTTTGGAGTGCAGTCTATTTTTTAAGCCAGTTCTTTCCAAACTCGAAAGAAAATCTCACCCGTCCAACTTTTAAAACCACAGTGACTATTGTCAAAGATACACAGGGTGTTTCGACTCTTGAAAGTACTCAAAGAGATGATTTATTGCGAGCTCAGGGACTGGTCACCGCTCGAGATCGATTTTTTCAAATGGAACTGATTCGTCGAAAAATGGCCGGCGAATTAAGTGAACTTTTTGGAGAAGCGGCTCTAGAGTCTGATGTGCTACATCGGCGGATGGGATTTAAACAGGTGGCCGATAGGGCTTGGGAGCAAATGGATCCAAAGACCAAAACTATCTGGCAGTCTTTTTCTGAAGGAGTTAACGACTATCTCTCTTTCGAGGTTCTTCCTTGGGAGATTAAATTATTAGGATACTCGCCCAAATCCTGGCGAGCTCAAGATGGGCTTCTGGTTGTTCTAAGTATGTTTGAATCTTTAAATGATTTCGATAATGGCGAGGAACTTGCCTATAATGAGCTTAATAACCGATTTTCCAAAAAGATGGTCGAGTTTTTAACTTGGGACTTTGGTTTTCTCGACGCTCCCCTTAAAGTCTTCAAGAGAGGGAATCTTCAAGGGAGAATTCCCTCACGTATTGATTTTGATCTTAGGTCGACTGCGAGTTCAGTGGACAAAATAAGATGGAAAGAAAAAGAAGTTTACGGCAGTAACGCTTGGGTAGTTTCGGGGGCGAATTCCGATACGGGCAAACCCCTTCTTGCTGGGGATCCCCATTTGAATATTACGGTTCCTAACATTTGGTATCGAGTAGAACTCAAAGATCCGGAGCTGAGTGTGAGAGGGGTCACTGTTCCTGGAATTCCGGGAGTGGTGATCGGGAGAAATAACCATTTGGCTTGGTCTTTCACTAATTCGAGAGCGGATGTTCAAGACTTTATTGAGCTTGGGAGTCAATTTAACGAAGAAATAGTGCCTGCAGAATTACAAGAGTTTTTGAGGCTAGTAAAACGAGAAGAAAAAATTCAAATCAAAGGTGGGAAAGAGCATCTCATAAAATGTTGGGATAGTGCTTATGGACCGTTGGTTGAAGAAAAATTAGAATCTGGCTTAAAGTATAAACGGATTCTGCAATGGACGGCTCTAGATCCGAACCCTTTAAGTCAGCTAAACCCTTTAGCTCTCGATCAATCTCATCACTTAGATGAACTCTGGGAAGCTCTTTCTAGGTGGGGAGGCCCGGTCCAAAATATTTTAGTGGCCACCCAAGATAATCATATCGCTTGGGGGATGGTCGGAAAGATACCTGATCAACGAAAAGATTTTGGAAGAACAAGTTCTCTAATTAAAGAGCGATCAGTATGGAAACAGTATATCCCTTGGGAAGAAATGCCCCGAGTTGTTGACCCCATCGAGGGCTTTGTGGCAAGCGGTAATCAAAATATGTGGATTGAGTCGATCGAAAAATATCGTTGGGGGCATGATTGGCCATCTCCTGCTCGCGGATTTCAAATTCGAAAATTACTCTTAGAGAGCTCTACGATTTCGGTAGATCGAATGCAGGCTATTCAAAATGAAATCTATTCCCCGGTTCATGTTTGGTATCGTGATCGATTGGTTGAAGCGATCCGAAATATCGAAAATCAAAATAAGCCTCTCTCCCCTTGGGTGGAGGAGATTCTAAATCTCGTTGGAGTTTGGGATGGAAAGGCAGGGATCGATTCAGCGGCCTATTCGTTATTAAGGGAATTTAGGTTAGCTGTTCTAAAAAATGCGATGAGCCCTTTTGTAGCTCGAACGGCCCCTTACCGACATGAAGAGGTCATGGCCTTAATTGCTAAAGACAGCGTCGTTCAGATGCTGCTTCTTAATAAGCCCTTTCATTTATTAAATCCTCAATATAATTCTTGGGATGAGCTGCTAATAGTTTCGGCTACCGAGGCGGCTGGTCAATTAGCAAAATCTCCGAAAGAGCTATCTAAAGTGACTTGGGGTACAAGAAATATTCTTCAAGCAAGGCACCCTTTCTCATCAAGGATTCCCAGTTTTTTGGCACGATTGATCAATCTCCCGGAGCGTAGTTTAGCGGGAGATGGTTTGGTTGTCCATGTAAGCAAGCCTAAGAATGGAGCGTCAATGAGAATGGTGATAGACGTTTCGAACACCGAGCATTCCTTGTATTCCCAGCCGGGTGGGCAATCTGGGTATTTTCTTTCTCCTCATTACCAGGATCTTTTTGAAAGTTGGTATGTTGGAAAGGGTCGTTCTTTTGAGAGCTCTCAAGTTGAATCTAAACAGGTGATTCATCCCTAATAAGTGTGAGGGTATTGCGTAATGTCGGCAAAAAATGAGCGAGATAAAAGGTTAGAGAATTTGTGAGTTGGGAACAGGAATTAAGAGCGGCCTATCGAACGCCTAATGATTTGGTTCAAGCCGGGCTTTTATCCCCTGAAGAAGTTATTCAGGCAGGCAAAGTTTCATTGAAGTATCAGTTTTTACTTCCCCAGTATTATGCGAATTTGATTGATAAAAAAGATCCTCATTGTCCCATTCGGCTTCAGGCTATCCCTTCGTTTGAGGAGTTAGAAAGTCGTATCGAGGAAATGAAAGATCCTCTTCAAGATTTACAACATCAGCCGATACAAAGAATTACCCACCGATATCAAAATCGAGCTCTTTTTCATTTGACCCCCAATTGTAGTATGTACTGCCGATTTTGTTTTAGAAAAACGCTTCTTAATGAGTTAAAGCCCTCCTTGTTCTCAGGAACTTGGAAAGAGGCGTTTCAATATTTGCGACAGACACCTGAGGTGAGTGAAGTTATTTTTTCTGGTGGGGATCCTTTGATGGTAGGGGATGAAGTCCTAAGGAAGGTTTTAGAAGAGTTAGAAGCGATAGCCCATTTGAAACGGGTGCGATTTCATACAAGGGTACCCGTGACTTTCCCTTCTCGAGTCACCTTGGAGTTAAGTGAATCATTGTCGAGCACTCGATTTCACCCGGTTGTGGTAACCCATTTTAATCACCCGAAAGAGGTGACCCTCGAAACTCGAAGGGGTCTAGAGCTTTTAAAAAAAAGAACGGTTTTACTTAATCAGTCAGTGCTTTTAAGACGGGTTAACGACTCAATCGATACTTTGGTTGAGTTGTCCGAAAAACTTTTTGAGGCCGGAGTTCTTCCGTATTATCTTCACCAATTAGATCCTTCGATTGGAACCGGCCATTTCTTTGTGGCTGAAGGGGAGGGCCAAAGAATTTGGGAAGGAATGAAGAGCCGATTGCCTGGTTATCTTGTGCCTCGGTATGTGAAAGATATTGTGGGGATTCCTTATAAGTCGTCGGTCTGATTCTTTAGCTTTCATCTTTGAGGATAAGAGCTTTACAACGCCAGGGCTAGGGGGCAAGAATAAGCATCATTTTGGAGGGATAGGCAAATTGGTATGCCACCGCATTCGAAATGCGGCGACCGCAAGGTCTTGAGAGTTCGAGTCTCTCTCCCTCCGCCATACAAGGGGAGTTAGCCGGAAGGGCTGGTTCCCCTTGTGTGTTTTGAATGATGAGACTCGAAGCAGGCTGGTCCGATATGTTTTTTTTAAAAGTGCAAAGACTTATAGAGGACCAAGGAGGTTCAAACGGCCATGAAGTTGGTTTAAGGCGCGCAATTTATTGGCCGTTTGACGATGAGGTGAATTATCAAATGAAACTCCAAGAAAACTTATCAAAACTTACCTCTTAAAAGGCCCATTCAAGGGGGCAAGGTATTAAAACTCACTTTGGGTGGAGGCGGATTTCGAAAAATAGGGCTTGTGAGATTCTATCCATTAACGTGTATAATGAACGTTAATCGACACTCCGAAGGGAATATTCACAATGAAGCACTTTCTTATTATGTTTATCGCAACTTCGCTGGCAGTCGCTAAAAACAACAATCATCTTGCTCCCCCTCCAGTTCGCCCAGTACAACAACCGAATGTTTTTTGTGTCTGTGAGTATGATCCTGGTGGTGAAGTTTGCGGAAGACTGCCAGAGGCTGAGTGCCGTATACGCGACTGCGCTTGGTTAAAGGATTCTTGCCGAAACATCAACCAGTTCTATTGCGAAACAGAATTTCAGGATCGAAAACAGGTCGGCTGTAGGCAAACTCTCATATTAAAGAAGGGAGATAGACATATAAGACCTCCTGGCTGTGGCGCTGGAGTTACAGATTATCATTATACTTATCATGGGCACGGCCCGCGAAGAGGTCCGTTTATCGAGAATGTGGCCGAAATATTAAATAAGAGTCAAAATAACCGCCAGTGCAAGTTTTACTTTCAAGATCAAAGTTGTTCAAGCTTTCAAACAGCTCCTATGGGTATCAAGGAAGCGCGAGAGATTCTCGAGCGGAAGATTAAGCCGCTCATTAAGGGTCAACAGGAAGTAACTGTCGGGGCAAACCAGGTCGCCTCTACTGCCACGCTCGGAGCTCCTTTCATCCACCGAAACCCCTTCTGGGCTTTCCGAATGACCGCAAATGTCACTAAAGAATCCTCTGTGGAATGCCCGAACGGGAAACCTGAGAATGATATCGCATGCTTGTACCATTCCGACAACTACTTATGCTTTGATCAAAATAAAATGGGATTTCGCCAGCGCGCCTGTTGTTGCAAAAATGGGAATAATGGTGGCGAAGTACTCCCTGGAAATCAATCCAGTGGGTCGAGTTATTCTGGTAATAATAATAACCAATATGATGGTGCACGCAATCCCGACGGAAGCCCACGAGAAAGAAGCACTGGGGTGTGCCGCTGGTGGAATGGCGCCATAGAAATACAATTCCCAATCCCAATGCGCGGAAACGTTCAATGGTTTCCACGACCCACCGATGGGATACAGCGGCTTAATTGTCCTCAACCGTTACCGCCCAATCCTGTTGATGGAATGAATTGGAATAAATTCCCATAGAAACACCGCGAAAGTTTTAAGCGCCTCTCTTGGTAGAGGGCAAAGTAGTGGGTCATCACTTCGCTTTCGCGAAGTGAATCCTGGGGCTCTTGCTCAAACAGGGACTTGAAAGGGCTCAGGTATTCCACTAATCTGAGGCCTGTAGTTCAGCCGATTCTTTATGGGACAATTCAATATACCTAGTCAGTTTTTTTCTCACGCTTGGGAAGTTTTAGCGCTTTATTTGATTCCGATAGGTGGAGGCATTCCGGCAGGGGTATTATTGGCAAAGAGTCGTGGTCTTCCTTGGGTTGTTTCTGCCGTTCTGTATTTTGTATCGGACATCATTTTGGCCTTTGTGTTTGAGCCGTTGATGCTTTTAGTCATTAGGTTAGGTAAGAACTCTAAGAAAATGGAGCTTTTTAGAGAGGCTTACAAACAGTCTATTAGAAAGACCACAGGAACTTACAGTCATGTCTTAAGTCCACTTTCATTGATCGTGATTTCTTTTGGCGTAGATCCCATGACGGGAAGATCGATAGCCAAAGCCGCAGGTCATGGTTTTGTTACCGGCTGGCTCATCGCTATAACCGGGGATATGTTTTATTTTCTCCTACTCATGTCCTCAACGCTTTGGCTTAACAACATATTGGGAAATGGAACTGTGACCACGCTGATCATTCTAGCTTTGATGATAGGTCTACCTCCTACGATTCGAAGAGTTCGAGAAAAGTCCAAATCTAGAATTAAAACCTCAAAGTGATGAACTCGGCACTTGATTCAAAAATCGGCGATAAAAAATAGAGAGTTAGAGCTTAACCCCCATACAACGAAATTCTGTCGAAAAATATTTTTAATAGTTTTGAAAGCGTGAAAACCATTTTATTTTAGGCGTCGAAGGGGGAATCTGTGTCATGGTTTAGTTTTTACCGACGACAGTCATTAATGTTGGGCGCCTGCGCCCTCGACAGGGGTCTTTTGTTGCAGTTTTTTCTTAGGGTCTAGGAAGTAAAGGTTTTCTTTTAGTCTTTCTAAGCGTGATTCAGCGAGCATTTTGTCCTGATTGAGTTTAATTACCAATCCTTGATCAGCTGCTGGGGCCTTTTTAAGGGCCTGAGCTATCCCATCTAGAGTGGCTTCGGCTGCGGCGATACTCTTTTCAAGGGCTTTAACCTGAGGAGTGTCTGACGAGGTGCAGCCAATGATAACGTGAAGCGCAACCAGGAGGAAAATTCTTTTTAAGGCTTTTAAGTTCATTTCTTTTCCCTGACCCATCCGATAGTTTAAAATAACCGAATGACAGTTAGCTATTCGAGATTGTGTCTTTTAAGTCTTTTTCTATTATGCCAGTGTGCCACCAAACATCAACCCATTCGATTTCCTGCGACGTTTCAAAAATTTCCTGATGAGCTCTTTTCGCCAAGCACGGTCAAAGAGTGTCGAGTTCTGGAGACTAAACCTGAACTGTCTCAGCTTGAGAAAAAAAGGTTGATGGATCTTTATGTTCTCGAAGCTAAGACTCTCAAATACGGCTCCGAACGATTTCAAGAAATATTGCAAAAGACAGAACAGCTGAGGCCTGAAGTTGAAGACTTGATGGCAGAAAGTGATAATCTTAAAACCGAGGTTTTTTTAGAACGAAAAGAAGTGGGTGAAGAGGAAAAAGATAGCTTTCAAAACGTCCAACTAAAAAAAGCCTATTCTCAGATCTACCAATTATGGAATCAGGACCAAAACGAACAGGCTCTGCAAAAAGTAAAAGAATTGGTTTCGAGTTCCGATACATCAAAAATCAGTTCCCGCCCAGACTGGCGTAAAATACTTAATCTTAAGTTTAGAATCGCGCATGATATTGGAGAGCTTGAGGCCATAGCTTCCTCTTACAAACAAATAAAAGACCTTGATGACTGTTCTAATGAAGCCTCTACGGCTGCCCTTCTTTTCTCACTAAGTCTATTTGTAAAAAATGATTCCAAGCAAGCTATCCAAGTCTTGGCCGATCAATGTGAATCAGATGAATCGTTAAGTTCAAAAACAAGGAAAGCTTATTGGCTCTATCGGTTTCATAAGTCAGTAAATCCCGATATAGCTGAAACAAAATACCAAGAGCTCAAGCAACTTCCTTTGCCAGGCTACTATCTCTATCTGGCCGCAAGCGAGAGAGGCGAAAATTTTTCGGTGCCTGAGACTGATCTTGCAGCATCCAAAAAATACTTGGATGAAAGTTTTGATGTTCCTTTAGGTGCAAGTGACTATTTATTAAAAGCCGAAGATCGTTTAAAGGCCGGTCTAAAAAAAGATGCCCATCTTTATTTAAGTAAAGCGGTTAATGTTCTTAGAAATAGGCCGGATAAAAATGTGTTTCCATTACTTTATATTGCCCATCTTTATAGGGCTGCCGGTAATCACTTAGAGTCAATGAAGACCTTTTCTATGTTGGTGGGATATAAGAACGGGGTAAGCTCTGATTGGGCCCCAGTTCTTCATAGCGAATTTTTAGAAATGTTCCCCAGACCCTTTGCCGAAAAAGTGAGCTGGCTTTCGCGAGAATGGAGTATTGATGAGGATTTTATCTACTCGATTATGCGGCAAGAAAGTGCTTTTAATCCAGGTGCAGTGAGTGCTACCGATGCTCGAGGACTGATGCAACTCATGCCTTTTCTTGCTAGGAGTTTAAGCCGTTCTTGGAAGTATCAACCCTATGCGAGCGATAAGTTTCTTTTTCAAGCCGAAGAAAATTTAAAGCTTTCCACCTATCATCTCCATCAATTACAAAAAGCCACTCCACATTACGCTTTGATGGCAGCCTCTTATAATGCGGGTTTGAGGCGGACCAGTCGATGGTGGAAAAAGTTTGGCCACTATCCTTTAGATATTTTTGTGGAGTTCATTCCTGTGACCGAGACGAAAAATTATGTCAAATTGGTCTTAAGAAACTATCTCTATTATAAAGCATTAAGATCTGGCGGAACTCTTCCTCCTAATCTTATCCCCACCAAGCTACCGGAGCTTGATCTGGCTCGAGAGATCAGTAGCAAAAAAAATAAACCCAAGAGAAAGATACCAGCTCAAAACTAAGCATCTCATCAAACTGAACATTTGTTACGTTGAAGCTCTAGACTCTACCCTATAGGGGACTAATCAAAAGGGGCCAGGTAGGAAGGTGACAAAAAATGGCTTGAGCTGTCCTCTTATTTTCCACCTAGCCAAGACAGAAGTTAAAAACCATCAAAGAAAATCAAGGGCTTAGCTGAAGGGTTGTCGTGGCACAGGGGTTGCTCTCTATTCCACATAACCAGGGATCACCTGGGGTGAAAGTAGATCTGTAGACCTAAAGTCTTCATAAGATTTCAGGTGCTGGAGGTAGTGGTTGAGCCTGCGTGAATCATGTCATCTTTCCTTTAAGTATCTCTCTAGATTTGTTTATATTTTTAGTTTGGTTTGGGGCATTTGCTTTGGGACTAAAATAAGTTTAGGAAAAGAGATTGTACAAATCACTCACAAAAATGGTCTAAATTATCCTGCTTTTCCCAAAGAAACTTTAGCTCGAATTCAAGGCAAGGCACCTTCTCTTGAAGGGTTGAACAATCAAGTCGATCCTTTATTAAGTCAAGATTGGGCGTTACTTGATATAGGATTCTTCGACTCTTTTACACCGTTAGTTCAACCTATACAAAATCAAGTTTTGGAGTGCTCTAAGCAAGTGGTGGTGGCGGTAGTAGATACTGGAATCGATTACACTCATCCGGAACTCAAAAATAACATCTGGATCAATCCTGGCGAAACAGGTCGTTGGGTTCCAAAAGAGTTGTCCTCTACCACGTGTCGAGACAAAAGCTGTAACGGGATAGACGACGATTACAACGGTTTTATTGATGATGTGGTTGGATGGGATTTTGTGAATAATCAGCCCTTGCCCTTTGATACTCATGGACACGGAACACATATTGCCGGAATTATTGCTTCCCAGAGCTCAAATGGTATTGGAATTACCGGAATTTGTCCTCATGTCTCTATCATGCCCCTTAAGTATTACGATTCAGGAAGTAACGGAATGAATAACCTGCAAAACACGGTTAAAGCGATTCAGTATGCGGTCAAAATGGGAGCACATATCATCAATTACAGTGGGGGCGGAGCGGAACCGGCCATCGCTGAGAAAGCGGCCATTGAAGAGGCAAATCGCAAAGGAGTTCTTTTTGTCGCAGCTGCCGGAAATGACGGCCATGATAATAGTGGGCAGCCTTATTACCCTGCAAGTTACTCTCAAGATAATATTATTGCAGTCGCTTCAGTGAATCAGAAAAACCAACTTTTATCGTCGAGTAACTTTGGGGGGACGGTTCATATCGCCGCCCCGGGTTTAGCAATTTTAAGTACAATCCCTGGTGGAAGATTTGGAACGATGTCGGGAACATCTCAAGCAACAGCTTTTGTTACAGGGGCTGCAGCTCTTTTAGCGAGCCAAAATCGTAGTAAGGACGCCTTTGATTATCATCAAATTAAAGAGTGGATTTTAGCCGGTGCTAAAAGTTTGCCTTCAAATGAAAAATATAATCTCGTGAAATCAGGCCTTCTCTCTATCCCCGGTAGTCTTGCCCAAACAATGAAATCGAATCCTGAAAACAGTAAAAAACTTGCCTCCCCTCCTTCGATAGCGTTGATTCCGGTACTGAAATCAAAAAAGAAGATGCAGGATTGATAAAGTTGTAAATAAGAATATTTACTTAGTCCTCTATGAATGGTTTTTATTGCTGCTTCTTTTGCACACGCTCGACTCGAAGAACCCCTGGTACACCCTCAAGAGCTGAAATAATCTTAGATAAGTGATTTAGATTTTTAATTGAAATAGAAAAGAGACAGACCGCTTTTTTGTCTTTAGTTGTTCCGATTTGGGCCCGAGTGATATTGGCCTCTTGATCTTTAATAACTCCTGACATATCGGCTAAGAGTCCCGGTCTATCTTCGCAAATGACTCTGATTTTTACAGCCCTCTCAGAGGGCGTTGTCATGTCCCATTCGATATCGATGAGACGGTGAGGATCGGAATCGAAAATTTTAGGGCATTTGCGAGTATGAACACTAATGCCTCGCCCCCGAGTGATAAATCCAATCACCGAGTCCCCTGGGACCGGACTACAGCACCTAGCAAAGTGGACAAGAAGGTCCTCAATCCCTTTTACTTTTACCACTTGGCGGGTCGTGCTTTTTTTCGATGCCTCTTCTACGATTTTTTGCAGGGGGCGTTTCGTTTCTTTGGTTTCTCGGGCCTCTTTGGCTTCAGGGGAATTTTCCTTAGCGGGTAGGGGGATCTTGCCGATTACTTTTCGAACCGAAAGCTTCCCATAGCCTATGGCACTTAGTAAATCCTCTATAGATCTCAAAGAAAAGGCTTCGATAGCAGGTTCGAATAGTCCTTCTTTTAGTAGCGTTTTAAATCTTAGGTCTTCTTTTTTAAGTTCTTTTTCTAGAATCATTTCACCCAAGACTTTAGAATTTTCATGCTCTTGAACTTTAATAAATTGTCGTATCTTACTCTTGGCCCTCGAAGTTTTAACGAGCTTAAGCCAATCTTTGTTAGGTGTCTGATTGGGTGAAGTAAGAACTTCAACCGTATCACCGCTCTTAAGTTTATATTTAAGAGGAACCATTCTCCCATTCACTTTGGCCCCAATGCAGTGATGGCCTAAGTCAGTGTGGATAGTGTAAGCAAAATCCAGTGGGGTTGCTCCTTGAGGAAATTCAATCACTTTTCCTTTGGGAGTAAAAATGTAAACGTCCTCAGAGAAGAGATCTAATTTAACCGTTTCTAAAAACTCATTGGGGTCTTGTAGGTCTTTATTCCATTCCACTAATCGATTGAGCCAGCTAAATTTTGACGTCTCTTGAGAAAGACTTTTTTCCTCTTTATAGGCCCAATGGGCTGCGATTCCGCGCTCGGCAGTATCGTGCATCTCTTTTGTGCGGATCTGAATTTCTATTTTTTCCCCACCGGGTCCGACGACCGTCGTATGAAGAGATTGATAAAAGTTGGCTTTGGGGATGGCGATGTAATCTTTAAATCGGCCCGGCACCGGAGTCCAAAGCGAGTGAATGAGGCCTAAAACTCCATAACATTGCTCCACTGTTTCAAGAACAACCCTAAAACCAGTCAGATCATACACTTGGTCATAGGCCAGATTTCTTTTCTCCATTTTTTTGTGGATGCTATAAAAATGCTTCGGGCGGCCTGTAACTGTGGCGTTATTGTACCCGTGTTCGTGAAGAGCCCCTTCGATCATAGCTAGCACGTCTTGGGTGTACTGATCTCGTTCTTTTAATTTTTTGCTCACTTGGGCGACTAGTTTGTAGTAGATCTCGGGCTTTGTGTATCGTAGGGAGAGGTCTTCAAGTTCTCTTTTCATCGCCGATAAACCAAGACGGTTAGCTAAGGGGGCGTAAATATCCAGAGTTTCTTGAGCTATGCGGGCCTGTTTGTCGGGCTTTAAATGTTGGAGAGTTCTCATGTTGTGCGTTCGATCGGCCAGCTTGACGAGAATCACTCTAAGATCCTTTGCCATGGCAAAGACCATTTTTCTGAAATTTTCCGCCTGTTTCTCTTCACTAGTCTGAAAGGAGATTTGGCTGATTTTGGTTACTCCATCCACAAGAGTCGCTATTTCTAGTCCGAACTCTTTTTCAATCTGTTCGAGCGTTGCTACTGTGTCCTCAACGGTGTCGTGAAGAAGCGCGGTGGCGACCGAGACTGTGTCTAGTTCAAGTTCAGCAATAATAAATGCCACTTCAATTGGGTGATGAAAATAGCTCTCTCCGCTACTTCGCTTTTGGTTTTTATGAACTTCTTCCGAGAACCGGTAAGCCTTTTCGATAAGCTGAGTGTCAGCATTTGGATTATAGGTTTTAACACAAGCAGTTAGGTCGGCCAGTTTTCTTGGCTTCTTTTGTGTAAAGGGAAGAGTAGGGGGAGTGCTCATCTCTTTTTCTCCAAGCACTCGTGAACAATAATCTCTTTTAGCTTTTGAAAGGCGGTTTCTAGGTTGTCGTTTGTGATCTGGTAATCGTACTTTTGACTCCATTGAATCTCACTATAGGCATTCTTTAAGCGGTTTTCAATAGACTCTACTGAATCCCCTTTTCTTTGGATGAGTCGCTCCTTCAGAGCCTCCATCGAAGGGGGGTGAATAAAGATCAAAAGGCAGCGGTCGCCATAAAGCGCTCTGAGATTCATAGCTCCTTGCACATCGATATCAAAAATAGGATTACAGCCTCGAGCAAGAATATCGTCTATCGTAGCCCGAGTGGTCCCGTACCGTTTGCCATGGACCAAGGCCCATTCGGCGAATTGATTCTTTTCAATTTTAAGCTGGAAAGTCTTCTCGTCGACGAAATGGTAGTGAGTTCCGTCCATTTCGTTTTCCCTCTTGGGGCGAGTTGTCGTCGAAACTGATCTTTGGAGCTTAGGAAATTCCTTAAGCAACATCGAGGACAAAGTGGTCTTTCCCGCTCCACTAGGAGCAGAAATGATTATAAGTCTGGGTAAGGGTGTGTGCTCTGTTCGTTTAGGAGACAAACAACCTTTCCTCCTGCGGCCTTAACGAAACAGCCGACGGAGAACGTTTCTCAGTCAAGCGTTCGTTAAGAGTTTGGGGAACGACGCTCGAGAGGATCACATGGTTTGAGTCGGTGAGAATTAACGACTTAAGTTTTCGCCCTTTCGTGGCATCAACTAGTCGGTTTTCCTCTAAAGCCTTGTCTCTCCACCTACGCATAGGAAGAGAGCCAGCTTCAAAAATACCTATGACTCTGTCCAACTTTACAAAACTTCCATGCCCAATATTTAGCATGCGTTCTGAGTGAGACTCGGAGCTTGATATCCCTCTATAGTTATTCGACATTTTGCACCTGTTCCCTTAGCTTTTCGATTTGCGTCTTTAAAGTTACGGCTACTTGCGTTATTTCGATGTCTGCCGATTTCGCTGCGGTTGTGTTGACCTCTCTATGAAGCTCTTGCGTGAGAAAGTCCAATTTTCGTCCAATGGGCCCCTTTTCATTAAGGATCGTTAAAAAAGAATTAGCATGGGTAGTCAATCGATCTATCTCTTCTGTGATGTCGGCTTTTTCTGCTGCTATCGCTATTTCCCATTCCATGCGATGAGGATCCATCGGAGTGCCAATCTTCCATTGGGCTAAACGACTATCAAGTTTCTCTTTGATCTTTTCCGGTTGCCTTGGGGCTAGCTTTTTTAATTGTTCGACCCCTTGGAGGAGTTCCAAGACCCCTTGGTTCAAAATGGTCTTTAATTTAGAGCCTTCGGTCTCTCGCATGGTTCGGACATCTTGCAGAACCGTGCGAAACGAAGTTTTTAAACCTTCGATTAAGGATGGCAATAGGTCACTGTTTTCAGTCAAAACAAAAACCCGTCCTGATTGAAACAATAATTCAAGCGAAGGAGCTTTGGATGTTCCAAATTTTAAATGGAGTTTTTCGGCACCTTCAATGATGGAGCGTGCAGCTTCTTCATCCACCGTGTATTTGACTGAGGAACTGGTTTCGGAACTAGCAAGTGACTTTTGTCGAACATTGATTTCAAAAGAGCCCCGCTCGAAATAGGTTTTTAAAATTTCAAGCAGCGGCAGTTCCAAAAAACTTAAAGCCGGAGGTAAACGAAATCGAGTATCAAGAAAACGGTGATTGACCGATTTAATTTCTAGAGAGAGTAATGACCCTCCGATAGAAAGTTCCCCTTTTCCAAATCCTGTCATTGATTGCATAGCGATTATCCGTTCAGAGCAAATTGTAGGTTTTCAACTTCGAGACAAACTCGGTCGTGATCCCTAAAATCGATAAATCTGACTTCAGGATCGCTTCTTAGCCAAGTCACTTGGCGTTTGGCCAATTGGCGAGTCTTCTCGATAATCTCGTTACGAAGTTGTTTCTCGGTGATCTTCTTTTGAATAAAAGCTTTGGCTTCGGCATAGCCAATGCTGTTGAGACAGCGAGCTTCGGGATACTTATAAAGAAGATTTTCAGTCTCTTTGACAATTCCGGCAGCGAGCATCTTTTCCGTTCGATTCACAATAGCTTGATTGATAGCATGCCTTGATAAAGTGACAGCATATTTGATCCAAAGTCGGTTTTTCTGCACTTCGGAAAAAGGAACCGGTTTGAGTTGGCTTGGAAGTTCTTTGGTGGTTCGTAAAATAGCTAGGGCTCTGAGTAACCGATATTTGTCATTGGGATGAATGGTCTCAGCAGCTTTAGGATCTTTTTTCTTAAGCTCGGCGTGCATTTTTAAGGTGTTTACTTTGTCATCTTCGCAAAATTCTTTTTCAAGTGCTTCCACCACTTCATTTGCGATATTGGGAAGTTCATACATGCCAAACTGGAGCGCTCGCAAATAAAAGTAAGTTCCTCCGACAATGATGGGAAGCTTCCCTCGAGAAGCAATCTCATTCACGGTTTTCTCGGCTAACTGGACAAAATGGAAAGCTGAAAAGGGTTCATCGGGATTAGCGATGTCTAAGAGATGGTGAGGCGCTCCTGCTAGTTCTTCTGCTGAAGGCTTACTCGATCCGATGTCTAGCCCTTTGTAGACCGTTGTTGAGTCCATGCAGACGATTTCCCCGTTTAATCGATTGGCAAGTTGAACGGCCAGTTTCGTTTTTCCGGAGGCTGTAGGGCCCAAAATAGCAATGGCAAGCTGTCGATTCATAGAGTTTTAAAGTGTTGCTCCAATTGTGTCCAAGATAGTTTTAATAAAACAGGGTTGCCTAGAGGGCAAGTCCAGGATTCATCTATTCCTATTAAACTTTCCATTTCTGAGGGATAAGAAATGACTCCATTTGTCAAAGAGGGGGGTGTCAGAGTGGTAAGGGTCGTTAATGCTTGGGTCCAGAGCTGTTCGAAGGGGGTCTTGGGGCTAACAGTCGTTAAGCTGTTAAGGAGTTTTAAGAAGCTCTCTTCGGCTTGAGACTCCGGCAGAAAGAAGGGGAGAGATTTTAAAGCCACATCTCGGTCCCCAAAAAGCTCGACATCAAAACCTAACATTCTAAAAAGAGGCAGATGGGACTCAAGCGTTGCATAGGGTTCTTGCGGAATAGAAAGAATCGAAGCGATGGCAAGGGGTTGTGTCTGAACCCTCTTCTCACTTTGTTCTTGAGTTAATTCCAGAAAAAGTTTTCGTTGCCGAAGAGCTTTGGGGTTGACCAAATAGAGTCCATCCAACTTTTCAATTACCCAGAGTCCTGACCCTAAAACACCGAGCCATCGAGGGGCTGTGGGGTTTGAAAAGTTTAAGTTAGTAGAGGTCGTTAAGGGCTCGGCAACTGTCGAGGACAATAAGGGATTGGAATCTTTAAATTGAGGAGGTCTAAATTTTGAGAGTTGTTTCTTAAATGAGGTGATAAGCCAGCCGTAAATTTTTTCTTGTCGGTAAAAGCGGACTTCAAGTTTTTGGGGGTGCACGTTAACATCCACCCAATCGCCTCGAATATCCAACCAAAAAGCTCCCGAGGGTTCGTGGTGGGGACCGGCTATTTCGATAAAACTGTTTTTGATACCGGCAAGTAAAAGCCGATTTTTCACAGGCCTTTGGTTGATAAAAAGAAGAATCTCTCCTCTTTCTTGTGTCCAATCTAAAGGAGAAAGTAGGGCTTCGTATTTCATCTCCTCGATAGAGTCTTGGAACTCGAGGGGCTCCCAATCGGGTTTTAATGTCTCCAAGAAGCGATCTTTTCGGCTGAAAGAAGTATATTTAGAAAGCAAACGACCATTGTGATGAACCAAAAAAACAACGTCGGGATTTCCTAGGGCCAATTCTTTAACCACTCGAACACAGTGTGAAAGCTCGGTTGCTTGAGCTCTTAAAAATTTGAATCTGGCAGGGATTCTGGCAAAAAGATCTTTCACGCAGATCTGGGTTCCGGGAGGACAGCCTACCGGTTTTAATTCCTGTTTCTCTGCGAAAGGAACATGAAGGCTCATGCCAACTGATTGGTTTTGTGGGCGGCTGCGGATGGAGAAATCGGCCACCGAAGCGATACTTGAAAGCGCTTCTCCTCGAAAACCAAAAGTTGCGATTTTTTCTAAGTCATTTAACGATTTCAATTTGCTGGTTGTGTGGCGTTCGATGGAGAGAGGGAGGTCTTCAGCCGAAATCCCACAGCCATTGTCGATGATAGTGATCTCTTTTAATCCGCCCTCTGTTAAATGAACTTCAATTCGGGTGGCCCCGGCATCTAAACTGTTTTCCACGAGCTCTTTGATTAAACTTGCAGGTCGCTCCACCACTTCGCCGGCTGCAATTTGGTTGATGAGATCCCCGGGTAATCGAACAATTTTTCCAGGGACGGAGCTTGGGGATTGTCGGGTTTCAGCACGATTCATTGAGCCCCTAACCTTAGCTTGGGTTGGGGCTAACGGAAAGCGAGAAAAGAGGTTTGTCTGTTCATACCTGTAAGCCTAATTTAATTGTGACTGACTGATTCCTGGTTCTGTGGATTAGTGGTATTTCCCTTTTTATTTTCTTCATTCTCTGGTATTAATGGCATTTCTAGAGCAGGATTTATAGATAGGGCACGGGGTAACGGTATCGAATTCAAAAGTTCTTGCGGGATTACGGCTTCTCCGCTAGAAGCCGAGCCCCCGTCAAAGGAATTTATATTTGAGGTTAGATCTCGTGGAAAAGGAGCAGCTCGAAGCCGCTCTCA
>VGSE01000040.1 GCA_016875135.1 Deltaproteobacteria bacterium
ACGTTACTTTTTTTATTACACCCAAGAACAATTCCAACTGACCGGTTTTCCATTTTGATACGGCATAATTCCGTGAAATTGTGTCTCGGTGTGATTAAATAGTAACGGGATAAAATATTTATCCCCTTCCCACATAGGAATTTCCATCTTAAGAAACCGTTCAATTTCAATCCACTCCAGCGTTCCTTCGGAATTTTTTGTAAAAGGGGCTCCTTCAAACTTCGTAATCACAAATATAAATCCCAGCCAATCCTCTCCGTTTTTTCCAAATCCGGGCCAACTGACGGTTCCCCGCAATTTCATTTCAGTGCAATAAATGCCGGCCTCTTCTGAGATCTCTCTTCTCATGCTTGAAACGATATCTTCATCGGATTCAATCTTACCGCCTAAACCGTTATATTTTCCATGGTGTTCGTCTCCCGATCGCGAATTTCGATGAATCAATAGGATCTTTTTTTGATCTGGAGAAAGAATATAACCAAGTGTTCCGAGAATGGGTTGATAGGGCATTAACAACTTCCTTTTAAAAGTTTAGATCTAGCAAATTTGAGGAGAAGAGAAAATAAAGAAAGTAAAAGAAGAAGATCTTAGCGTCAAAACATTAGCCATTGAGAATTTGGAAAAGTCTTCGTCAATACTAAATCCCCCCAGTTTAAATATATTAATTTTTCCTCCACCTACCCTCGCCTTGGGAGGAATTTAAGAGTATGCTCTGGACCATGAGTACGTTCGACCATTCCAAAAACAAAAAGCAAGAAAGTCATGACACCGTTCCGCCTCCCAATCTGATCTCATTCATGTTGAAGAGGTGGAAGCCTAAACCCGTTAAAAGGATGGCCCCCCTTAAAAATGCGGACTATTTTCATGCAAGGCGCAGAGCCCTCTCAGCTAAATTCCCAGGCGAGTGGTTGATTATCCCCACAGGCCATTTGAAAGTAAGATCCAATGATCAGCATTATAAGTTTAGAGCCAACTCTGATTTCTTTTATCTCACAGGTAATTTGGAACCGGACTGCGTTTTAATCCTAGCGCCTGAATCCAAAAGCCACAAAGATATTCTCTTCGTTGAACCCAATCCCGGAAAGACGGATGCCACTTTTTTCACCGATCGGGTTAAAGGAGAACTCTGGGAAGGAGCTCGACTTGGAGTTTTGGAAAGTCGAGAGCTTTATAAGATCTCCGACTGCCGATCTTTGAATGAATTGGAATCTTTTATCTTAGCAACCGTGAAAAGCACGGGAAAACCCATTCGTACCCTTCGCCAAATTTCAGAAAAACTTGAGAAATGGTTACCACTTGAAGCTAGTGAGCAAACGGAAAAAGATAAATTCCTTGCCGCAACTCTGGCAGAGATGCGCTTAATCAAAGATAAGACAGAATTAAAGGAACTATCCGTAGTGATCGATGCTACCCAAAGAGGTTTTGAAGATGTCATTGCCCGTTTAAAAACTGCAAAAACGGAAAGAGAGCTCGAAGGTGTTTTCTTTACCCGTGCGCGAATCGAGGGCAACGATGTCGGCTATGCCTCGATTGTAGCTTCTGGAGCACATGCCTGTACTTTGCATTGGAATAAAAATACTGGAAAGATCCAAAAAGGGGATCTTTTACTTCTAGATGCAGGTATTGAAGGAAACTCTCTCTACACGGCAGACGTCACTCGAACTCTACCCATCAGCGGAAAGTTCACTAAAGAGCAATTAGAAATTTACGAATTGGTTCTTTCCGCCCAAAAAGCGGGTCTAAAAGAGGTTAAACCTGGAAATGATTTTATGGCACCTAATCAGGCGGCCATGGAAGTCCTGGCAGAAGGGCTAGAAGCGTTGGGGATTTTACCCTGTTCGGCCAAAGAGGCTCTAAAAGATGAAAATCAATTCTACAAACGATACTCGCTTCATAATGTAAGCCATATGTTAGGAATCGACGTCCATGATTGCGCTCAGGCGAGAGCAGAAAATTATAAATACGGAAAGCTGTTACGAGGCATGGTTTTAACTGTTGAGCCGGGACTGTATTTTCAAACAGATGATCTTACCGTACCTGCTAAATACCGCGGAATAGGTATTCGCATTGAAGACGACATCGTAGTGACTGAAAGAAGCTATAAAAATCTTTCGGGCAAGATTCCTTCGGAAGCTAAAGAGATCGAAAAGTGGATGAAGTCTATTTGGGATAGTTCGAAAAAGAGGAAATAAAAAAAGGCGGGTAACATTTCGTTACCCGCCTTTAACAAGATAAAATTCACTAACTATTAGTAGTACCAACCATAGTAACAGTTGTTCCAATAATAGTTCCAGTTATAGTTATAACGATAGGAATAGCCATAATTGAAGTATCCTGGATTATAGAAAGGACGATTCCAGTTGTAGTAATAAGGACTGTAGCCACCCCAGGAATTCCATCGGTAGCTGTATCCGTACCATCGGTATCGCCAAGCTTCAGTGGAGCTGTCTTTATCCAATTCTTTGTTAGAGAGTTTAAACTCAGCTACTTTATTTAACGGATTTTCGATTTCACTGATTGTGGAATCTAAACCGTTAGTAGCAGCTTTAGCTGTAATTGCATTGTTTAGTTTGTTAACACGGAACACTTCAACTAGTTTAGTCTCCGGATTAACTTTTACCATCATCGCTTTCGGAGCGACTTTGGCAGCTTCGTTAGCTTCGTTATCTAATTGATCAGCAACAACATTTGAAGCAATAACAAAAGCCATTGCAACAACTGCTGCTTGTAGCCCTTTCAACATTTTCATATTTACCTCCAAATTAAAGAACTCTGGGAAGAGGACGACCTCTCTTTCGAGCCCCCTTTAGCTTTATCTCACTTGCCGTTCCTTACTACTGCTATACAGAGAGATCCATAAAATTTTTCATGATCGGTTCATTTTTTTCCCGTCCCCCCAAAAAAACCAACCTCGGAAACTCGGATTTACTTTCTCTAATTATTTGTTTTCATTGAGATTATTTCGTTTTGTGGCTTGTGTGACAAACTTTGCCTCTGGACAGAACTTACAAATCCCCTATATTGCGGCCAATTTACCAGCAAACTTAGGAATAGCTCATGATGAAACAGATAGTTCAATGGCTCGTAGTGGGATTAATTCTCTCCTGTGGGGGCAATAAAGCAAGTTACGACAGTGATAACCCAAACAATTACCCTTATGAAAGTGGCCCCTCAATCATATCTAAAGCCTCATTTCAGATAGGTTCCATTCAAAGAAGTTTTGTCCATCAACACAACGTAAGTTGTATTAATGATAAAAATCGAAATGAAACAGTGATTTTATTTAACGATGAAACTAGCGGATCGACATTATCGGTTCGAATGGCTCAAATCGACCTCAGCGATTCTTTTGGCTCAAGAAGCTACAATGTTGTTGCAAATCCTGGCGAAGACAGTTTCATTTTGGCTATCAATTCCGACAAGGCGAATGGCGTTTTTCGACTTCAAGCCAACTCTTCGGCCAATTACGTTCCTAATTGCCAAATCAATTACACGCTCGACTCCTGGCAAATGAATGCAAGTTTTCGTTGCTACTCTATGACCAGCCGATCAGGCCAGATTCAAGAAGCCCAAGGAGAGTGGAGTTGCAAAATCCAGTCGGAGGATCAGTGGCAGTGGTAAGTCGATATTTAAATTTAGCTTGTACTCATCTGTCTTTGTTACTTCTGTGTGTTGCTTTTTCGACCTCAACCTTACAAGCTGCCAGTGTTCTAGAAAATCTTGTTGAGTTGAGAAGGTTTTTTGGATTGACCCAATATCAATATCGCCCTCAACTTACTCAATTAAAAATAGCCGTTATTGACAATGGCTTTGAAGGCTTTGATTCAAATAAAAATCAACTTCCCGCTTCGGCAGAATTGGTTTCTGCTTATCCCAAAGAGATGATCACCAAATTTAACTTAGGTGACCCTGAATATATCCAAGCCCCCTTACCCACAGAGCACGGAAAAATCATGGCACAAATTGTCTGGGGAATCACTGGAGCCAATCCTCAGGGGCCCAAATTCTACTTACTCAACGCCAATGGGATCACCAACTTTAGAAGAGCGGTCCGCTACGCTATCGAACAAAAAGTGGACTTAATTTTATATAGCCAGAATCGTGAATGTTGCGGGAATTTCGATGGTGGTGGATTTATCAACGCCATTGTCAACCAAGCCACACAGGCAGGGATTCTTTGGATCAATGCCGCTGGAAACTATGGGGGACATGTCTTTAATAGCTCCGTACAATCAGTAGGAGCCGATGGGATTTTGAACTTTAAGCGTGCCAGAGAATTAAGGCTTCGAAGTCGTTTAGACGAAAACAAAGCCCAGATTATTTTGTCCTGGGGAGCCAGCGGTGCAGAAGAAGATTCCGGAACAGATCAGGATTTGGATCTTTATGTTTATGATAAAAATAACCAAGTGGTCGCAAAGAGCGAACTCAAACAGGTCTTAAACAAAGATTCTCTAGCTGAAGGAGAAACATTTCTGGCTCGCGAGAGAATTGTTTATGAATTCTCTAAAAATCCAAACGGCTATTACCGAATTGTAGTGAAATCCAAAAATAGAAACTTAAATCTGAATCAACAGATCAGAATTATTGTTATCCCAGAAAGACCCCCTATCCAGGATAACGAGAAACAAAAAATGGTCGATGCCATCGAGTTCTTAGATGCGACTAAAGGACAAGAGATCATGGTTCCGGCAGATAATCCTAATGTGATCACAGTTGGCGACTTAAGCTCTTTCTCCGCCCAAGGCCCAACCATGGACGGCAGAGTTAAGCCGGAAGTTATTCTAGAAAATTCGATTGCCAATTTTTCAAACGGTCAATCTTCGTCTGGCACCTCAAATGCTGCCGCCTATTTCACTGGTATTGTCGCTATCTTGAAATCCTATGCCCCACATCTTAATCGAGAAAGAATCATCGGGTTTCCTAAAAAGCGTCCTGCTGTTTTAGGATCCACTATTCGAAAAGTTTCTTTCAAAGAGATAGTCTCCCAACATGGGTTGATTTTTAACAGCCTGGAACAAATGCTTGATGAAAGCCCTATTCTTGCCGGACGATACACTGACGGACGTTACGTCATCGGAATTTCAAAACCTCCTTCTGAAATCCTAACTGAGCTTTGCAGCAGAAACTCGTCTTCAAACGAAACTGTGGAATACTACCTTCGATGGGCGGGGAATTACGATCGAAACGGTCGTCCCGGAGCAACCACCCTACAGTGTTATTCGAGAAGAGTTCCTACTCAAGAAAACGACTATTCGCGTTATCCTTGGGAACAATATGGAGGAGAAAAAACTTCTTATATTGAAATTAGACAGGTTTTTTACTCCGGTGCTCATCTCCCAAGTCAAGGTGTGTGGCAAACTCCCTCGACTGAAAACCTATATCGCCACTAAAAAAACCGACTCTGCGCAGCGGCGCTTTTAGTTCATAAAGGCTATAATAAGGGTTCGATTTTTAACTTCGTAAACATACCCTATGGCATCGAAAACAAAATTACTTTTAGCCCTATGCTCGTTTCTTTTTTTATTCTCGTTGAAAGTTTCATGTGAAGATTCTCAGGTAAGATCCGTTAAATTTCATAACAAAATAAAACTTGCCAAAGATATCAAGAAGAACAAGCCGATTCTTAGCAAAGAAGATCAGATCATTTCTTTTGAAAATCAAAGCTATCGCCTAGTGAGAAGAGCCAACCAGTCCTTATCAGCTCAAAACCTGGAAACAGGTAAAATGGGAGTTATTACTGGAATTCTTGTTGTAAAACTAAAAAAGACTGCCGATTTTTCAGCTTTCGCACGTAATCTCGGTTTTGATATTAACTACTCAGCTCCTCAAATTCACACCCTTTTTCTAAAATTCAAAAACTTTAATCATCCTCTTTTAGATCTGGCGATACTACGTGAAAATCCCGACGTAGAACTAGCCGAAATTGAAGTCATTGAATCCAAGGTAAAAACTAAGTGAAATTAAGCTTTAAATCTCAACTTATCGATTTCATTGTCAGTGGAATTGTTGCTTTGCTGCTGCTCTCTTGTGGTTCAAAAAACAGCTCCGAGACCAGCTCAGAGAATCCCCTTTTCAGCCAACAATGGCATTTAGTGAACACCGGTCAGAAATCGTTTTCACAAAATGGTGGAACCAGCGGAGAGGATCTTCAACTCTCAAGCACTATTGCTGCCGGATTAACAGGATCTGGAATTAAAATTGCTATCTCCGACTCCGGCACACAAACGGCTCACGAGGATCTTCAGGGAAATATTTTAACCGGTTCCACAAGAGACTATAAGCTTGCAAGTCCGTGGCTTGGGGATCCCACTCCATCGTTTGCTCAAGTTTCTGCCGATGCTTCTCTAGCTCATGGAACGGCGGTTGCAGGCATTATTGGGGCACTCGCAAATAATGGGAAGGGAGGAAAAGGGGTTGCGCCCCAAGCCTCTTTAGTTCCATTCCGTTTTACCGACTCCGAACAGACCACTGCAATGCTGGTCGATCAAGCGACCGGGAATTTTCATATTTTTAATTACAGTTATGGCTTTCCATCGTGCCAATATTTTCCAATTAACACCTCTCTAAAATCTCAAATGGAAATTGGAGCTACCCCGGGAGATGGCAGCAAAGGAACGGTCTATGTAAAAGCGGCAGGAAACGAATTTGTCGGATCTTTGGGAGATTGTAATTCATCACAGTCGAATTTTGACTACTTAGGAAACTCTAACTTTGATGGAATAAATACTTTAAAAGAAACCCTTGTAGTAGCGGCCCTACGGGCCACAGGAGTCGTTAGCAGTTACTCCTCACCCGGAGCCAATATCTGGGTGAGCGCACCTGGAGGACAATTCGGAACAACTTCTCCTGCCATCGTCACCACCGATTACCAAGGGTGTGAGTCCGGGTATTCAACGTCTTCAAGTACTAAAAATGACTTTGAGTCGGGTAAAGACTCTTTAAATTCAAGTTGCAACTATACAAGTACAATGAATGGAACATCTTCCGCAGCCCCCAATACGTCCGGAGCTATCGCCCTAATGCTAGAAGCCAATCCTCTTTTAACTTGGCGCGATATCAAATTCATCTTAGCGAAAACTGCTAGAAGAGTGGATCCAACTTCAGGAAATTCGAATCATCCAGCAGGCGCCGCCTTCGATTTAGAAGGCCATGTCTACCAACAGGGTTGGGTTCAAAATAACGCCAACATCTACTTTCACAATCGTTATGGTTTTGGCGCAGTCGATATTGATGCCGCAGTTACCCTGGCCCAAAATTCCTACACACTGTTGGGCTCCCCTCTCAATAGCGAAGTCACAAGTTCAAACAACTTAAATCTTTCAATTCCAGATAAGTCTGCAGTAGGAGTCACATCAAGTCTCTCTATAGCAGATAATTTGAAAATCGAGTCGGTAGAGATCACTTTTTCAATCACTCACCCTGCAACTAGTGATCTTGGATTGGAACTAACTTCTCCTCAAGGCACAAAAAGCATTTTGATGAATATCAACAGCGGAATCATACAGTCCAATTTCAGCGATACGCATTTTATTACTAATGCATTCCTCGAAGAGATGTCGTCAGGATCTTGGACTTTGAAAGTCATTGATGGCGGTCAAAATGATACAGGAACATTAGATAAATGGTCTATTAAAGTTAATGGCCGAGCGGTTTCATTACAAAATAAAAGAGGCGACCTCATCACAAAGTCGCCACCTTTCTCTATTTTTCAAATCCTTTTAGAGACTATTTTACCATCTCGTAAACCGCGGTTCCTGGAATACGAACTTGCTGCGGCTTTTTAGTCCATCTGGAAAAGCTCTCTCTTCCCCACTTGGCTTGTGAAAGATCCAAGTCTCTATCCAAAGTCATGAAATCTTTTCCTTCAAGGACGGTCGATTGCCAAGCCCCTTTGACTAGGGCCGTAACTCTGAGCTTACCCTTTTGCATAATCTCTCGATCTTTACGGTTCACTCCATAGATGGAATTGTCATGAGTTAGTTGCTCGTCGGTTAAATAATCCCAGAACCCCATCCCCTCAGGCATCGACCAATCCCCCAAGCCAAAATTAAGGGTAGACCGAAATTCCACTTGATCGCTGTCACTCAATAGAGCGCCAAGCCCCGTCATAAATTGATCCCCCACAGGCCCCAACCCCACAACACAAGAGAGCAGATTAACTTTTAAATTTGAGGCAAATGAGGCTTTAGCCTGAGTCGCTTGGTTAAGAGCCAATTTCCATTGTCTTAGTCCCGAAGTACAAGGAACGGCTCCGCCAGACTCTGAATATTCTCTTATACTCAAAATATCTTTTTTAGAAGTCGGCGAATAATATTGATCATAATTGGTCTTATCCTCGCCATTTGCAGCGGCATTCCACTGCCAACATTCGAAGCTATTCTTGAAACTCTCATTCATCGGAAACCACATTGCCCCTGGCAATCCGTGAGCATTAATATTTAAAACACCGATTTTTTCTCCCCGAACCAAGCTAACTTCGGCTGATTTTATTAGAAGCTCCTCAAGCGTTGAGAAAAAAATCGTAATCGAACGATCATCATTTTCAACAACCAAAGGAGTTTTATTATCTGCTTCAGCAGGAAGAATATAAGGAGTCCATGCGTTGTCTTTTTCATAGGGATGCACAGAATTATCGTGTCGATGAAATTTACCAATGCCGATTTCCGCCGCATGAATCACCAGATCCGCATTGGCTGTATTGGCGATCCCTACAAATAGACAAACAAACACGATGAAATAACGCATGATGCTCCCTTGGTTAAGTTTTAGTTTTTAATGAGTAACCGTGAAATCAGTCTATTCAGTTAATGCCAACTCGACAACAAAGAACTGATCGAGCAATTTTTCAAAGTTTACTTTATAATTAGAAGAGTTACCCTTTCTCTGACTTACCTCTGATTAATCATGAATCGAAGTCACCTAATTCTTATCATGCTGTGCTTAAAGCCCCTGTCTTTACAGGCCAAAACTACCTTAACTTGGGAACAGTGTGTCAATCGGGTCGCCACCCAAAATCCCGAATTGAACTCAACTGAGGAGGCTATTTTTTCGGCACAAGCTAAGAAACGAGCCTCTTGGAGTGGATTCTTGCCTCAGTTAAGTGCTAATGCCGGTGTCATAAGAAACAACTTAGGTGTGACTTCGGCCGGACTTAACGCTAATCGCGATCAATTTTCGGTTGGGGTTCAGGCCAGCGAAAATATTTTTTCCGGTTTTAAAGATTTTTACCGCATTGCTAAAGCCGATAGAGAAATCAACCTTTCTCGGGCTAACCAAAAAGCAACTCGGGCTAAACTCAGCAGTGATCTAAAAACCCACTTTGCCAACCTCCTATTCAATCAGGAACAAGCTGTTTTAGTTGCTTCTATCATCAAGCGACGACAGGATAACATGCGCATGGTGAAACTGCGGTACGAAGGAGGCAGAGAAAATAAAGGTTCGTTTCTTTTTAGCAAAGCTTCTCTAGAACAAGCCCTTTTTGAAAAGCAGCAGATTGAAAGGGCAACCGAAGTTTCAAAAGCCAATTTAGCAAGAGTTTTGGGAGGGGCTCAAGACCCCGATTTTGAGATTTCGGGTGCGTTATCTTGGTCAGAGGCCGATAAGTCGATGCAACTCAAAAATCTCGTTTCACAGACGCCAGAACACCAACAGGCAGAAGCCCAATGGACTGTTGCCGAAGCTGACAAATTTATTGCTCGAGGAGATTTTTTCCCGGATGTCTCATTGAACGGTTCTTATTTCAAGATTGGAGCCAATTTTCCACCGCATGAACCTCGATGGTCTGTCGGAGTGTCAATATCTCTTCCCTTCTTCCCTGGTGGACAAAATATTTTTAACTACCAAAGTGCAAGTGCCGAAGCTAATCGAAATGATTTTCTGAGAACCAATACAGATAATCAGATTCTAGCGAAACTTCAGCAGGCTCATGCGACTTTCATTGATGCTATCGGGTTACAAAATGTAGCGGAAAGATTTTTGGTGGCCAGTGAGGCGAGAGCCATTATCTCTCGCGGAAAATACCAAAATGGTTTGATGACCTTTGAGGATTGGGATTTAATTGAAACTGATCTTATTAATCGACAAAAAACTGAACTTCAGACAAGAAGAGATGTCGTTCTAGCTGAAGCGGCTTTTGAACAAGTCCAAGGAAAGAGTGTTTTTCCATGAAAACAACAAGAAAAACAATGATTCCGTTTGCGATCTTAGGTGTGATTATTCTCTCAGGTATCATTTTTTATTTTTCTCGAAATGAAAAAAGAGAAATCATCTACCAAGAAGTCTCCGTTACCAAAGGGCCTATAAAAAATACTATTTTGAGTAGTGGTGTCGTTCAGCCCGAAAATAGACTCGAAGTGAAAGCCCCCATTGCCGGCAGAATTGAAAAAATCCTAGTAGACGAAGGACAGTTGGTAAAAAAAGGGCAGGTTTTGGCTTGGATGAGCTCTTCCGAAAGGGCGGCTCTTCTTGACACAGCTAAGACAAAAGGCAAAGAAGAGTGGGCTTACTGGGAAGAGGCCTACAAAGCCACTCCCTTGATGGCCCCTATTTCTGGACAGATCATTCTGAGAAGTGTCGAGCCCGGGCAAACGATTACTATTCAGGATGCTCTCATCGTGATGTCGGATAGACTCTGTGTGAAAGCCCAAGTCGATGAAACCGATATCGCTCAAGTGAAACTCAATCAGAAGGTGGAAGTCACTCTTGATGCCTATGCAGAACATCCAATGGAAGGTACTGTAGTACATATTGCGTATGAATCTAAGACAGTGAATAACGTTACTACTTATCTCGTCGATATCATTCCCTCATCGATACCAGACTTCATGAAGAGTGGAATGACGGCCAATGTCGTATTCACCACAGGCGAAAAAGAGGAAACTCTACTGGTTCCAAGCACAGCTCTTCAGAAAGAAAATGGCAAATTTAAAGTGCTGCTGGCCAATGCCGGTGATACCAAATCGCCAACACAACTTTCCGTCGAAGTGGGAGTCAACGACGGTAAACAGGCTGAGATTGTGAGTGGGCTCAAAGAAGGTGATAAGGTGCTCATTCCTAAACTTTCGCCTTCAGCCAGAAAAAAAGATTCCGAAACTAAAAGTCCACTCTCACCTTTCGGTAACCGTGGAAAACGCAGCCATTAAACAGTTTTATGATACAAATTTCAAATCTAACGAAAACCTATCGGATGGGAGATCTTTCTCTCACCGCTTTATCGGATGTTTCCATCACCATTCCAGCCGGAAGTTTCATCGCTATCATGGGGCCCAGTGGATCTGGCAAATCAACTCTCATGAATCTGATTGGATTGCTAGACTCTCCAACCTCGGGCAACTACCAACTTTTTGGTCAGGAAATCGGGCACCTCTCAGAGGACGAATTAGCTCAACTTCGTCGAAACACGACAGGATTTGTCTTCCAGCAATTCCACCTACTTCCAAGAACTTCGGCCCAGGAAAATGTGGCACTTCCCCAAATATACTCAACCCAAAACATAAACTTGGAGAAAGCGGGATGCCTGCTCGAATTGGTTGGACTTGGGAACAGAAAAGATCACAGACCGAATGAACTCTCTGGAGGTCAACAACAAAGAGTTGCGATTGCGCGAGCTTTAGTTAACAGCCCTAAAATCGTCCTGGCGGATGAGCCCACGGGAAATCTCGACTCTAAATCGGAAAAAGAGGTGATGAGTCTTCTATCTGAACTCAATAAACAAGGAATTACTGTCATCTTAGTCACCCATGAAGAAGAGATTGCGAAATATGCCAAACGAATTATTCGAATGCGAGATGGTAAGATCATCTCCGATGAGAAGATTAAAGAAAGAAATCTTCCCCAAACATCTACCGAACTAGTCTTACCGATAGACACAAAAAAAGAGACATCTCCAACTATTTCTTTTTTAAATTTCTCAGTTCATATTCAAGAGGGTGTAAAAGCTTTAGTTGCCAATAAAATAAGAACATTTCTATCGATGCTAGGAATTCTTATAGGAGTAGCTGCCGTGATTGCTATGCTGGCTTTAGGCCGTGGCGCACAACAATCCATCGAAAGTCAACTGGCCTCTTTAGGTTCTAATTTACTCACCGTCAGAACCGGATCTTACAGAATGGGGGGTGTCTCTCTAGGGACCGGGGCCATAGCCAAACTCACCACTGAAGATGCAGAAATCATCAAGAAAAGCATTCCTTCCGTCAAAGCCACAGCAGCTGAAATTACCGGCAAAGGTCAGACCACTTACAAAGACAAAAATTGGAGCACCCAAGTGATGGGAACCACAGAGAACTATCCCATCATGAGAGCCTCTATCCCGGTCATTGGACGTTTTTTTGATGAATCGGAAAACAGAAAACGAATGAGGTTGGCCGTTATCGGGATGACTTTAGTCACTGAACTTTTTGGAGACACAGACCCGATTGGAGAATACATCAAGATCAACAAAGTACCTTTTCAAGTCATCGGCATTCTCCCGGAAAAAGGTAATAACGGATGGAGAGATCAAGATGACATCATCATGATTCCTTTGCAAACCGCCATGTATAGACTCTTGGGTAAAAATTATGTCGATCAAATCAACGTAGAGATCGAAAAGCTTGAGGATATGGAAAGTGCGGAAGAGCAGATCAAAAGCATCATAGAAAAACGTCATCGAATCGCGCCCTCTCAAACCGATGCTTTCCAAATTCGAAATATGCAAGATATTCAGTCAGCTTTAAGTGAAAGCAGCAAGACCATGAGTTGGTTACTAGCTTCGATCGCAGCAATATCACTGCTCGTAGGCGGCATCGGAATCATGAATATTATGTTAGTTTCGGTTACGGAGAGAACACGAGAGATTGGGTTAAGAAAAGCGCTGGGAGCTATGCGCAAAGATATCTTGATTCAATTTTTGGTCGAAGCCATGGTGGTGAGTCTGCTAGGTGGTATTATTGGGATACTTCTTGGAATCGCTATTACTTTAGGACTGTCTTTTCTTGCTAATTGGACCACCTCAATTTCCGTCTTTTCGATTATTTTAGCCAGCTTATTTTCTGCTCTCACAGGAATCTTCTTTGGATTATGGCCCGCCAGAAAAGCGGCCTCTTTAGATCCGATCGTGGCATTACGGTACGAATAGACCTCAAGTCTTTTCGTTTTGTTTCATCCTTTTCAAAATCTCATTCAATTGGCTGACATGGGTTTGAGATTCATTTAAAATAAAATCTGAAAACTTTTTGCGGTTTTCATCTGGCATAGCTGCGAATAATTTCTCACTCCCCTTCTCAATACCGATATCTTTGAAACCTTCAAGAATCGAACCTGAAAAAACTTCAATCACTTTGATGTTTACCGATCCTATTCGAAAAGTGACTCCAGCTTGAAGCGGCAAGAAATGCACCTTTTGAGAGCCAATGTAAATACCGTTTTTGCTTTCCAGATCTTCAAGACAAATTTGATGAATGGAGTTTTCAAAGATGCGAGCGTGCTTCCTCGAGCAGAGAGGATCGGGGATTTCAATATCAACACCCGACCTTCCCAACAGAAACGAACTTCCTTCTTTCTTAATTAATCTAGTCTCGCTTCTATCATTTACTCTGATTGAAATTTCTAAAGTTAATTTCATTCCATCTTATTCCTATAAACTTTTATCAACACAGGGCCCAGAAAACGCAATTTAAAAAATCCGTTAGTTTCATGAATCTCTAAAGGAAGCTCTTGCTTCAATATCCACTCTCTAAGCTCATTAATAACACCAAGAACTCTCGCATCTGACATCTGGGGGTGATAAGACTGCCCTGGAAAAAGTTGTGCAAAAACAATGCGGTAATTAAAAGGAGAATAAAAATCTTTCGTTAGGATCGTTAACACTTGGTGAGCTGGACTATCCACAATCAAAGGCTCTCCCTGTAATACTAGAACTCCTTCAGAACTTCTATACTCGATGTTTCCAGTCTTTAAATCGAGAACCTTTGCCGAACAATCAATCTGAGTTGAATCTATTCCCCAAAAATAGCTTTCAGGAACCATGGGAAACATATTGAATTCCTTCATTAGCTTCTCTTTGAACTTTTCGTGAGGCGTTCCAAAAAGAAGATGAATCATTAATTTTTTATCCTTCTTGTATGTAGCTTCAAAACGGTCGCAATCTCTCACGGTCTCCCAATGCTCTAACTCGACTGCTTTTAATCTAATTTCTTTGAGCTTTTTTGCATGAGGTTCTAAGAACCCTTCCTTTTGAATATTAAGAAAAATTCGCCACTTCTTAATAAAAAGCATAGCGACAGTTGTGCCCCCATGCAGGTTAGCCTCAGCCTCATAAAGCAACTCATCAGCCCTTCTAAAGTGCTTAAGTTGAATTGCACTTTCAGCAAGCCGCTCTAATGCATTACTCACCAATAGTTTATATTTCAGAGGCTTACTTACCTCGCAGACCTCTTTCAACAACGCTTCAGCCTGTTCGCATTTTCCTTGACTCAGGTAAGCACTCCCCAGATTTAACTTTCCCACAAGTCGATCATAATCAGAAATATCCTTCTCCTTTACGAACAGTTCGAGTGGCTCAACAGCCTTGGCATAGTCCCAATGAGCAAACAGAGCAAAAGCGCGATAGAGTAAGCTTTGTTTAACTTTCTTACTGTCCACCTTATTCAGTAAACCCAGAGCCTCTTGCCAAGCACCAATAAAAGTTAGAGCAGCAGCATATTCAGAAAGTTCAAATTCCGTGGGAGCAGTCCCTTGAACACCTCGCACATAGGGATGTAAAATCGTAACCGCAAGTTGGGATCTACTGGCTCGACGAGCCAGATTGGCAATCTTTGCTGCATAAGTTCTAGGTATTAGACCAATGTCAGTGCCATCAATTTCGGACTGGAGAAACGAGAGTTCTCCTTCTCTCAGTTTATTTTCCAAGAGGGTAAGATGTTGATCTAACTCATATGACATATTTGACATAAGATTAACATTGTATCTGCTATTTATCCTAACGTCTCTATTTCCTCCCAAAAGAATGATTTATTTTGCCTATGCTTTTACGGATGAATTCTCAAAAATTCCCTCTTCACTTTTGCATCTTTTTTGCATGTAAAAGCGTTAAAAATGCGGATTGAGGGGAAGTGATACGAACTTTAAAGAATACGCTGTCAAACGTCTTGGCAATCCTAATGCTTATTTACACTGGGGTGGCATCAGCTGAGCCAAAGTTGAGGCCTGGATCTAGTCGTTGCCTATCAATTATTCAGGCCCTAGGTGAAAAGCCGGACTTGAGATGGATTCGTACGGGGTTCAGGGTAAGGGCTATTCGAGAGAAAATTAGGCCCGAAGAAATAGACCTCACTCAAGCCATGGGACAATTGCCGAAGATGTTACGAGAAAGTCTAACCGAAGCGGATGCAGAGGGTTTTCTAGCTAAAAAGACAGATAAGCTCGAACAGCTTAGAAAGTGGGCCGATCGGAAAATCAAAGATCGAATTCTTAATCTGACTCGAGCTCCGCAAGGGCTTCGTCAGTTTGACCTCTGGATGCATGATAAAAATGGAAATGAGGGCGGGTTTGCAATCCGTCAGCTACTTAAACCGGATGTAGGATATTTTGGCGTAGGACACGGTAATGCCGGCGGTCAGGTTCATTTGATTTATCCCTTCACCGTGTGGAGAAAACCGATCATCGAAGTCCAGATCGACGTCGATAAAATGATTGAAATCTACTCCAAACTTCCGGGCGTAAGAAGCTCAAGATTTATCTTTTATAAAACCTGTAGCGGGGGGCTTGCCAGTCAAGATGGGGAACCCGATGCTGTTCGTTTGGCAAGAGCGTCTGGGGTTCCGGTCATTGCCCCCATGGGAGTCTTATTCAATAGTGGAAACATCATCGAGGGCAAGAAACGACACTGGGAGACATCGGTTGAGACGGAAGAAACTGAAAAACTACTACCGAAAAATAAAGCCTTTCGAATTTTTATGCCGGATGGGACTTCAAAAGAACTATCTTTTGAAAAAATGAAAGAGCTCATCATACGAGATGAGTTCCTTTCCAGAGTGACTTACACAGAAAATAACTAGGGCACTAGTTTCTCATTAATAATATCTTGAGGGCTAAACCTTTCGACCGGATGATGTCCTGAAGTGTATTGTTTCGTTTTTTCCACCCAATCGGCCATAGTTCCGTTGGCCGTTAGAGTTTCGCTAAAAGCTTTATTGAGCGCCACGGTGAACTCAGATCCTAAGGAGCCTGCGCTCGATGTTTCATCTGATCTCGAAGAGGCAAAAACAAAAAGACTTTTCCAATAACTCTCATCGCGATGATTGGATCCGAACTCCTGCATTAAGTTGTCTACAAATTGTCCCGCATCGCTTGAGTCAAAGAGCGGAGAGAGCAGTTTTCTTAGTGGGTCGACAAGAGATCCTGAATAACACGAATCAAACATCATCACCAATCTTGAAACAGGTCCCAATCCTTCGCGCCCTTTTTCAACGGCCCTCCGTATTTCGGAAATTGTCATTGAGCGATCTCTTAGAGAAATACCACCTTTAGAGCCGTGACCGGAGTAGTAGAAAAACAGTGTTCCGTCGTTTAAGGTATTAGTGGAGAGAGTAGAGAGTCGGTTTGCTACATTCGCTACAGTACCTTGACTGCTCCAGAGTTTGTTTGAGACGAAATTATAGGCGGAATGAGCTCCCATGGCCTCTACCATTTTCAAATCTTTGTCGATGCCAGGCAATCCCCCCGGAACTCCAACGACGAGGAGTTGGTTTTTTCCTCCCGGATCAGTGACGAGATCTCTTGAGGTTGAAGCTACAATTAAAGATGAACTTAACGCGAGTAAACCAGTGCACAGAACATTGATTCCATGTCGCATAGGGAAGGCCCTTTCATTTGTTTTGGGGAAGTCGAGGATTGTTATTGCTCTTAGTTTAGGTTAACGAAAATCTTCTTAAGGAGGAACTCCTCGAAACGGCTTCTGTTAACAGCTGTTTTTGCGTCAAGTTATTGACTCTTTCGAGCACGAATCGAGCAGTTCGTATACGAAGAGTGTTATGTTCATTGGCTTTTTGAAAAACAGATGACTATTCAGGTAGTTACTAGTTAAAAAGCCCACTCAAAGGGTGCAGGTATCAATCATCCGCGATGTATCGAACCCTATCCCGAAAGACTTAAATCCTTATTAACTCTCGGTATTACTGGTTTTAACGAAGAAGGCCTAGGCAAGAATCCTCAAGACAACCCCTATCACATCAAGCCATCAGCTACTTCGACCAAAACATAGAGGGTTCAGGGAGTGAAGCAATCTTATACAGTGCCCACTTTTAACAACTAAATCGTATTATTTTGGCCCTAGTTGAATTTCGGTTTAAATTTATATAGCTTTGAAGGCTAAGAACTTAGTTTAACTAGGCTATGGCTTTTAGCCTTTTGATATCACAG
>VGSE01000041.1 GCA_016875135.1 Deltaproteobacteria bacterium
TGCGGGTACGAGAGCCTGTTCGAACCTTTCAATATGCGAATTGTATTTGACATCCGTTGCGCTTCCGAAAACAAGTTCAGTTCTAGCATGCCGAATTTGCTCAGCTTGGGAGATGTTTAAGTCTTCAAAAACAAGATGGCTGACAAAACCGATCTGTCCTTCCTTTTTTAGAGATTTCAGAAAGGCGAGAAGAGATCTAGCCCAAGGAGTAGGTGTGGATTGTGAAATAATGACGATTCTTGTTTTGTGGGTAACCCTTTTTGTAAGGCAGAACTGTCGGAATTGGTCAAAAAAATCAAGATTGAATGTCGAGATTTGTTGATTGTGGGAAAACTGAAAGATGATATCAAGATTGTGGTTAGGTTCGAGTTCAAAAATAGGGGATAGTTCTAACTGGTTCTTTGAATCGACAAGAATAAAAGCCTTTTCAGGACACGATTCGAATGCAAAATTAGGAAGAGGGCTTGGGGTATAATGTTCCTCAAAAAGTTCAAAGTGTGGTTTTGAGTTTTTAATTTGTGAGGTCAGTGAGCCCTGTTGCAATTGCTGCGCACCGAAGGCTACTTCACCTACAGTTTTAACCCTTTGAAGCGAAGAGAGTGCCTCCCTAGGTAATTTTAACTCATCTAATATTTCAACTGAAATTTCCATTGTTTTAATGGAGTCAATTCCTAAATCTTCTTGCAAGCGATCCTCGAATTTTATTTCGTTTACTTTGTAGCCAGTAAATTTTGAAATGATCCTATTAATTTTTTGCAGAATCTGCTTTGAAACCGTATTTGGATCAATCGGGCGACGTTCGACTCTCTTAATTTCAGGACTGACAAGATCTAGAGCAAACATGACTTTAGAGGAGGGGCTTGTTAAGTTTGATTTTATCAAATTAACTAGCAGTGGACGCGGGCTCACCTCGATAAAGGACTGGTAAGTTTTGGAAAGGGTACAAATCTGCTGTATAAAGTCTACAGGCGATACTAGCTGTTGTCCTAGGGCCTCTTCGAGATCAGGTTTGACATCTTTAGCTAGAGGGAAATAGTTTTTTGTCACTCCAGAAAAAAAGTTTCTTCGCAGAAACGTGGGCGGCAAGGTCTCTTTGGCTCGGGCTGACATTTGATTAGCCTGTTCTTGAAGCCAAGGGGAATGAAAAGGTTGAGGGCTTGATAGACGCGAGAATTTGACCCTCTCTGCTCGGAGAGTGTTTTCTATGGGAATAACCTGATCCCATGGTAGCGAGATCACTGTTTGGGTGGGGGAATTAAGATTAGAGCAGACAAAACTATGTTTTTGAAGTCGTACTGCAACTTCTTCCTTGGTAGCCGCAATGGCCATCATATAGCCTAAAGCATTTCTTTCAGGGAGAAGCGACTCACGATGCAGCACAGTCTGCAGACCCTGTTCAAAGCTCAGGGCTCCCGAGGTGACTAAGGCTGCAAACTCCCCAAAACTATGGCCTGTCGCGCATTGAGGAGAGTGGCCGCTTTGAATTAATCGATGAGTCAGTGCTATTTGAAATGTAAATAGGGCTATACTTTCAATCCTGTCTCTTTTTTCCTGAGTTAAGAGTTTTGGTGAGAAAGCATATAAAGATGGTTTCGGAAAATCAGCTTTTTCACAAAAGGAGTCTGCAATTTGGAAAAATAATTTGAAGGTTGGATCATGTTCAAACTGTTTGGCCATTCCTGGGAACATGGCTCCTTGACCTGAATAGACAAAAACAACTCCAGATTCCACGGTTTCAGTTGTGGGTATAAAAACGCTCTCAAGGGGCTGGCTGAAAAGAGAGTGAGGATTTGAGTTTAGGAAAATCACGGTTGTTTTTGCTGTAAGGTTAAAGCTCCTAAAACGGGTAGAGCGTTTTTTATAGCAAAAGATTCCAGAGCGAAAAGATAGCAACTCATTTCGCTTCTTATCATTTGGATCGAATCGGCGAGCGGAGATTCTTCTGTAGCTAAAATGACCGCCAAGTCCCAATTTTTATTTTGCAAAAAAAGTTGTGCAACTAAAAAGGCGTGTTCTTTGGAGTTGAAATCGGCATCCACATGAAAGTTAACTCCGTGGAGATTTAACTCGTGGGTGAGCCGCCCACTTGTCATGCTGTTGATGCTTTGACAAGAGGACTCATCAAAGGCTGTTAGCGAAGAGCGAAGGCCTTGGAATTTAGCCAGATCCTCTGGAAGCGATTTCGAAAAAAAAGGCTCCAGTTCCTTAAGATAAATTGCTTCTGTTAGAGCCTCAATTTTGGTTGTTCTTGTGATAGAGGCGGAAATGACCCCGATTCGGGAGGGATCAAAAAGAGTAAGTTCGATCAAGCTTCTCTCTAAAGCCTCTGTGATAGCTAATAAACCGAGCGTTTGAGAAGGATCTAATTTCGCTAAAATGTTGGGAGGAATTTTGTAATTAGGGCGTGACTCTGTGAACTTCTCTGAAGAGAAAGGAACACAGGAGTAAGCTACTAAGCAAATTGGCTGTGGCGTTTTTTTTGGTTTATAGCTCGGCACCATTTCATCGAGAAGAGCTTCTTTGAGAGAGAGGTGGTAATTAGAGCCCCCAAATCCCGAGGAATTTATTCTTGTTTTAATCGGTGTGGCATCTTTGGGAAGCTGTACTGGTTCAGTATTAATAATTAAGGGCAGAAGTTGAGAGCCGTTAACAGATTTTTCAAAATAGCTCGAGGGTGGAATAGTTCGGTTTTGAATAGTAAGTAGGGCCTTTAAGATTCCAGCGGCTCCCGCGGTTCCCTTGGTGTGACCAATGAGAGATTTCACTGAACCTAAGTAGATTGGTTTAGCGGTGGCTTCGAATGAGTGGAGCAAAGCTGTGAGTTCGGCGAGATCCCCCACTGGAGTTCCTGTTCCATGGCCTTCAATAAAATCGGGAGAATACTCATTGAGGGCCTCATTCATTTTTTTATAAATCACACTTTGATGTTCAAACGACGGGGAAAACAGGCTGGCATTTGAACCATTACTTGAACTCGTGATGTTTTCTATGACTCCTAAAATAGGGTGGGCCGCCTTTATGGCATCCTCAAGCCGTTCAAGAACAAACACGACCGCGCCTTCCCCTTGGATAATCCCATCACTTCTGGAATCAAAGGGCAGGCAATGATTCCTCGATAAAACCCCCAGATGACTGAAGGGAATAAAAGTCTCAAGGCTCAGATTCCCCTCGATCCCCCCAGAAATCGCGAAATCGAGTTTTCTTTGATGTAATAATTGACATGAAACATCAATCGCGGTCATTGAAGAGGCGCATGCTGAATCGACACAAAATGCTAAACCCTCTACTTTTAAATAGTCGTTTGCGAGTTTTGCGATTGAAGAGGGATAGTGAATTTTAGGGTCTAGGGACGCACTTGATAAAAATGACTCCCAATAGGATAAAACATCTTCTATTGAAAGATTATTGCTCCAATTGATTTGAGTGAGTTTCTGTTTTGTCGAATTTATGTGTGATTTTAATAAACTTTTTGAGGATTCATCTCCGGGGTTCATACACCCCAAAATAGTGCCCGTTTTCGATTCGGAAAATAGGTTGGTTTCAAAAGGAATAAGAGCTTCTTTAAGAGCTTTGAGAAACATCTGGTGAGTTCTGGGTAGGGGAACTTTCGGATCTAGGAAAAAGGTATCATTGATGAGGGCTGCTCTATGGGAATAAGTGGAATCGGGCGATCTAAAATTAGGGTCGTAATAAGGTGTTAGAGGCCATCGGTTGTCAGAAATGAAGCTAAATTGGTCCTTTCCCGCCATCAATAGATTCCAATACGCTTTGACGTCCGACGCTCCCGGTAGAACACATCCCGCGCTCAATATGGCAATAGGTTCGAATGAATTCATCATGAGGTTGATTTAGTTAGTGTGATTTTGAGCTTCTTTTTGCTTAGCTCTTTAATAATAAGACCAACCAAAAAACACCAGGTTAACATGAAGATAGGAAATCCCAAGAGCCTAATTCCTAAGGGATAAGTCTCAAAAAGGGGATACATGATCTTGATTAAAGGAAGATGAATAAAAAAGAGCCAAAAAGAACCCTGTGAAAACGTGTTAAGAGCGGATTGGGAAAGTTTACTTAGATAGTTTGGCCAATTAGATAAAAGTGACAAAGTAAAAATAAAACCACTGGTGCAAGAAATAAAGAGTGAAATGGGCATACTCAGAGCGCTGTATTGGTCGAGCAGTGTTTGATGTTTAATGAAGGCTAAAGAAGATCTAAAAAACAAGAAAACCAATGTAACCAAAAAGGAGAAAATTGTTATCATTTTGATCTTTGCTGAAGATAGCCTTTTTTGGAAATAAAACCCTGCGAATGAAAAACCAACTAAAACAAATGAAAACCACGGGATCAAAGCCCAACCTTGAGAGGCGATTCCAAAGAGCATTCGAAAGAGGTAAAACTTAATTGTTTTTAAGGGCCCTTCAAGCATGAGCATTTCGTATGTTTCGGGATACTCGAAAGGAAATAAAGCCATAAGTTGTTGTTTGAAAAATGAAAGGATGAAAAAGGACAAAGTCCATAATTCTAGGTTTCTATTTTTTGTTAACAAGAGAAGAATTGAAATAATTAAAAATGAAACACCCATGAAGTGAAGAGGATTATAAGCTAGAAGTGGATAGGGGTTTTGTAAAAAAATCTCGAACGCCCAACCTGAAGCTAGAAGGATACTCCCCCAATAAAATGATGTTTTGCTAGCATAATATAGCGAGCGAGAAGGTGGTTTCTGGTTTAATATTTGAATATTCAATGCGGCGCCTGCAATGGCCGGAATCCAAATATCAAAAAAGCAGAAAAAGTGGAGGACATGACCCAACCGCAAAAGTAAAGAGTCCTTGGAATTTATAAGATCTTCAGGTGTAATCACACTTCCCCAACTATGGAGAACAATCATGCACACAATAGCAAGGGCTTTTAAGACTTCTAAAGCTGGCCAAGTTTTTGGGTCGATTCGCATTGGGCTTGTTGAATTATAATACTCGTACTATCGTTTGTTAAATAGATATGAAGCAAATCTGGATAACAAGAAAAGGACCTCCTGAGGTTTTGCAGATAAAAGACTGTGCTGATCCGACTCCGGGCCCTAATGAGGTGATGATTTTAGTAAGAGCTTCGGGAATTAATTTTTCTGATATTCTTGCGCGACGTGGAAGATATCCTGAGGCGCCAAGCCCCCCGGTGGTCGTTGGCTATGAAGTCAGCGGAACAGTTGAGGCTATAGGATCGTCTGTTTCGCAATTTAAGATTGGACAAAAAGTGTTGGCACCGGTGTTTTTCGGAGGATACTCGACTCGATGCAACGTTCCCGAAGAACAGGTTTTTTTATTACCTGAAGGGATGAGTTTTTCACAAGGAGCGGCTTTACCAGTTAACTATCTAACGGCTTATGGCACTGCCGTAAAGATGGCAAAGTTAAAAAAAGGGGATCGGGTATTGATCTACTCGGCAGGTGGAGGGGTCGGATTGGCTCTTCAAGATTTGTGTCGATGGATTGGAGTGGAGTCGGTCGGCGTGGCTTCACTTTTTAAGCACGCGACTCTTAAAGATCTGGGATTTGATACTTTAATTGATCCCAATCATCCTGAATTTGAAAGTGAACTTTCCAGAATTTCGGGTTCAAGAGGGTTTGATGCGATTTTTGATTCGCGAGGTGGGCAAAGTTGGGAATCGGGGCTTAATCTTATGGCTCCCTTTGGAAAAATGATCGCATTCGGATTTTCAAGTTGCTTAGATGAAATTACTACCGGGGTTCCAGCTTTTATTCCTGGTGAGAACAGTGTTTGGTATGGAGTTGATCTTTTCAAACTTGCCCAAGCCAATCTCTCAGTGGGTGGGTTTAATTTGGCTACATTATGGAAGCGATCTTTTTCGGAAATAGGCATTTGGATGGAAGAGATTTTGAATCTATATCGACAAGGGCATATCACTGTGAATGTTGATCGTGAGTTTAGTTTCGAAAAAGCCATTGAAGCACATCGATACATTGAAGAGAGAAAAAATATTGGGAAAGTGGTTCTAGTAGATTCAGGTTTGTGATTGGATTTTAGCTCTATTTATTTCTTAGATCTTCAACTGTCTGTTTAAACCGTGACGCTTGGACTGCAGTGTTCGCCCACTTTTCTTCATAGGCAGGTAAAAACAAAGAGCGCTCACTGTCTCCGCGAAACTCCCCTACATTTAAACCGACAATGTAGGCCTTATCATCTTTGACAATAAAGATAGGGGCTCCGGAGGAGCCACGAGTTGCGTGACAATTGTGAAGCAAAATCCCTTGGAATTCCGAAACGATTTGGCAACTTTCGTGGAGAGTTGGGGTTCTTCCCCCGGCAAAGTCGGCCGAGTACCCGCCACATTGAACATTTTCTTTAGTTTCCTCCGCGATTTCCATCCAGCCGAATCCTTCGCCCAAACTTTCCTTGAGTTTCAATATTGCCCAATCATCTTCCTGTTTCTGATTGAGATCACGGGTTCCCACCCAAATGTGGCTGATCCAGGACTTTTGATAACTTTTTCCGTTAATGAGATTGGGTCTAAAATAGGTGAGATCTTTTCTGATCTCCCGAGTTTTAAGATCTAGAACGCAATGCCCTGCTGTGAGAACTAAATCTCGCCCGACAAGAACTCCTGTGCACCGAGTATTGTCGATGTAACCGATCGTGCGAAAAGGGTAATCGTAAGAGGTCATGGGCTTTCTTTGGTCGGGGCCAAAAACATTCCAAGACTGGACTGGCGCACCTAAGACCAAAAGTGAAGAGGTTAACAAAAGGATTAGCCATGGGAACGTAATTTGATTCATCATTCTGCCTTTGGGTGAGGGGCTCTTAAAGAATAGGCAAGAGGGATTGTCAAACCCTACTCAATTCATAATGAATATTAGAGGGTTAGACCGATATCTTTACGATAGTGCATCCCATCCCATGAGATTTGTTCAAGCCGTTGGTACGCTCTTTGTCGCGCCATATGAACATCTTTCCCCAGCGCGCCAACTCCCAATACCCGGCCTCCAGCAGTCAGCAAATGAACATTCTTTTTTTTAACTCCGGAGAAAAAGATCTGTGTGTTGGGATCCGTGGGGGTCAAACCTGAAATGGGACTCCCAAGAGCGGGTTTTTCCGGATATCCGGGGGCGGCACCTACGACATAGATCCCCGTCTGCGAGGACCATTTTAGAGGAGCAGCCAAGTCGAGTTCTGCCCTTGCCGTTGCTATTAAAATAGGTGCGAGATCCTCTTCAATTCTTAACATCAAGACTTGAGTTTCGGGATCTCCGAAACGAGTATTAAATTCTAGAACATAAGGATTTTGATCGGAGTCTATCATGATCCCAATATAGAGAATCCCTCTGAAGTCGAGTTTCTCTTTTCTCATTGTGTGGAGCAGGGGAGTAAGAACTTGATCGGAAATCTTTTTTTCTAATTCCGAATTAAAATAGGGGGAAGGAGAAATAGCCCCCATACCCCCGGTGTTGGGGCCATTATTTCCGTCAAAAACGCGCTTAAAATCGGTTGAGGAAGAGAGGGGTACAAAATGTTTTCCATCGCAAAAACCTAAGTAACTCAGTTCTACTCCTGAAATAAAAGACTCTTCCAAAATTTTATGAGAAGAAGCGCCAAAGAGATTCTTTTTCCAAACCGACTCGCCAAAGTTTAAAGCTTGGGAGAGATCCTGGGCAATGACAACCCCTTTTCCTGCAGCGAGCCCGTCTAACTTCAAAACTTTGGGATAGTGGCCTTGCTTAATACCTTGGTTGAACTCATTTAGGTTTGAGTAAATTTTAAAAGGGGCGGTGGGTAGGGAAGCTTTTGCCATAAATTGTTTAGCAAAAACTTTACTCGTCTCGAGTTGAGCTCCTTCTTTGCCGGGCCCCACAACTAGAAAACCATCAAGTCTAAGGTGAGTCGCAAAATCTTGCGCTAGAAGTGCTTCGGGACCAATCACAACTAAAGAGATATTTCTTTTTTGGGCTTGTAGGGAGATTTCTTCGATAGTGGTAGCTTCACCGAAATTGGGAATGTTCTCTTGAAGGGTTCCGTCATTTCCAGGATGAAGAAACACTTGGTGTTGGTGTTTTTTTAACTTCCAGGCCAGAGCATGTTCTCGACCACCGCTCCCTAGAACCAGAATATTCATGAGAGGGACTCTATTCAATATTTGAGTATTGTTCAAGGGCCGGAATATAATTGGGATGGGCTAAAAGAATATTTTTTAAAACCTCTTTGGCCTCTTGAGCCCTGTGGGCTTTGCGAAAGAGATCATATTGGTACCACATAGCTGAGGCACAGTTAGAGTCGAGCGCTAAAGCTCTTTTGTAATCAAGTTGAGCTTCTGGGAGTTGATTAAGCTTTTCACGTGCTAATCCTCTTAAGACATAAGCATAGGGGCCAAAGTAATCTAAATTGGGGGGAAGTTTCGAAAGACTGGATTTTAAATAAGCTGAATCGACAGCATGTGGCAGCATCATTTTGAGACTTAGAATTCGAGGTAAAATATTGTGGCTGTGATTAGCCAAAGCGTCCATTTTTTTCCAGTCCTCGGTTCTAGAGAGGGGATTGGCTAGGTAATTCAGATATAGCTTGCCCATGAGTTTTTCTTCTTCGTTCGCCTTTTCCATCACTTGGTTGAACGCGACAAGATACTCTTCATAATGGCTACGATTTTGATAAAACCCGATAGGGAGGGGATTGAAGCGTTCGTAATCAGGGTCTCGCCCTAACATCTTCAACAGGGTCTCTCGTGCAGCTTCAAGGTCTTTTGTTTTAAGATAAAAGATCGATTGATAGATGTAGATGACCCAACGATCTTTAGAATTATTTAGAGCGTCGTGAAAAGCTTTTCTAGCCTCTTCATTTAACCCGAGCGAATGTTTTGCCCAGCCTTTCCAAATTTGAACGAGCCATGATGAGGGCAAAGCTAATTCAGCAAGCTGTAAATAATCTAACGCTTGTTGGTATTTTTCCTGTTTAAGATAAGTGCGTCCCAAGTTAAATCTCGCTTGCACGTCTTTAGGGTTGAGCTGAAGAGCTTCGAGAAAATGGCTTTCTCCCAAATCACCTTCGTCCTCCGAGAGAAGTAAATAGCCCAACCACAAATGGGCTTCTGATTTTGTTAAGGAGTCGGTTGAGGACTGCAGTAGCTGTTCTAAGAGTCGTTTAGCTCTTAATACCGATTCTCCTTCGGTAATCAGTAAAGCAGCATAGAGGGAAAGATGGCTTAGCTCACTTTTTGAATGAGCCTCATGATAGTTGGCTAGCATCTTTAGGGCTTGCTTTGATTTTCCTACGTTAATTAACTCTTTGGCTTTACGAATAACCGAAGGCTCTTCCTTGGTTTTAAATTGGCTTGGATTGATTTCGGATGTCTCTCTTTGGGTTTTAGTCGGGCGATTGAGTAAGAAGACAGTTAAAACACTTAAGATCACCGCGGTAGCTAAAGGGTACTTGGCCGAAGAGACTATGGTTTTGGGTTTCACCGATTGAGTCGGTGGGGGAGTTGAAAAAGCTTCAAATTTGGGTTCGGCATTTCGAGCCTTAGAAAAAACGTTTTTTTGGAGAGGCGGCTCAGATGGGTTTTGTTTTTCATTGGTAGGGAAAAGTTTTTCAGTCGTTGAAGGTGTTGGAGTGAGATCCGACTTTGTGAACTCAATGGACTGAGTTCCCATTCGTGAGCTGGTTCGAGTGACCTCTTCGGGATCAAGATGGCTGATGAGGTTGGCGGAGAGCCATGTTCCTAAACTATTACAGATTTCATCTTGAGTGTTAAAGTTCCCTTTACGAAGTTGCTCAACGAGTTCCGTCTGTGAGAAAGGTCCTAGAATCTCCTTAGAGCGAGTTCGGACTAACCATTCTTTTTTGGCTGAGTTATTCATTTTATGGCGTTATGTAACCGGTCATTGTCTTATCGGATTAATTCATTTCAATCTTAAGAGATTCAATACCTTAGCCCCACTTACTGGGGGAGGATAATTGGCTTGAAAAAAACTAAAGATTCGTGTTTTTAGTGAACTCATGAAAATCATGGATTTAGGCCATTTCCATCACTGCTTTGTTAATTATCACGTCGCATCAGAAGAGTTGGTTTCGTATATTCCTAAGACTTATGAGTTAGACCTATTTGAAAATAGACCGGTAGTGTCATGGGTCGCTTCAACTCTTCAAGACGTCAAAGTATTTGGGGTGCCATGGGCTATTGACGAAATGGTGTTTTCTCTTACTCTTCGAACCTATGTAAAAAAAAGGCGAGCAGACGAATGGATTAGAGGAATTCTTCCGCTGTCCTCATGGATGTCGGGAAAAAAAGTTCCTGCAGCTTTTCGATGGATAGCCAATCACAAACCCAACGATCTTAAATTGGATCGCTCAATTCATTTTGAACCTTTTGAAAAAAGTTCAAGAGGAGTTTTTGAATATCGATGGCCAAAGACTAACAGTGACGGCTCGAATCTATTAAGGCTTAGAACTGTGGGGGTACCTCAACCGGCTCTCGCAGGGTATTTAGAGTTTTTTACGACTGAACGGTATATCCAACTGGATTTAGATTCTCAGAAATCAAAAGGCTTGAGATTTCAAAGGGAACCTTGGTATCTGTGGGAGATCGATGAGCTTGTTTTGCCTGAGACCTGGCCCGGAGAAATCTTGCCGAGTCTTAAGACTCAAAAGCCGGTATTTTCTTTTGTGGTTAAAGGTTCAAAGACGAGGATAGACCGAATTAAACTTTAGTTTTAGTGCCGAAAGTGGCGTGTTCCGGTAAAAACCATAGCGATACCTAGTTCATTACAGGCCTCAATGACCTCAGCATCTCGTTGAGATCCGCCCGGTTGTATGATGGCTTCGATCCCACTATTCTTTAAAAGGTCGATATTATCTCTAAAGGGAAAAAAGGCGTCAGAAGCTAAGACCGATCCTTGAGTTTTTCCTTTAGCTTTTTCTAATGCGATCTCAACGGCATCGACACGCGACATTTGTCCAGCACCGATACCTTGAGTTTGCCCTTCTTTGGCAATCACTATGGCATTCGATCTGACATGTTTACTGACAAGCCAAGCAAAAAGAAGATCCGAACGGATAGAATCTGAGATTTTATTTGTTTGAGTAACAACTTTAAGATGTGCCGGGATAGAATCTTTGTCGGAAGTTTGAATTAACCATCCACCTAGACTTGATCTGATCTCAATCGAATTAAAGTTTGGGGTCGCCCACTCAATGAGTCTTAAGTTCTTTTTCTGCTGAAAAATTTCTTTGGCTTTTTGGGAAAAACTTGGTGCTACGATGACTTCTAAAAAAAGCTGCGACATCGAACGAGCGGTCGCCTCGTCGATAGCTCGATTGCTAGAAACAATACCTCCAAAGGCCGACTTCGGATCGCTTTGAAGAGCTTTTTCAAAGAGTATTTGAAGTGGGGCATTTCCCGTTGCTACTCCACAAGGATTATTATGTTTAACAATCGTAATGGCCGGTGCCTCAAATTCTTGATTGAGTCGAACGGCAGATTCTGCATCCAAAAGATTGTTGTAAGATAATTCCTTTCCTTGCAAAACTTTCCATAGCTGTTGATGGGACCCCCATGCTGCTTTTTGGTGAGGGTTTTCTCCATAACGAAGAGGAGTCAGCTTTCCAAAGGAAAGGCTTTTCGGAATTTCGCAACTCTCTTTTTCCCAAAGACTTGCGATCAAAGCATCATATTCACTAGTTCTTCTAAAAGTTCTTCCGGCCATGCGCTCTCTAAAATCTAGGGTAGTCCCTCGATGAAGTTCAAGGTGGGCTAAGAAGTCGGGGTAATCATCGGGGGAGGAGAGGACTGTAACGCTCTCAGAATTTTTTGCTGCAGCCCGTAGCATTGAAGGGCCACCGATATCTACAAATTTAGTTTGGATCTCTCGAGTGTCATTAATATGTTCCCAGAAGGGGTAAAGGTTAACGATGACCAGATCAAAAAGAGGAATCTGGTGGGTTTTGGCAGCCTCGATGTCTTCGCAGAAAGAACGTCTAGCCAAGATACCGCCAAAAACTTTTGGATGAAGAGTTTTAACTCTTCCGTCCATCATTTCAGGAAATTGGGTTACCGATTCTATCGGTGTGACGTTAAATCCTTTTTCCGTTAAAAAGTTTGCCGTTCCCCCAGTCGAGTAAAGTTTAACCCCCATTTGATTTAACTGCTTGCACAGCGGTTCAAGACCCGTTTTATCAAAGACACTAATAATGGCACTTTTAAGGGGGAGGGGGGGGTTCATCATGGCCATTAAAATAAACTATATTTATTAGGCGTCAACCGGACTTGGAATAATCCCAGTTTTCAGGGGTTTAAGAGCTTTTTTTAGAGAATCGGTACATACCGCTTATAGTAAAAGGCAGGATCGCAAGTGAGACGAACTGAGAATAACTGATTAGCCCATTGAAGAGATAGCCTCGGTACTCGTCCCCTCTGAAAAATTCGATTCCAAACCTACCTAAACTATAAAACGTAATAGTTTGTAAAAAGATTTGGCCGACATATTTTCGATTTTTAAACCGCCAGGTCAGGTAGAAAAAAAGAACTAGGCCGATCAAAGCTTCATAGACTTGAGTAGGGTGAACTCGGACATTTCCAGAAGAGGATAGGGATTCTGGGGCGTTAAATGCGACGGCCCAAGGAAGTGAAGAAGGGCTCCCCCAACAACAACCTGCAAAAAAACACCCAAGTCGTCCAATGAAAAGCCCAAGCGCACCACCGGGGCAGCAAAGGTCCATCATTTCTAAAAAAGATAGTTTTTGCCAGCGCGTGTAGAGCCACATAAAGAAAAAACTTGAGAGCAACGCTCCATAAAAAGTGTAGCCCCCTTCCCACAGAGCAAAAACCTTTTCAGGATGGCGAGAGTAATAAGAAAATTCCTCAAAAAGTACATGGAACAATCTAGCTCCAAAAATAGAACTCAAGACAGCGATGAGAAAAAAATTTTCAATGTGTTTGGTGGAGATATTTTCCTTGATAGCCCTCTTTAAAGTTAAAAGATAGCCGGTCGAAAAAGCTGTGGCTAAAAGAAACCCATAGGTTGGAATCCTAATGTGTTGCCCAAAAATATAAAAATTGAAAAGAAACGGCTTCATCTTTATTTCTTAAAAGGGGTTAGTTCACTTTAAACCTTTTAAAATAAATAGCAAAAAGGGTCTGAATGAGGATTAATAGTAACACGAACCAGTCTCCGTATTGCAGATATATTGTCTGAGGGGGAGAGATGGGGATTTTAAGTTCGGTCAGAAAAATTTGAGGGGAATAGACTTGAGTGGTCGAACTTTGTCGCCCCAGAGAATCGACCGAAAAGGAGAGACCGGTATTTGTCGCTCTGACCATCGGTAATTTTGTTTCAAGTGATCGAAAGACCGTTAGAGAACCGTGAAGATAGGGTTCTGAAGTGGGGCCAAACCATGAATCATTGGTTAGGTTAATCATCCCTTGAATGGAGTGGTTTGCTACTTTTCTATAAAAGCTGGGAACAATTGCTTCGTAGCAAATAGTAATTCCAAGAGTTGTTCCATCCTCGAGTGTTACTGGTTTTTGACTATCTCCTCGCTCAAAATCGGCTACCTGCGGAAAGTATTTATAAAGAACCGGGAAAAAATCTCCCATTGGGAAATACTCCCCAAAGGCCAATAGGATATTTTTCATGTAGCTTTGAACCCGAATCTCACCATTTTTTAAAGGCTCTATTAAGAAAGCGCCGTTGTAATCCTTAAAATAATTTCGATCGCTTTTGGTGTAGCCTCCTGTAATCAGTGGGCGCTGCCAATGTTTGATTTTACTCATCAGAAACTGATCCCTTGAAGGGGTATGTCCAAGAGAATAAGGCATTGCCGTTTCGGGCCAGACGATCAAATCAGGATTTGATTTAAGAGCGGTTTCAGTAAGTTCAATATATTTTTTGATCACTTGGTCAACAATGTCTTGGATGCCATTTTCTGAATGAATTTTTTCGAGACTTCCAATATTGGCTTGAATCACGGCAACTTTGAGAGTTTTGTTCGTTTCCGGGGGATGGGATAAACGATATTGGCTAAAGCCCAAAGCCAAACTTAGAAGAAAGCAAGGGATGATTAAAGCTTCCCATGGAGATTTCTTTAAAGGTACTGGACAAAAGAAGATGAGTCCAAGAGCGCTCCCCAAACTGTAAATCAAAAAGCTTAGAAATAGGCTGCCGGTGATTTCAACAATTTGGGTTACAAAGGTCCAACGGTAAAGGCAGTGACCTAAATACCAAGGAAAAATCTTGGGGAAAAAGAATTCTACGACAGCAAAAACGGCAGGAGTAAAGAGAGTGAACCAAAGCACCCAAAACCATTTGCCTCGATTGGACGAATCTAGCTTCTGGTTAAGAAAACTCATGATCGAGAGAAAGATGGGGAAGTTTAAGGCGCCAAAGCCGGCAAAAACAAGAAAGATAAGACTCGATAAACTCCAAGGCAGATAGCCAAATTCGTGGATCACATAAGTTACCCAGTAAAATCCCCCTAACATTACAGTGAATGATGTCAGAAAACCTAAAAAGAAAGCTCTCTTAAGTTTTAGAGGGCGCATTGATAACCAGTTGAAAATAATCGGAAATAAAAAAGCCAATACAGGAAGGTTAAATTTTTCAAAGCTTAGAAAAACCAGAACTCCGCTCAAAAGACTCAGCAGCGAGAGCAGCCTAAATTTAGTTGTTAAATGAATCTGAGACATGGATGATGTATTGGTCGAAAATTTTCTGTACTTCTCGTTGAGCAATGGGCTCAATCATCGGTTTCATTAATCCGGGTAGAGGAAGCTCTCCTATGAGTTTCGCGTTAAAATTAACTTGTGTTCCTTGAGAATTTGGCGCCATTCTCCAGTAACCGCTTAATGAGGCTTTTGAATCTGTGGCAATTGGAATGATTTTGATTAGGTCAGCCCCTTGTTGTTCTAACTTGGTTTTAAAGCGGATTTGTAGGTCGTAGCCCCCGTAGGAGAGTTTTTTGAAAACCCACTCATAGACATCGGCTCCCAAAGACTTAAAGGTTTCGAGCCCCTTAAAATTGTTTCCAATCGAGTTTTCGTAATCAGCTAATAAAGACATTGTTTTCTCTAAAGGATGAGGAGAAAGGAACGATGAACGACAGGTAATCGCTACATTAAAAGCCATAGAAGAAATATATCGCTTATTGTTGTAATTGGCAAAAAAGGAGGGGACAAATAGTTTAGAGGGCCTCAACAGATAATTTTATTTCTGTTTTTTCCCTGCAAGGGGGAGTCCGAACGTCGCTAGTCTAAGATTGGCTTTAATTGAGGTGAGCCCGTTCTCGTTTATAAGTGTGCTTATAGTAGTTGGAAGGGGCTCTGGGAAGCGTTAAGTGATCTCTTTAACTCTTTGGTCATGAGCACGGTGGGTGACTAAAATAGCATCTTTGGTTTCAACGACAATGAGGTCGTCTAAACCAATTAGGACAATTTTTTTTGCGCTTTCACTTGCCACCAGGCAATGGTTGGAACCTAGAAATTGGACATTCGAATCGGAACCCGGAAGAACGACATTATTGAGGCCAGTTGAATGTTGAACATGTTCCAATAGAGCGTTCCATGAACCGATATCGCTCCAATTCATTTCGGCCGGAATGACTCTGACATTCGAAACCTTTTCTAAGACAGCGACATCAATGGATTGTTGTTTTAGTTTTGGGTAAAGATGATTTAAAGTCCCATTTTGGACCGCTGTTTGAATTTGATTCCATTCTTCAGATAAAAAAATCTCGAACGCTTTTTTAACAGTATCTAGTCGCCAGAAAAAAATACCTGCATTCCAAAAAAAGTTACCATTTTTTAAATATTCTTGAGCCTTTTCTAGGGAGGGCTTTTCTACAAATCTTTTTACTCGACGAGAACTGGAACCGTCGGATTCGGATGATGCTTCGATGTATCCATAACCGGTGTGAGGGGAGGTGGGTTTTATTCCAAAAGTGATAATGTCTTTTGTAACGAAGGCCTCTTCGGCTGCTCGATCTAACAGACGTAAAAAAGCAGAATTATCGCCTATTACATGGTCCGAAGGGAACACCCCCATGACACTCGATTCCGAAAAACCACGGCTAAGCAGAGTCGCTACCGATAACATGAGACAAGGGGCTGTGTTACGACCACAGGGTTCCAAAATCAGATTTCTTAATTCTGGTAGTTGCTCTTTGAGAAGCGCGGTTTGGTTTTCTCCCGAGCAGACAAAAATATGATCAGAGGAAATCTTTTTCTTTAGACGATCGGTGGTGGCTTGAATAAGGGAGCGATTTCCAAAGAGCGTGAGATACTGTTTAGGTTTTTCTGTGCGACTCATCGGCCAGAAGCGAGTTCCACTTCCACCTGCCATGATGACAGCAATTAAAGGAAAATTAGGTTGCTCTGCCATAATTATCTTCGAGCCGAATGACGTCATCGAGATGGGGAGTTGAAACTTCAAAAATTCTGCATTCAGTTTTGGCGAAAATGCGATGGAGACGCCCAGGTGGAATATGGAAAACTTCACCAGGTGAGAAGGAGAGCTTTGTCAAGTGATCGCGAGATTCACCGGTTTCGATTTCGCAAGTGCCCGATTCGAGGTACATGGTCTCTTCTTTTTGCCGATGAAATTGGAGGCTAAGTGCTTGGCCGGCATGGATGACCAAAATTTTAGCGACGTAATTTTGTGTCTTGGCCCAGAGGAGTTCGTACCCCCAAGGCTTATCGATTCTTTCAATCTTCTTGGTTTTCAGTTTTTCGGACAAGATAGCTTTTAACCTCTCCACGTTGCTGTAGGATCTCACCACCTAGTTTCGCAGTCTCTGTATCTGAAAAATACCCTAGCCAAACACGGTACCAGGGTTCTTTTTTATCTCCAAGTTCTTTTGTCGACATATAGGCGAAGGGAAACCCTTGAGATCTCAGCTGCTCTAGACGAAGTGCAGCATCTGCTTGAGAAGGATAAGAACCGATTTGGACGGTGTACTTTCCCTCAGGGAAGCTTTTGGGAGGTGCCGGAGGAGTCATTGTGCTCGGAGGAATTTGAGAAGCGACTTGTCGTTTGGGGCGTTTAGATTTTGGCCTGCCTTCAATTAAGGCCTGAATTTTGGGGTTTTGTAGTGTTTTATTGATTTCGTTCGTATCCGCCAAATCGGCTAAAGTGGCTCGGACATCTCCGGTTCTAGGTTTCTCGGGGATAAGTTCAAGCTCTTCTGTCTTGGTCGAGTGGGAGGCTGTAGGATTTTCAGAAATTTCGTGCCCTTTGGCTAGTTCTTTGGACTCTGTTTTTTTATGATTGGATTCATGACTTTCAGTCACTTCATTGGTCACTATTTGCAATTGAGAGGGGACTTTTAAAGAGGCCTCCTTTTTTGAATCGTGGGAATTGTCGT
>VGSE01000042.1 GCA_016875135.1 Deltaproteobacteria bacterium
TCGCTAGAAAAAGTCTCCAAAGTTGCAGCTTTGGGTGTCGATTACATTAGTGTAGGCCAGCTGACCCATTCGAGCCCTTCATTAAATATGTCGATGGATCTTGAGAAGTTATGAAGGGATCACAAAAGATCTAAGATTTCATCTTGGGGGGCTTCGGTTAGCATAACTACAAAGAAGCACTCACATAGTCTAATCTATAGAGGCCTAATCAAGAGGGCTAGGTATGAAATAAACTTAGTTTAGAATCTTGTCTCTTATTATTTGGATTGATTTATGAGTAAACTCCATCATTAAGTTTATTTAGCCAGGTATCAATTTATTCCTAGAAGATGGTTAACTATAGTTTGAAGAACATTAAAACTTTTGACAGAGTTGAGGTTTTTTAAGGCGCGAAGCGTTATGCCAGAATTATTTCAGATCGAATATTAAGTGTTCCTAGCTGAGGTGGGAAAATTGAATTGCGAGTTTTGACCTCTCTTTTTGCTTAAGCCGTAGTAGAATAAAATGCTCGCTATGATTCAATTCCAATCGAAAAATAATTTTCATGTTTTTTGTTTAATCATCATAGTCTCAATTTTTACTTTTCTTCAAGTGGGATCATTCGAATCTCGATTGGCTAACAGCAGTGGAGATGACCACCCAATGGTTTGGGCCAGATTTATTAAAAACCCGCAGTTTTGGAGCAGTGACAGCAATTTCGCAAATGCAAACGCACTTGCTCGGGCTTCGTTACCGAATCTATTAACGACTCTTTCCATGGGATGGGACGAAAGATTACCTAAAATATTGTGCTGGGCATATGTTTTATTTCAAAACGTGGGTTTAGCATTAGCCCTCTTTGCTTTCTGTCAGTTGTTTCAAAAAAATTCAGTTTTGTCAGCTATCGTGGTTATTTTGACTTTATTGATGGAGCCCTGGGGCCTGAATTTAGCTTATTATCCCAGCATGATGCATTCTCCCTATCCGGGACATCTCGTAATGCCACTGTTAGTCTTTGCTTCATTGGCACTTATGAGAAATTTTCACCGCTGGATGATGGTCCTCTTGATTTTAGCAAGTCTCATTCATCCAAGTCAGACTTTACATCTCATGACATTGGCCGGTTGCTACCAATTCATTCGTGAAAGAAAAATAGAGTTTAAAAATTATAGGTTTTTCATTTTACCGACTCTTTGCACTTTGGTCATTCCATTTTTGTTAATTCCCAAGGCTAAAAACCCTTTAACGGACCTTGAGTTAATTCCCTCTGCTTTGAATAATGCTCATTTGGTTCCCTGGTCGACCAACATCTTTTGGCCCTGGGGTGTTCCCACAATGATTATGATTTTTGGCCTTTCCTGGTTTGCTGTGAGGTCGGACTGGGGCAGGGCCTTGAAACTCTATTCATTTTGGGGCGCTAATTTTATAAGTTTTTTAGTTTTGGGAATTCTTCATATAGTAGGAGTGGCGTTCAAAATATTGCCGATTATTTTACTTTGCCCCTTGAGAATAACCGTCATCAATTCTGTCTTACTTGTTCCAATTATCTTTTCATTTCTAATCACATGTATTTTTAAAGGGAAGGGAGGAAATTCGTTTACGGCTGCTACTCTGCTCACTTTGATGGTGTTTTCAAAACGTGGATTTTTTTGGGGCCCTTTGTTAATTTTAATTTTTTCTAATTCCGAAAGCAAAAAACGAAATATTTCCTTACAAGCTTGGGTTCTAACTGCAATATGGTGGTTGGTGTTTTTGTTGTTTGGTCGGCCTTTAAGAGAAATTTTCGGGGAGAGTTTGAGCGAAACATTGAGAAATCTCATGGCGCCAGGATTTTCCCTTGTTTCTTGGCAAATTTATTTTTCAATTTCGTTAAGTATTCTAGCGAGTTTTTATTGCAATCTTGAAAAAAAAGGCCTTCAATTCTTAAAGGAAAGTATTTTAATTGCTCTTATTATAATCGGAGTTGGTCGGTATTATTGGGTGGGTAGACAGGCATTTGAGGGCGAATTGGGTGCAATGTTTGAAGTCCAGATGTGGGCAAGTAACTTCACTCCGAAAGACAGCATGTTTTTAATCGAGGGTAGCTCTTGGCGGGGAATATCAGAGCGAAGGGCTCAAGTCATCGGACTTCGAAAAAATAGAATTCTTCCTTACCTTAGGGATCGTGAGCCTATGATTCTAGAAGAAAAAATTAATGATCTTTATAGTGAATTTAAAGTGGGTGAATACAGAGATCTGTCAGATAAACAAATTAAGTGGCTGGCAGTTAAATTTAATGCTGATTATTTTTTGGATTCCTATTCAACACCCCTAAAAAAATCGCTGCGAGTGGCATATGAGAATAAAATGTGGCGAGTTTATAATTTGAGAAGCAACAAAAAGGATCAGTTAGATTTAGATTATATTCAACAGGAGATACCCCCAAAATGAGAATTGCCTATATAACTTATGAGTATCCACCTGACACTCCGGATGGAGGCATTGCCACATACGTTCATCAAGTTGCTCGAATGATGCAGCAGCGAGGTCACGGGGTAGAAGTCTTTACAGCTAGTTCTTCTAGAAACGGAACTCAAGTTGTTGATAATATTTTGGAGCATAGAGTACAGGAAACTGATCGAGGTATTTTTCGGAAGCGAGTTGGTGAAATTTTCGCCTTGAGGCACAGAGACAACCCATTTGATGTTCTAGAGGGGCCGGACTATTATGCTGATGCGGACCATGCTATTCAATTAGTTCCAGATATTCCGTTTGTTGTTAAGGTTCATACTCCTTCCTTTTTAGTTAATGGGCTTACGGGTGCAGTGGATTTGCGCAGGCGACTTAGATATGAACTCTGGAAACTTTTGGCTACTGGGTCTATTGTTCCCAACTCGATTAGCATTTTTTTACTCAATAAACTGCGAAGAGGCGAGGAGTCTTTAAATTCACTTTATAGACTTGAACGGGAACATGCATTGAAAGCTGATATCGTGGCTCCTCCATGTGAGGACATGTGTTCAATTGTTGAAAATTACTGGCAAATTTCTAAAAGTAAGATTCGTTTTTCTCCGCATCCCTATTTAACAACAGGAACAAATGATCCGCTGTTTGATGATCATGGCAAGAAAATTGTGGGGTTTGTGGGGAGATTAGAACGTCGAAAAGGAATTGATGTTCTTGTTCGCTCAATCCCCTTAGTTGTTCGGGTCTTTCCAGATGTGACGTTTAGATTTATCGGTAATCCATTGAATCACTCTTCAGGACAGCGCTATGACAATTGGATTAAGAATTTTCTCGGAAAATACAAGGACCGTGCTGAGTTTTTTGGAAAGGTAGGATTAGAACAAATTCCCCTTGAATTATCTAAAATGGCAGTTTGTGTTTTTCCTAGTCTTTGGGATAATTTCCCAAATGTGTGTTTGGAGGCAATGTCTGTTGGGCGTCCTATTATAGCTAGTAGTTCTGGTGGGATGCGAGAAATGTTGAATGGTGGTGAGGTGGGGCGTTTGGTTCCCCCGGGTGATAGTAGAGCATTGGCGAGATCCATCATTGAACTCCTCGGAAATCCCAAAGAACGTCAACGCTTAGCGGCACTCGCAAAAATAAGATTACGTTCAAAATACTCTTGGGAATTTATAGGCCCCTCGATGGAATCGATGTATTGCGATGCGATTTCAAGAGCTCGTCAGAGACGAAGATGATATTTGAAAATATTGGTTGAACAAGTACTGGAAATATCTTTGTGGTATTGTTTTACCAAGTCTGGAGCTGGAACGAAATCTTCCTTCAAAAGTCTTAATAAGGCTAAAAGATTTTTGTCATGATTTATTGAGATCAAATCATTAGTTTTTGTGGGCCCACGGTTCGAATAAAATGCTTTTGATCAAAGTTTTGATGTGGCGAATTTTAGTGGGACTCCAAAAGATTGCTAAGAGTGAATAATAATAAGCTTCCAATGGTTTTTTTCTTTTGAGGTCTTTTGAGAGCAGAGAGTAATTGTTCGCAATGGCTGATCGCTTTGCTCGATATGAAAACGAGTTGGAAGAGTAGTGTTTCTTTTGAACCCGGATGTCCATTTTCAACATTGATGAAATATTTGAGGTCATTGCTTGCGAGTTATTGACTCGGTATTTTGCTGTAGGTGTAATAGAGTGACAAAATATTGAACCAGCTAAATACGCTCTTAACCAGTAATCATGGTCTTCGCATCCCTTGACAGTTTTATCCATAAGGCCGACACGGTTGAAGATCTTTCGACTGAAGACAACTCCTGAAGGTGCCATGAAATTTCGGCCATACAAAGCATCAGCAAAGCTTTCGAGATCTTGAGGAGTAGGACCCCAAACAAAATCAGTTTTAGCACCGTCTGCTCTCATATAAATAACAGGCGTAAAATATAGCTCGGCTGTTCTATTTTGCATTAAAGATAATGCAGTATCTAAGTGTTCCGGTGTCCATATGTCATCGTGATCAAGTAGAGCAATAAAATCTCCCCTACTAGCAATTAGACCCGTATTTCTTGCACCTGCGAGTCCTTTATTGTGCGTGTGATTGATGATTGTGACCTGATTTCTAGGGTGGTTAGATTGAAAAGATTTCAAAATCTCTTCAGAACGATCCTCCCAGCCATCAATGACAGCCACAACTTCCCAATGGGAATAGGTTTGAGAAGAAATTGAGGCCAGCGCCTCAGGGAGCTCTTTTTCCGCCTTGTAACAAGGAATGATGATCGAAACTAACGGAGTTTCAAAAGTAGACATCTGATGAGTATAGCAGAAACACAGATTAACAAATTGCGTTACTGGAGTTCGCCAAAACAATAAGGCAAAGCCTTATAGGAATCGGCTTTAATCTGGCAAATACGAAACTGTTTACCCGGCTCGATTGAACCGATTTGAGTCTCCAACCCCAAAGCGGCCGCTGCATTGTAGGTGATGCCGGCAATAGCTTCGGCAACCGTCATTTTCATTTGGGTGCACGCAATCGTAGTCATGAGCGGTAGGTTTCGGCTAGGACATGTGCCGGGATTAAAGTCGGTCGTGAGGGCAACTCTAGCTCCCGAATCTATCAGGGCTCTAGCTGGTGCGTAGGGAGTTCCTGTGAAGAGTGAAGCTCCCGGGCAAAGAACTGCGACTGTATTTGAGTTACTTAAGGCCTTGATGTCTTCTACGGAAATATTATCTAAATGGTCGACACTCTGTGCGTTTAGTTTTACGGCCAGTTGAGTCCCACCTAAACTTTTGAATTGATCCGCATGGATTTTGATTCCCATGCCATATTCGCTAGCCTTGAGACAAAGTTTTTCGGCTTGAGAAACAGAAAAATAACCGTCCTCAACAAACACATCAAAGTAGGAAGCAAGTTTGGCTTTTGCGACTTCAGGGATCCACTCTTCACAAATAAGACGCACGTAATCTTCTCCGCGTCCTTTGTATTCAGGGGGAATCGCATGGGCCGGCAAAAAAGTTGGAACCAGTTGAACTGTAACTCTCTGCTGCAAAGCTTGAATACATTTCAAAATTTTAAGTTCGCTCTCTAAGGATAAGCCGTAACCGGATTTGATCTCAATGGTGCCGACCCCTAGTGCCTGAAATCGGTTAATTTCCGATTCTGCGTTTTCTACAAGATCTTCGAAACTGGCCTCTCGGGTGTGCTTTAAAGTAGTAAGGATTCCCCCGCCCTCGGCGGCTATTTGAGCGTAAGTCTTTCCCCCGGCTCGCATGGCAAAGTCATGGCTTCTATCTCCTGCAAATACTAAGTGAGTGTGACATTCGACCAATTCAGGTAGCCAGACCTCTCCTTCACAATTGTATTCGTTAACGATGGTGCTAAATTGTTGTGGCAATTCACTAGATTTTCCCACCCAAACAATTTGAGAGAGAGAGGCATCGGCAACTACAGCGGCATTTTCAATGACCCCAAGATCTTGCTCAGTGATCAAGCGACCTTTCTTGGCTGCAACTCCTGAAAGAGTTACGCATTGCTTGATCTTATTATAAAGAACTAGAGAGTCTAAATTCATTTGTGCCTCATGGGAACTTGAAGACCGTTGCTATCTGCAACCTTTTCTGCGATTTCGTAGCCGGCATCGACATGTCTGAAGACTCCCATGGCAGGATCTGAATTTAAAACTCGAGAGATACGGCTATCGGCTTTTTGAGTTCCATCAGCCACAATAACCATTCCAGAGTGGATGGAGTATCCAATTCCAACACCCCCACCGTGATGTAGAGAAATCCAACTAGCCCCGTTGGTTGCGTTGATTAAAGCATTGAGAACGGGCCAATCGGCTACGGCATCACTGCCATCTTTCATCGCTTCGGTTTCACGGTTGGGGCTTGCGACACTTCCGCAATCTAAGTGGTCTCTTCCAATAACAATAGGAGCCCTAACTTTTCCTTCTCTCACCAGACGGTTGAAGAGAAGCCCCGCTTTTTCTCGTTCCCCATATCCCAACCAACAGATTCGGGCAGGTAGACCCTGGAAATGGATTTTTTCTTTAGCAAGCTTAAGCCAACGAGCAAGACCTTTGTTCTCTGGAAATAATTCTAAAATAGCACGGTCGGTTGTGTAGATATCTTCGGGATCACCGCTTAGAGCTACCCAACGGAAAGGCCCTTTTCCCTCGCAGAAGAGGGGGCGTATGTATTCAGGGACAAATCCAGGAATTTTGAACGCTTCTTTTACACCTTCTGCTTGAGCTATTGCTCGAATATTGTTTCCATAGTCAAAAGTAGGGATTCCTTTTTTAAGAAAACATAATAATCCCTGAACATGCACAGAAATCGATTGTCTAGAGAGTTTTAAGTATTCTTTAGAATCTTTAGCTCTTAACAATTTAGCTTCCTCTAGAGATAACCCGACAGGTATATAACCAAGGAGAGGATCATGAGCTGAGGTTTGGTCGGTGACCAAATGAGGAAGAAAGTTTTGAGCTGCGATTTTCGGAATAATTTCAGCGGCATTTCCCAAAAGGCCAATGGAAATCGCTTTCCTTTCTTGCGTGTATTTTTTTAATTTCTCTAGGGCTCGATTCAGATCGGTTTCGATTTCATCGAGATAGCCTGTTTCAATCCGTCGCTTAATTCTCGAAGCATCGATTTCTATTCCCAAGAAGCAGGCTCCATTCATCGTAGCGGCAAGAGGCTGAGCTCCCCCCATTCCGCCGAGCCCTGCAGTAAGAATCCATTTTCCCGATAGATCCCCTTTATAGTGACGTCTACCAGCTTCTGCAAAAGTTTCGTAAGTGCCTTGAAGGATTCCTTGAGTTCCAATGTAAATCCATGATCCTGCCGTCATTTGTCCAAACATCATGAGACCTTTTTTCTCAAGATCTCTAAAATAGTCCCAATTTGCCCACTGCGGAACGAGCAAAGAATTGGCTAATAAAACTCTGGGCGCATCTTCGTGGGAGCGGATAATTCCAATGGGTTTGCCGGATTGGATAAGAAGAGTTTCATCGTTACTGAGCTCAGTTAAGGATTTTACAATGGCATCAAAAGCCGGCCAATTTCTCGCAGCTTTTCCAGAGCCTCCATAAACAACCAAATCTTCCGGTCTCTCAGCAACTTCTGGATCGAGATTGTTCATCAACATTCTAAGAGCTGCTTCTTGAACCCACCCTTTGCAGTGAAGTTCATTGCCTCGAAAGGCACGAATATTTTCATGGGATATTTTCATGAAAACAACGCTTTCTTCATAGCGGAGTACATCTCACCATTTTTCAAAGTATTAAAAATACTTTCGATATCGTTGTGAAGATAACGATCAGTCTCTAAAGCAGGAACTCTTTCTCTCACAAACTTGTAAAGAAATTGAGGCCCTTTTCCTGGTTTTAAGGGTTTTCTAAATTCCAAAGCTTGTATTGCGGATAGTGCTTCGATAGCAAGGCAGGTTTGAGTGTTTTCTAAAATAGTTTTAGCTTTTCTAGCACAGAGGGGACCCATACTTACATGATCCTCTTTTTCATTATTGGTAGGGATTGAATCGGTAGATCCTGGGTGAGAGAGAAGTTTGTTCTCTGAAACTAAAGCAGCCGAAGTCACTTGAGCCATCATAAAACCTGAGTTGAGCCCTTCGTGTTTGACCAGAAATGTGGGTAGACCACTAAATTGCGGATCTATGAGTTTGGACATTCTTCTCTCTGAAAGACTCGCAATTTCTGATATCGCGATACCCAAAATGTCCAAAGCAAAAGCTATGGGTTGTCCGTGAAAGTTGCCATTAGAGATCAATTCCCCGGTTTCACCATTTACTAAAGGGTTGTCGGTTGCCGCATTGAGCTCGATGGATAACATGTGTCTCACAAAAGTGAGAAGTTCTCGGACCCCACCGTGAACTTGTGGAGCACAACGAAAAGAATAAGGGTCTTGCACTCGATCGCAATTCACATGGCTTTGATAGATTTCACTTCCTTCCATGAAGGCTCTTAAGAGCCTTGCTGTCTCAATTTGTCCAGGGAAGGGACGGGTTTGTTGAACCCAATCGGCATAGGCTCTTGGGGTTCCTAGTACTCCGTCAAGGCTACTGGCGCAAATAAGATCTGCAAGATCCATTGTCTCTTCCGCGCTTAATAGAGTAAGCGCTCCGATGGCCGTCATTTGTTGTGTCCCATTAATAAGAGAGAGCCCCTCTTTAGCTGCGAGCTTGATGGGTTTTAGACCTGCCAGTTGTAAGGCTTCACTTCCTGTCATTCTTTGACCTTGGTAAAAAGCCTCTCCCTCACCGATAAGCACCGAGGCTAAATGGGCTAAAGGGGCCAAATCTCCGCTGGCACCCACCGAGCCTTTTGAAGGAATCACGGGATGAATTCCACGATTGAGACATTCAATCAAAAGTTCGGCTAGTTCGGGTCTTGCCCCGCTAAATCCCTTCGCAATGACATTAGTTCTAAGAAGCAAAATGGCCCGAGATTCTAATTCGGTATGAATTTCACCAACGCCTACACAATGGCTACGAATTAAATTGACCTGGAGTTGTTCTAATTGATCTTTATTGATTTTAACTTTGCTTAAAACCCCAAAGCCCGTGTTGATACTGTAAACTTTTTCATCTTGTTGTGCGGCTTTTTCAACGACAGCTCGAGATAAGATGAGTCTATCTTTAGCTTTAGGGCACAACGAAACTTTTTCATTTCCTTGTACGATAGCTTTGAATTTGTCCAATGTGAGAGAATTTCCATCGAGCAACAACATTAGATACCTCTTAGTTATCGAGTAGCCTCAAGACAAAGTTCATTAAGGCCAGTTTTGTAGTCTTTATAGCTGAAAAATCCGGTCCCCATCACTAGAATGTCACAACCGCTAAGGACCGCATCACGAATATTTTCTTTTTTGATCCCACCATCTATCTGAATCTTTACTTTGCGATTTCCAATTCGTTTTTTTAAGTCACGAACTTTTTCAAAAGAGTTCTCAATGAAAGATTGTCCGCCAAATCCCGGATTAACACTCATGATTAAAATGAAATCGGCAAAATCTAAAAGTCCGTTAAGTGCGTCTAAAGAAGTCCCAGGGTTAATCGCGACTCCGGCAACCATTCCTAGCTTTTTAATTTGCTGTAAAGTGCGGTGAATATGGGGACAGGCCTCAACGTGAACTGAAAGCCAATCGCACCCTGCTTTTTTAAAGTCTTCTAAATATCTGTCCGCATCGGCAATCATCAGATGGGCATCAAAGATTAGCCTCGTTTTCTTTCTCAAAGTTTCTAAAACCGGAAATCCAAAAGTGATGTTCGGAACAAAGTGTCCATCCATGATGTCAAAATGGAGAATTTCAATTCCAGTGCTCTCCAGCATTTTGATCTCGTTCCCAAGGGCCGAAAGGTCTGAAGCCAGCATTGAAGGGGCAATCTGAAATTTATGATTTTGTGAGGCCATGAGAGTCCGCAGTTCCTATCTTGTTAAAAGGAAAATTTCCTCGAAAGGCTTGAAGAAATTCATGAATTTTTAGTCTTTTTCTATTCTCGGGCTGGATCTCTGTCAAGGAGAGTGCCGTCCTCTCGCCGCAGTGGACCAAAAGAAAAGTCTTGTGATCTGTCGAGATATCTCCTGGGAGGCCGGCCTCGCTAGGGGAAACTATTTCGGCTTTAAATATTTTTACTCTTGTCTTGCCCAAAACGGCTTGCCCTACGGGCCAGGGCTGAAGGGCTCTGATTTGATTCGCTAATTTTAAAGCGGGCAAGTTAAAGTCTAAAATCGCATCCCCTTTTTCAATCTTTTTGGCGTAGGTAACTAAAGACTCATCTTGAGGAGTAAAAGTTGCTTTACCCGATTCGATAAGACGGACAGCTTCGACCAAGGCTTCACCCCCAAGATGAGCTAAGCGATCCATTAATTGACCGGAGGTTTCCTCAGAATCGATAGAGATCTCCTTCTTTAAAACGATATCGCCCGCATCGAGTTTTCTAACAATGCGTTGGATAGTGACCCCAGTAGTCTTCTCACCTTCATAAATGGCGCGCTGAATAGGGGCAGCTCCTCGATATTTAGGAAGTAGAGAACCGTGGACATTAAAACAGCCCAACTTAGGTAAGTTGAGAATCTCCTCTTTTAAAATCTGTCCAAAAGCTGCAACCAGAATAAGATCCGGATTAAAGGTCTTTAAAAGTGAGAAAGTTTCATGAGCATTAACGTTTAAAGTAGTAAAGACATTTAGGTCTAATCTTCGTCCAAGATCCTCGACCGCCGAGGGAGTTATTTTGTGTCCTCGTCCTGTGGCTTTAGCTGTTTGAGTCACAATCGCAACAGGGGGGTAAAGATCTTCACATAGCTTTTGAAGAATCGTAGCCGCAAGAGGAGGCGTCCCCATGTAAATAATTTTTAGCATAGGTTAGAGAGTGATCGCCTTTGAAAGTTTTTTTTTGGCCATTCTTCTGCGAATGGGACTTAAGCGATCTACAAACAGAACTCCGTCTAGATGGTCGTTTTCATGTTGGATCGCAACTGCTAAAAGCCCTTCAGTTTCAAGAGTCTGAGGTTTTCCAAATCGATCCAAGTAGTCGATCCGAATTTTTTCTTTTCGTTTGACCTCTTCAGACAAGCCAGGAACGCTGAGACAGCCTTCTTCAAATATGATTGATCCGGAGCCATGAGAAATTTTGGGATTAATAAATTCACGAAGCTGATTTTGGTCTCCTTTATTGATAGCAACATCCACAATAAAGGCTCGAACTTTGTGCCCCACTTGCGGGGCGGCTAGACCAATACCGTTGGCTTCGTACATTGTTTCCGCCATATTATCGAGTAGAAAATGTAGATGCCGATCAAATTTCTTCACCGGATTTGAAACCTTGAGTAACTCGGGATTAGGATAAGTTAAAATCTCTAAAAGCATCATTCTACTTTCTTTTCCAAAGGGTCATTGAGGCTATGGCTAAAAACATTAAGTTAGGTGTCCACCCCGCCATAAAAGGGGGAATATGTCCTTCTTTTCCAACACTGACGGTTAAGCGACAGATGACTAAGTAGATAAATACCACAAGAAAGCAAAAGCCTACACCTTTTGCTACCGATTGGGTTTTTAGCGGTTTTAGGGCAAAGGCGATCCCAAGTAGAACAAAAATGATAGGGGTAAAGACCATGGAAAGTCTCTCATGATAGCTCACTTGCTGTCGCGTCGTATCTAAGCCGAAGGAGCGATTTCGGGAAATATACCTTCTTAATTCCTTGAGCCTCATGGTTTCGGGCTGGACCTCCAGCGTTTTGTAATCAGACGGTTTCTCAGGAATGAGCCCCCTTTTTTCTTTAAAAGGTTCAATCATAGGAAAATTGCCCTTAGTGTAGGTTGTGCTGTAACCCTGTTGGATAATCCAATCATTGTTTTCAAAGAAGGCTCGTTGAGCTTGGATTCTTTCCTCGATTCCCCCATTGGGGCCTAACACAAAAAGATTAATGCTTTCCAGCAAGTTATTTTTCGGGTTGAAATGCCCTACATTGTAGATGACTTTACCACTTCGGTACCAAAATCGATCCCGGTTGAATTCTAAAAAAGCACTTCCATTATTTTCCCTTCCTTTTTCTATTAACTGTCTCTTCTTTTCTAAAGTCGGGACAAGAGGATCTAATACGGTGAATGTAACTGCACTGATTGCGGCAACACAGGCGATGAAAGTATAGGCAATTCGAAAGGAACTGATTCCGCTCGAGTAGAGAGCTATCACCTCGTTCTGTTTCGACATGCTTGAGACTACTAGGAGTGTGGACATCAAACAAGCCACCGGAACGAATTGTCTAAAGGCCTCCGGAGATTTATAAAGATAAAGAACAAGAATTTTAGAGACGGGCAAATTTATGGTCCAAACTTTAGTAAGAAAATCGACTGCCAAAAATAAAACGGATAGGCCGAGTAGGATAAGAACAAAGTAGATAATGAGCTCTTTTACTAGATATCGATCTAGAGTATCCATGGCTAATCCACCTTTAGGGATTGGCCTCGAGCCAATGTCTAAATTTGTTAAAGGCTTTTGGGATACCGTTTGGGTCAGTTCCGCCTGCTTGAGCGAAGTCGGCTCTCCCTCCACCTGAGCCTCCCACTTCGGGAGCTAATTCTCTTACGATTTTTCCGGCATCATAGCGAGAAATGAGATCTTTAGTCAGCCCTACACAAAGGGCCACTTTGCCCTCGGATTGACTAGCTAGCACCACAATAGTTTTCTCTTTGAGCTTGTCCCGAAATTGATCGACAAGCGCCCTTAGAACCTTAGCATCTCCTGAGGGAATCTGTTCTAGGACACACTGAATATCATGGATCTTTTCCGTTTTGGTCTCAACCTTAGTGCTTTTTAAATCCGATTGAGCAACTTTGAGTTTCAGTTGTTCATTCTCTTTTTGAAGGTGTTTGACTTGTGAAACTAAGTGTTCAATTTTTTCTTTGAGTTGAGATTTGCTTCCCAATAAAGTTTCAACCTCATTGAGTGACTGACTTCTCTCGTTGAGAAGAGTAAGTGCCTTACTTGAAGTGATAGCTTCAATCCTTCTCACTCCGCTTGCGACAGAGGATTCTGAAATGATTTTTATGATTCCGATATCGGAAATTTGATTTAGATGAGTTCCTCCACAAAGTTCAACACTAAAATCTCCTTTATCATTTCCGACACGCACTAAGCGTACTTTTTCTCCGTATTTTTCATCGAAAAAAGCCAAGGCCCCGGCTTTCATTGCGTCATCATAATTCATTTCTTTGACTGTAACAGGTAGATTATGTTCTATTTGGAAATTAACTAAATCTTCTATCTTGTTTAGCTCTTCTTGGGTGAGAGCTTTAGGGTAAGTGAAGTCAAATCGTAAACGATTGGCATCGACAAGTGACCCCGCCTGTTTGACTCTTTCTCCCAGTGTTTTTCTTAGTGCGGCATGGAGCATGTGAGTTGCCGTGTGATTGATAGTCGTTTGTCGTCTAGCCACCGCATCAACATCCTGTGAATAAGGCCTTTGATTTTCTAAAATTCCTTTTTCAACTTTGATCTTGTGGACGGTTTGTTTAGCTAATTTAAAAGTGGTCAAAACTTTGGCTTCAACGCCTTTTCCTATGATTGTTCCATGATCTCCCACCTGTCCTCCGCTTTCAGCGTAGAATGGGGTGACATCAAAAAGAGCATAGCCTTCTTGTTGTGCTTCTAAAGTATGGATTCCTTCTCCCCGGATATTAAAAAGTTCAACTATTTTTCCACCGGCATGGGTGTGATCGTAACCTACAAAACGAGTTGAAAAGTGGTGTTTCTCAATGACTTTGGTGATGTTTTCAAGTGCCTTATTGTATTCTGTGTGTTGAACAGAACTCTGTTGTCGCTGCTTCTCCATTAGGGAGTCGAATTCAGAGAGTTCCACCGATAACCCGTGTTCTTTAGCGATGACCTCGATGAGATCAACTGGAAAGCCAAACGTATCATAGAGTTTGAATGTCACGTCTCCGGAGAGCATCGATTTTTTATCATTCTGAGTTTTTGTGATGGCCTCTTCGATCACTCTCATTCCACGGTGAATAGTTTCATGGAACTTTTCTTCTTCCTCGTTGATCATGGTTTCGATTAATTTATTGTTTTTAACGATCTCCGGATAAACTTGTCCTAGCGTAGCTACGACGCTGTCTACGAGTTCAAATATAAACGGCTGCTCCATTCCCAATTTTTTCCCGTGACGGATAGCTCGACGTAAAATTCGTCTTAAAACATAACCGCGTCCTTCATTGCTCGGAGTTACGCCGTCCGCAATGAGAAAAGTGCTGGATCGTAAATGGTCGGCTACGACTCGCATCGATATATCGAGGTTTTTATTTTTTCCTATCGGGATATTCACTCGGTGAGAGATAGCTTGAATAATAGGAATGAAAAGATCGGTTTCATAGTTGCTGTAAACACCCTGAAGGACACAACTTAATCTCTCAAGCCCAGCCCCTGTATCAACGCTAGGTTTAGGAAGGGGGGTGAGTTTCCCTGAGGCATCTCGGTTATATTGCATGAAAACAAGATTCCAAATCTCTAGGAAGCGGGTGTCGCAAGGGCATCCCGGTTTACAAGTAGGTTTGCCACAACCGTATTTTTCACCCCAATCGTAGTGAATTTCAGTGCAAGGGCCACAAGGGCCGGTGTCGCCCATGGCCCAGAAGTTATCTTTCTCACCTAAACGCACAATCCAGTCGGCTTTGACCCCTTGCTCTCGCCAAATCTCAAAAGCTTCATTATCAGTTTCAAAAACAGTGATTCGCAAACGCTCTTTAGGGATCTTAAAGTGGTTAGTTAAGAGATCCCAAGCAAAATGGATAGCTTCTTTCTTAAAATAATCTCCGAAGGAGAAATTACCCAACATTTCAAAAAAAGTATGATGACGAGGAGTGAAACCAACATTCTCGAGATCATTATGTTTTCCTCCGGCTCGGACACACTTTTGGGCCGTGGTAGCCCGATGAAATCCCAAGTCGTTATGGCCCAAAAAACAGTCTTTGAATTGAACCATTCCCGCATTGGTAAAAAGAAGGGTTGGGTCAGCCGCAGGAATGAGGCTTGAGCTTTTAACTTTTTGGTGGCCCTGAGTTTCAAAATACTTCAAAAAGTGGTCGCGAATTTCTTTTGATTTCATAGAGGCAGTTTACCTTTAACCCGACGCGTAAGTAAAGCCACCTTACGGAACTAGCGTTGTTCCCTTAGCCCGAAGTGTTTCAGCGACTACTTGAGTGATCTCCCGACGAGTTAGGGAATGACCCCCAAAGCTAAATACGAGGTCAGTTCCTCGAGCGGTAAACTGCGGAGTAAGATTAGCTAGTGACGATGAGATTTCTTGATCAGATTTTCCTTGGGATTTTAGTTCGGTTTCTTTTTTAACTCGAACCAATGAATTGAGGGCATCGGCAAGGGGTTGGAGATTAACGGTTCGAGAGCCAGATTTAGCGAGAATGACTGGTTTCCCCTTGTCATTAGGGTTGTCTCCCGCTAACTCGAATTTGATAGGTTTAGATTTATCTCTCGCATTGGCGATGGGGCTTGCACCCCAATCGGCAAATTGGTTTCCAGTCGCGACGGGCTTGTGTCCGTAGGTGAACTGGTTTAGGGCCTCGATCAATGAGGGTTTGTTATCTAGATCTCCTTTGATTTCTACTAAGAATTTCTGGTGCATTTTTCCTGCCTCTACAACTGAGGCTTCTCGTGCAGAGTTAAAATCTGCAGCAAGTTTTCTAACCCGCTCCATTGCGGGCTCTCGCTGGGCAGCTTTGGGTTCAGTAAACGCTAAAAGGAGTTCTTCACTTCTTTTAATTGCTTTTTCTAGAAGCTCTTTTTCTTTTTTGGGATCGTTGAGAGCCACGATTCTATCCCCAAAAGGGATTCCATATTCTTTAAGAAGTTCGCTATGGCTTTGCATAATAGCTTTGGAGAGTTGAATGGCTTCTTGGCTGCGGTCTCCATCGTTAGTTTTTTCATATCCTTCTCCCGAAAAAACAAAAAAGTCGGTAAATCGGCCAGCCTCGGTAAGTGTTTTTGCTAAATCCGGATCGTTAATGATTCTTTTTTGAAGTTCAGGATTTCGAAGAAGAGCTATGACTTCTGCTCCATCGGCAAGATTATCGGAACTTAAGATAACTTCACTAGGATCGCTTCCAAAAAGAGTTTGAGAGAAGTCTTTTTGGGCTTTGTTGATGTTAATATAACCGTCTGGATTTTTGTTTCTTTCACGAGCTTGCACTAAACGTTCAATGATTTGCGCTCCAGAGTTATTTAAACCATTTTGAGGTGCATAGGCCCCATGGTGGTCTACAACTAATGGAATCACCCGATTAAGAGGTTTTCCGTCAATACCAAGAACCGGGGTGTCTACGAATAGAACTGATTTTCTTTGAAAATTTTTAAGTATATCGAATGTTCGCTTGAGAACCAGTTTATCGATTTGTTTCTGGCTGTCTTCTTGATCGGAGAACTTTAGTTTTTTATTCTTAATGTCCTCGTCAACCGACTGCTTTGCCTCTTGCTCAGCTCTAACCCTAGCAATTTCTTTTTGAAGCGCTTCACGGTATTGTTGGGGATCGTTGATATTTTTTTTTTGAACTCTAGCAACCGCATCTTGAAGCGCCTTTTGAATGGCGGTGGGAGTTTCTACGGTGAATTCAACTTTTCTTTGATCTTGACTAAATCTAACAGGTATTTTTTTGAGTAGTATCTCGCACTTGGGGCTGACGTCACCCAACCCAACCCAAGAAAAAAGAACAACAACTAATACAAAGAGCCGGATTTTTTCCATGAGAAAGTATAACACAGTAAGTTGGCTGAGTTTATAGTTTTGCAGCGGTGTAAGCAATTCCCTTAGCGTTTAATTCAATGTCTAAACTTAAATAATCTTGATGAAAACTATAGGTTTTTTTTAAGTTTTCTTTGATTTGAGGAGCTAACTTGGTCCCTAATTCTAGATGTTCTTTCGCCCAACGAAACTGCGCTTCGTGAATGTCTAAGTTATTTACAAAGTTTGTATAAGCCCCCGCCACATCCGAAACTTCTCCGAAGTGGGTTAAAAATAATCGCTTAGGGTGAAAAGACAAAATCTTTTTAACACTATTTTTGGCCTCAATGGGATCATAATCGATCGGGCTTGTTGAAGGAAAAATAAAAAGTCCTCGAGCTTGCAGATCGGGGTAACAAAGTCCAAAAGCATCCCCAGTAAAAACCCCTTCAGACTTTGAATCATAAATACAAACATGGTGACTCGCATGTCCTAGCGTATAGAAAAAATTGAGGGCTCTAGTCCCCCAGTTTAAAATCTCTCCATTTTGAACCGCACGGATTTTTGTTTGGGGGATGGGAGCTACTTCTCCGTAGAGTTTTGTAAACGTTTCATCTCCATAAA
>VGSE01000043.1 GCA_016875135.1 Deltaproteobacteria bacterium
ACTTTATTTGATCGTCGTCTAAAAAATTCCAAGTTTGAAAATTCAGGATTGTGATGGACAAAAGCCGTCGCTCTCTTTAATGCCCACTCGGAAAGTTTAGGACTTTTGATTACGGAATCATGATCCAAAAAATTATGAATGATGGGAATAACAGGACGAGAGCTTTTTCTAGCTAAGTAACTCAGAAAAGGGGCTGAAGCAGAACTCCAAAACGGTGCAATAACGCAATCCAAATCACTTTTATCAATTTCTCGAATCACTCTTCGCCAAGTCCACGGTTCGTAGTAAGAGTAAATCGGTTTGGCTAAATCCACTTTTCGACAAGAGTTTTCATCTTTGTCCGACTTTCCCGGAAATAAAAATTGCGGGTATTGCTTACTCACACTGATAAAACATTTCAAATAACCTTCTTTGGAGAGATTTTTTGCGAGCTCAGTCGTAAACTTAGCTATTCCCCCGCGGAAGGGCCAAGAGGGCCCTACAATCCCGATTCTTAATTTATTTGAAGTTTGTCTCATACCTCTTGTCGAACTCGTAAGCCTAACTTATGCTCCAAACCTTAGACAAGCAGCAAAACAATTAATTGGTTTCCAAATGAAATGCTCCATTTCAGTCATTATTCCAACAGTTAATGAACCGACACTAGAGGTCTGCCTTTCAAAACTAATACCCCAATTAGGTTGGGAGGATGAAACCCTTGTTATTGGTCGCTTTTCTCCCTCTCTCGAGCCCAAATTTCCCAAAGTTCGTTTTATTTCAACACCTGAAAGGGTCAATCCGGCAACTGCTAGAAATCTAGGCATGCAAAAAGCCAAGGGAGATCTTTTCTTATTTCTAGACTCCGACTGTATTCCCTCGGAAGGTTGGATTGAAAATCACCGAAAGTGTCAAATAAAAGGGCTACGAGTTGTCGGGGGAGGTGTTGACATCTCTAATCCAAACTTTTGGATTTTGTCAGATAATCTGTCCATGTTCCACGAATTTTCATCCACCCAACCGGACGGTGAAAAATTTCTCCTGCCGACCTGTAATTTAAGTGTTCATCGGGAAGTCGTGCAAAAAGTAGGTGGCCTCAATGAGCTTCTACCAAGAGGAGAAGATAGCGACTGGACAATCAGAATGAAGAAAGCTGGTTATTCGCTTAACTTTTTTTGCACGATTTCAGTTCTTCACTGTCCCATGAGGGAAAATTGGCGGCTAGTCTTTGAGCACTGGTTTCAATCAGGTAGAAATAATGTCAGAGTAAGACGAAATTATCCCGAAGCCTTTGGAGTTCCTCGTTGGATTTATCATCCAATTTGCCTTCGCTTTTTTTCCCCTTTGATTGCTCTTATAACAACCTTAAAAATCTTTTCTCACCAGCCCTTTTGGAAGCTGTGGAGAACCTTCCCCGCCGTTTATCTAACCAAAGTCATTTACTGTTGGGGCGCTGCAACAAAATAAAAAACAATCCTGCTTTTTACGGCTGTTTCTGGGTTTTCTCCCTATACTTTTTACCAAAATTTCGTTTAATATGGCCCCGAACTTAGAGAAAAAATGAGAAAACTTGTTATTCAAATTCCCTGTTGGAATGAAGAACTTAACATTTCCAATACTATCAATCAGATTCCAAAAAGCTTTAACGGCATTGAAAGTGTCGAAATTTTAATTATTGATGACGGAAGCACCGACGAAACAGTGAGAAATGCAAAGGCCGCAGGAGCTCATCACATTTTGAGATTACCCAAACATCTGGGCCTAGCTAGGGCCTTTGAAGCCGGTATAGCTAAAGCTCTATCATTGGGAGCCGATATTATTGTCAATACCGATGCGGACAATCAATATGAGGCTAAAGATATTATAAAATTGATTCAGCCCATTTTAGAAAATGAAGCAGACTTTGTAGTGGGCGACCGCTTAGCCTCAAAGCTAGTTTTCCTACCCAAGTGGAAACGTTTTCTTTATTTTTGCGCTGACTGGATAGTCAGTCTTTTAATGGGAGCTCACTCTCCGGATCCGACCAGTGGATTTAGAGCCTTTCGTCCATGTTTTGCTAATAATATTCGCCTCAAAGATAAGCACTCTTACACTGTAGAGACCCTAGTACAAGCCTGTTTTTCCGATCAAAGGGTCATGTTTGTTCCTGTCAAATCAAGAATCGTTAATCGCCCCTCTAGACTAATCAAAAACACACCCCTCTATATTTTTAAAACTGCTCTTTCTTTACTTCGAAGTTATTTTATTTATAGACCTGCAGCTCCGGCCACAAATGCTCCCGAGCTCGTTAACGCATGAAATGATGCTTTTTAAAAAAAAACCCAAATCAAGCTTAGAACTGTGGCAATCTACTTTGGACAAAACAAATCAAGAAATACTTTCTGGCAAATATCGAGTTAAGTTTTCTGCTTTTGAAACCTTTATTTTTCCAAAACCAACCCTTCTTCAAAAGTGGACACTCAAGTTTCTATCTCCGTTATTTCGAAAAGCGAAGCATCTTTATAAAAGACTTTTTCCAAACCCTCTAAAAAATCTTAATCGTCTCTCAAATACCTCAAATGAGATTCTCTATGAAAGCATTTAACACCCTTTTCACAGTTTTAGTTCTGTTTTTGGGGTTCCCAGCTATCGCTGTCCGCTTACCTCGAACTGTGACTCAAGATGAGTTTAAAACCCTTATCTCAACATTGGCTTTTGGTCATACCACTAAAGTCATGCGATCAGCAGAGGCCTACCCCTCGTTCCCCGGATTCAAAATAGCCCTTGAGACCCCACTTGTTTACGCTGGAGATCTTCAAGAAATGGGGGATGGCTCAGCAAGCCTCCCGATAGTTATACCCGCTCCTAGGCTGACTCTTACTAAAGGGTTTGGCTACGACCTAGAAGCCTCTTTTAATATTTCGACTCAAGAACTTTTAGAAACTATGGCTGGTATCGGATTTTTAGCCAAGTGGACCTTTTTAGATGAAAAGAATTCTTTCTTAAGTAGTTCACTTTTTACAAGTTATACGCGATTAAATGGTTTTAATCATACATTCAGTGGAAATAATTTTGAAGTTGGTGTGCTCGCAAGCCAGGATTGGGTTCGAATCAAACCTTATTTAGGCCTGGGACTTCTTTTGGCCTCAGCTAAAGTTGCCCCCTCTATATCACCATCAAATCAAACCGGAATTGCCTTTTCGCCGCATCTTTTTATGGGTGTCGAAATCGAACTCGTCATGAATATGACATTCCAAATGGACTTCACAAGCTTGGTTCCAAATGGAAGTCTAGCTCTCGGATATTGTTTTTAACCTAGTCTCACGAATTATACAGAGGTTAAATTCCTAATCGGTGTGGAAACATCGCAAAAAAGATCATGCACAAGGCACAGGCTAAAACGACCATAACCATGGACCGGTCTCTTATAACCAATGAGGATCTACCAGCTGATTCAGTCATATAAACCGCTATAATCACCCGTAAATAATAGTAAATCCCAACCGTGCTACTGAGTACCGCCCAAATAACGAGATTCGTGTGTCCGTTTCGAACCGCATCAGAAAATAAAAAATATTTTCCCAAAAATCCTGCTGTAGGAGGAATCCCTGCTGCCGAGAGTACAAAAAGAGTTAAGCATAATCCCAAAAGAGGATGAGAAAATCCCAACCCCTCAATGTTCGAAATATCGGTCCCCCCGGAACTTCTCTCGATAAGAGAAATCAACCCCAAAGCCCCTAAAAACATGAAACCATATACCACTAAATAATAAAAGAGATTCTGAGTGTTCAACTGACTCCCTGTTTTTGAAATAGAAATGAGTCCGAGAATCAAATAGCCCGCATGCGAGATACTAGAATAAGCTAAAAGACGTTTTAAATTTCTTTGCTTCAAAGCACCTAAGTTTCCGACGAACATCGTAACAACCGCCAGAGGGCCCAAAATAGAAATCCAATGAGTCGACAGAGGCGCCAGCATTCCCCACCAAAGTCTCACAGCCATTCCAAAGGCTGCCAATTTAACAGCACTCCCCATAAACCCTGTGATGGGAGTCGATGCCCCTTCATAAGCATCGGGAAGCCACATATGAAACGGAGCCAATCCCAACTTGAATCCAACTGAGATAATAAAGAGAGCCGAAGCGGTTAGAGCCATTAAACCTGATGGGTTATTTCCTCCCGTTGGAGCCAATAAAAAGCTTGAGATCTGATTGAAGTGCAAACTACCCGTACAGGAGTAAATCAAAGCTATCGAGAAAAGAAGTAATACAGTGGCAAAAGAACCGAATAAAAAGTATTTCAAAGAAGCCTCGGCTCCGTGATGTCTGTTGGGTTCAATTCCAACTAACACATAAATAGGCAGAGACATCAATTCCAAGGCCATAAATACCATCAACAAGCTATTGGCTGACACCAGCAACATCATCGCAGCAGAAACAAACTGGAGCAATATCATGACCTCTGGGAGTTCCTCTTTGTCTTTAAAATAGGTTTCGATAAAAACAAAAGATAGAAAAGAAAGGGCTCCTATCGCCCAGTACCAGATTAAAGTTGTAGAATCTAAGAGATAAGACTGAATAAACTCATTTAACCAGGCTTGATGTCCCCCTGGTTGCAATCTCGAATATTCCAATGGAGCATTTTTAAAAAGAAACCAAGTCGCACCGATAGCAAAAACTGGTCCGGTTAATGCCACGAGCTTAATAAGCGGTTTCAATTTTGCACTATTTAAGCACTGCAAAGCTATTAAAACCAATCCTGTCACAATAAAGGCTGCCACCGGCATGACTGGAATTAAAAAATAATCAATCACTGGCTTCATACCTTCTTATCTCTCTTTCCCAACACAGAACTTTCAGAAAAACTTTTCTTCAACGAACTTTTCCAAAAACCATCTAAAGCCGGATCCATTTTTTTAAGAAGAAAATTGGGACGAATACCCAGAGCCAGAATCATTAAAGTAATTGGAACCAAACTAGCCCAATCTCGAATGGATAGATCTTTTAGGTTTTTATTTTCGCCTGAAGTGACCGGTCCAAATAATACCTGTCGGATCATAACCAATAAATAGAGCGCTCCAAAAACGGCTGCCGTGACCGAAATATAGGCCCAAACTGGTTTGGCTTTAAAAGCTCCTAATAAAATTAAAAACTCCCCGACAAAACCATTTAGGCCTGGAACCGCCATACTAGAACACGCAACAAATACTAAGAAGAAAGCATACTTTGGCATTACTGAAGCCAGGCCGCCAAAATCCTCAAACTGACGACTATGTCGTCGTTCGTAAAGGATGCCTACCAAAACGAAAAGGGCTCCACTAGAAATACCGTGGTTAACAACTTGCAGAACACTTCCTGTTAAGCCTTCTCGATTTAAAGTACATAACCCCAAAACAACAAATCCCAAGTGGCTCACTGAGGAATAGGCCACCAACTTTTTCATATCGGTCTGCTGAAAAGCCACCCAGGCCCCGTAGACAATACCGATAAGACTTAGCGTAGACAGAATAGGAATCGAGCGCACAAAAGATTCCGGTGCAAACGGAATCGAAAATCTCATCAGCCCATAAGTTCCCATTTTTAACAGAACGGCTGCCAATAGAACGCTGCCTCCAGTCGGCGCTTGAACGTGAGCATCAGGTAACCAAGTATGCAAGGGAAAGAGAGGGACTTTAATGAGAAAAGCTAGAGTCAAACCCCAAAAAACAAGATCTTGAGTCGAAAGCCCCCAAACAATCGAATGGGTAGAAAGACCCACTTTAGAAAGCTCTATTATTTCCCCAGTGTAATTGCCGAATTGCTGGAAATACTGTGTGAAAATCCACAAAATAGAAACCAACATCAACACACTGCCGGAAAAAGTGAACAAAAAGAATTTAAGAGCTGCAAAGATTCTGTTCTGGCTTCCCCAAACCCCAATCAAAAGTATCATGGGAATCAACATGAGCTCCCAGAATACATAGAACAAGAAAATGTCGGTTGCTAAAAAAGTTCCGGTCATCGCAAAATCCAGAAGAAGAAAACAACTCATGAAGGCCCGTAGTCGCCTCTCTTCTCCCCAGCTTGCCAGTAAGGCAATAGGCATCATCACTTTGGTCAAAAGAACTAAAGGAAAACTTATTCCATCGACCGCCAAACTGAAATAAATGCCATAACTGCCAATCCACGGTAAAGACCATGCCATTTGAAGCTGCTCGGCCTTTGTCCCATCAAAATACAAATACAACAAAGCGGTTAATAAAACTCCAACCAAAGAAGTCAAAAGAGCAACCCACCTTGCCAATGGCTGAGACAAAGGAACGCAAAGGACAACTCCCACCAAGGGAACGAAAACTAGCAACGCTAATAATGAGTCGGTCATTTTAAATCACCCACCCTTTCAACGAACTCCACAACACCCAAAGGCCCCCCAATAGAAGGATCATCAAATAGAACTGAACTAGGCCCGACTGAATGACGTTTATAATAACAGAGACTCCCGATGAAATTCTTACAGGCAACAGGGCCAGTCCGTCGATAACTGTAGGATCGACAAAACTAGAAAAAAAACTCGAAATCGCCTTGAAAGGAGCTAAGAAAACGATTCCATAGAGCTCATCAATCCAAAACTTGTTGGAGAAGATCAAATGCATGGGCTTAAGAACTTTGTAAGCCGATTCAGCTCTGGACGGTCTGCTATAGAAAAACCACCCTACCGAAATTCCAAAAAGAGCCAATCCTGTGGCCACAAACATCGCTGCATGCTCTGAAATCAAAGTGGCTTGTTCCGGAAACTCAACGAGAACCGAAGCAAGGTAATGCCCCATCAAGTTGGGCATAAAATGAAGACCGTGAGGCACACCTAAAAATCCGGTCAGAGCACTTCCGACAGCCAAAATAAGCAGAGGTAACATCATCACCCAGGGACTCTCATGAGGATGCGCCTCTCCTCGATAGTTTCCTAAAAAGACAAGAACAAACATTCGAGTCATATAAAAAGCTGTTAGTGTTGAAGCCACTAAAGCTACCCCCCAAAGAAGAGAACTTTGAGTAGAACCTGAAGCTAAAGCACTAAACAAAATGGTGTCTTTACTAAAAAAACCAGACAGTGGGGGGATTCCGCAGATTGCCGCTGTTGCGATCAAGCATGTTAGAAAGGTTCCGGGCATTTTCTTGCGAAGCCCCCCCATATTAAAAATGTTTTGTTCTCCATGCAGACCGTGAATCACACTTCCCGCTCCGAGAAATAACAAAGCTTTGAAAAAGGCATGGGTCATTAAATGAAATACGGCCGCAAAGTAGGCCCTGGACCCAACCGCTAAAAACATCAAGCCCAACTGACTCACCGTGGAATAGGCTAACACTTTCTTGATATCAGACTGAGCCATGGCAATAAGAGCCGCAAACAAAGCAGTCCCTGCACCGATCCACGCAATGAGGACATTCGCATCGGCTGTCAGCATGTAGAGAAAATTCATTCGGCAAATTAAGTACACACCCGCAGTCACCATGGTAGCGGCATGAATCAAAGCACTCACCGGCGTCGGGCCTGCCATAGCATCAGGCAACCAGACATACAAAGGAATCTGCGCCGATTTGCCGCTAGCCCCTACAAATAAAAAGAAGGCCACAATGTTAAGAAGATGGAGATCAAACTGACTCGATGTCGCTAAAAGTTGTGCGATTTCATCAAACCGAATGGTGTGAAAGATCTGATAGCAATAAAACATCCCTATTAAGAATCCTGCATCTCCAATGCGATTGACTAAAAAAGCTTTCATACCGGCCTTGGCCTTGTCGATGTCTTCGTACCAGTAGCCAATTAAAAGATAGGAACAAAGCCCTACCCCTTCCCAACCCACAAATAACCCCAAAAGATTATCTGAGGCGATCAAAACAAGCATATTGAACAAAAAGAGATTTAGGTAAGCAAAGTAACGACTTGGTCCTCTCTCTTCCGCCATATAACCAATGGAGTACAAGTGAATGAGAGAACCAATTCCAGTGACCACGAGAGCCATCACTGCAGTTAAAGCATCAAACTTAAATCCCCATTGCTGATGAAACTCTCCGACGGTAAACCAGTTAGTGCTCCAATTAATTGCTTTCACGTCATGACTGAGACTAAAAAATAAAAATACGGCACAAGCAAATGAAGAAGCAGCAAAAAAAGTAGCAATGACGCCCGCTCTTTTAGCAAAGGCAGGACGAATCACAATTCCATTTAAAAAACTTCCCAGAAGGGGAAGTAGAATCATCGTTACTAAAATGTGAGAAGACGATAACATGCTTACCCCTGCAAACTCTTAAAGTGATCCAAATTAACTGTGCCTTTAAGGCGATAGAGATTCAAAATAATCCCAAGTCCCACGGCCACTTCAGCAGCTGCCACCGTCACTACGAAGACCACCAAAATAATTCCATCAGGCGTATTTGTTCTCATTGAAGTTTCAATCAAGAACAAATTCACCGCATTAAGCATCAGTTCGATACACATCAAAACCACAATCGCATTTCTTCTCAAGAGAAACCCTAAAAGACCTAGAGCAAACATAGCGATGGTAACAAAATGTGACCAATAGGTGATGGATGTCGGAAAGTTCATTACTTTTCCCCTCCATGAGCAATTTCCTGAGTTCGCGTAATTGCAAAAATAGCTATGATCATGACAAGCAGAAAAAAAGACAAAATCTCAAAAGGCCACAAGTACCGGGTGAATAATAGTTTAGAAATAGTCCTCAATTGATTCTCAGGGATCTCCAATATTTTATTTGGAATTGAACGAGTCAAAACTCGGAGAATAATCAGAGAGAACAACCACACCGAAGCCGAAACCACCCCTAAGAAAACAATGTTAGAAGAATTTTCTCGGTTAGTTTGGAGATTCAGCAACATCACCACAAAAACAAAAAGAACTACGATTGCTCCGGTGTAGATTAGAATCTGTATCATGGCCATGAAAGTAGATCCCCAAAGCAGATAGAGTCCGGAAAGGCCAAAAAAAGAAAGAATCAAACTAAAAGCACTATAAACGGGATTGCGGGAAAGTAATACACCGCTAGCAGCTCCTATGGTGAAAAGACTAAATGCAATGAACAATACCTCTCTCATTGCGCGCTCCTAAAATACATAATCAACGCTGTGATTACCAAATTGATAAGGCCGATAGGAATCAAGTTGCGCCACGCAAGCCGCATCAATTGATCAAATCTAAAACGAGGTAGAGTCCAACGAACCCAAACAAACATCAACATAAAAACAGAGATCTTAACAATCACCGTGACGACTTGAAGGGCCGCTAAAAGATTTCTTGAACCCAACCATTGCAGCAACGTTACATCCGAAACCCAAGGCAAATGCCATCCACCAAAGTACATGGCCACCATAAGCCCCGACATCGTCGCCATATTCATGTACTCGGCCATAAAAAAAGTTCCGAAATCCATCGGCCCATACTCAGTGTGAAATCCCGCCACTAGCTCAGCCTCGGTTTCAGGCAGATCAAATGGCAATCGATTGGTTTCCGCAAAAGCGGCAATAAAGAACAACAAAAATCCTATGGGTTGATAGAAAAATCCCCAGTTAGGTAATATTCCCAAGAAAGTCCCTTCTTGAGTGTAAACCATCTCCCTCAAACTAAAGCTGCCATACCAAAGAACCGCACTACAAGCCGCCAATCCCAAGGGAATTTCATAGCTAATGATTTGGGAAGAGGACCGCATGGCACCTATCAAAGAGAACTTGTTGTTCGATGCCCATCCACCGAATAAGATCCCATAAATTCCAAGCGAGCCAATGGCTAAGACGTATAAGATGCCTACGTCGATATTGGCCACCTGAAGTAAATAGTCACGCCCCAACAGAGTAAAGTAATCACCAAAGGGCAAAGCGGCGATCACCAATGAGGCAGGAAAGAGAACCAAAAACGGCCCAAGCAAAAAGAGAGCTTTATTCACCTGACGAGGGACAGTGACCTCTTTCATCATCATTTTGATGACATCGGCTATAGGCTGGAAAAGACCGAACGGCCCAACTCGATTAGGCCCTGGACGATCTTGCATAAGAGCAGCTCCTCGCCGTTCCACAATGAGCATAATGGGAACAACTTGAACCATTCCTAGATAGATGACCGCTGTTTTAACTGCGGTAATAATGAGGTCGGTCCACTCCATATTAGTTTAACTTTAAGCAATCCTTTCTGAAAATATAAACAAGCCCTAGAACTAAAAGCCCCATATAAATCAACATCGCAATTAAAAGCGCAGGCCCTTCTGCTAAAGACTCCCGATAAACCAACGCCCAAGGAAAAAAGAACGCCGCTTCGACATCGAAAAGAAGAAACAAAACCGCAATGAGATAGAAACTGGTTTTGAAAGGGGCCCGAGCATTCCCCTCGGGTGATGCTACACCACATTCGTAAACACTCAACTTCGAAGAAACCGGATTTCTAGGCCCAAGTAACCGCTTAACGGTAAACAATCCTACACATAGAAGGAGAGCAAAAATAAGAAGAAACCCTACTGGTAAAAATGCTTCCACGAGTTTCCTCCTTTCACTGCAAAATGATCTGTTACAAAATGTTTGAGAGAGTTCTTTCCGCAAACTCAAGAATAGGTGTGAAATACAAACCTAGTACGATAGTTGGAATAGCAAGTCCCACTAGCCCAACAGCGTGGTAAAACGACAAACTCAAAGATTCCTGACTTTCTGGTTTGTCCAACCACATAGATTTCAAAATCTTGACGTAATAATACAAGGAAACCACACTATTCAGAACTCCGAGAAGTGCTAACCAAAGAAATCCGCCAGACTTAATAACAGAACCAAAAATAAGAAACTTACCAATAAAGCCTGAAAACATTGGAATTCCGGTGAGTGAGAATATAAAAACAGCCATACAAGTTCCTAAAACCGGCATCGACCAACCCAAACCTCTAAAGGCATCGAGATCTTCTCTTCCCCTGATATTTGAAACAACGCTAACCACCCAAAACGCCCCAAGGTTCATGGCACAATAGGCGATCAAGTAGAAAATAATGGCCGTTAAACCTGAACGATCCAATGTCACTAAACCCATTAGCATGTACCCAACATGCGCGATACTAGAGAAAGCTAATATCCTTTTCACATTGGTTTGACCAATCGCGGAAAGGTTCCCAACCAACATCGTAAGGGCAGAAATAATAGCTATGACATGCGCCAATGAGATTCCGTTAATCATCTGCCAATTGCCCTCGGCCGTTTTTACAGAAAAGACCGTTAGGAATATTCTTATAAAGGCTGCAAAACCGGCAGCTTTGGGACCGACACTGAAAAACGTAGCCACTGGAGTGGGAGCCCCTTCATAAACATCGGGTGCCCAAAAGTGCATCGGAAACGCAGAGATTTTATAAGCTAAACCACCATAGATGAGAACCAAAGCTAGCCAAAACACCAAACCGAGATTTCCTTGAGTTGAGGTCAAATAGGCTGCAATTTGTGGGTAGTTTAAAGATCCCGTTAAGCCATACATCAGGCTAAACCCATAAATCATGAGACCCGAAGCGACTCCCCCAAACACCAAGTATTTAAAGGACGCTTCATTGGATCTAAGATTATCGCGCTTAAAACCGGCCATCACAAAAGAGATAATACTCACCATCTCTATTCCCATGTAGAGTACTAAAAGATTCGAGGCCGTTGCCATGATTCCCATACCGATGGTTGTACACAACAACAGAAGTGAAAACTCCATTCGACTTTGCTTTTCGATTTCGTTGGATCCGAAAGCCAAGTAACAGCTTACCGCAGCTGTAAAATAGAAAAAGTAACGAAAAAATTTGGTCAAACCATCGTTAACAACCATTCCTCCGAAATAGGCTTCGGGTGTTTGCCCGACTTTGCAAGTTAGCACTAAAGCAGCCAAGCAACCCACAACCGTGGTAATCATCGAAAATCGGTTGGTTCTCATTTTTGGCAAAATCCCATCTACTACAAAAAGCAGACACAGAAAAAGCGTGAGACAAACCTCGGGAGCCAACAACTTGATATTATGTAAAGTTTCACCCAACACAAACACCCCTTAAATTACGAAAATAAGGTTAAAAGCTTCGCAATGGTTGAACCCATGAGATTTAAAACCGGCATGGGGTAAACTCCCAGAACGATAACAAGCACACAGAGCGGAGCTAAGGTTAGAATTTCTCTCCAATTGATATCTTCCAAATCTTTGTGCTCTTCATTAAGAGGTCCTAAGAAGACTCTCATGAACATCCACAACAAATAAGCAGCTCCGAGCAAAATACCTAACGACCCGATCACAACGTAAGTTTGGAATTTGGGATTGGAAAAAGCCCCTAAGAAAACTAAAGCTTCACTGATAAATCCGCTGAGCCCTGGAAGACCTAATGAAGCGAAAAGCCCAATCGCCATGATGCCCGTGTAAACAGGAACCACGGAGGCAATTCCACCAAAACCTTTTGAACCATCAGGTTTTACAATCCAACGATGATGAACCCGATCGTAAATCACACCCACCAGCAAGAACAGCATAGCTGTTGAAGTTCCATGATTGAACATTTGAAGAACGGCCCCATTCACACCAGCAGTTGTGAAGCTTGCCATACCTAAAATCACATAACCCATGTGTGAAACTGAGGAGTATGCGACCAATTTTTTAAGATCCTTTTGTGCCATCGCACAGAAAGCACCATAAAGAATATTGATTACTCCAAGAATCATCATGAAGTTAGATGCCCACAGTGTCGCTTCAGGGAGAATGGGGTAATTCATTCGCAAAATTCCGTAAGTTCCCATCTTCAAAAGAACACCAGCCAGGATCACAGATACTGCTGTTGGGGCTTCTACGTGCGCCCATGGCAACCAAGTGTGGAACGGCCAAATTGGAACCTTAATCGCAAAACCAATAAAGAGACCGATCCAGAAGAGTTTATCTACAGGTAATTGATAGCCGAATAGAGCCACTGTTTTTCCAACAAACTGATGACCTTGAGCTAATTGCAACAAATTAAAAGTATGAGGCTCAGAATAGTAGTACATACCGACCATAACGAGCAACATCAGCACGGATCCAAACAAAGTGTATAAGAAGAATTTAATAGCAGCATAAACCTTCTCTTTGCCTCCCCAAATACCGATCAAGAAGTACATGGGTAGAAGCATAATTTCCCAAAACAGGAAGAAGAGAAAGAAATCTAGAGCACAGAAGACTCCCATCATCCCCGTCTCTAGAAATAAGAACATGGCGTAGTACCCCTTCACCCCGTCTTCTATTCCCCAAGAAGCAATCACACAAAGAAAAGAAAGAAGCAGGGTGAGAAGCACCATCGGAACACTGAGACCATCAATTCCCATGTAGTACTGAATGTTAAAAGGCTTAATCCAATCAAACTGCTCAACGAACTGCATCGCTGGCGTTGTTCGATCAAAACTCATATAAAGATAAATACCGAGAGCTAACGGAACCGCCGTTGCCACCACCGAAATCCATCTCACAAGATTGGGGTTGTTACGGGGCGCAGCTAAAATTGCAATCATGCCCAATAAGGGGATATAGGTCATTACAGATAGAATCGGAAACATACTCTCCCTTTCAAAAAACCTTGGACTCTACTTCAAGCCCAAATTTGCATAAAACAAAGCCACAATGATAACCATTACTGTCAAAACTAAATACTGTTGAACTTTTCCTGTTTGAAACTGCCGAACGATCCAGCCACCACCCGCGGTGACATCAGCCGTTCCATCTACCATGACTCGATCTACAACGATGTCATCAAATTTACCGATAAAGCTTTTGATCACCATGGTAACGTCGCGCCAGCCGTCTACAAAAATACGATCTACAACTTTGTCGTCGAACATCGCCAACATCCGATTAAAGTTAAGAAGCCCTTTTTGAATCAAAACTCCAAGATAGAGCTCATCGAAATAATATTTATTCCAGAGCAAGGTATAAAGAGGACCCACCATTTTCTTAATTGCTTCCGCGTTGATAAGATGTTTCAAATAAGTAATCGAAGAGATCAAAATACCTAGTCCTGCAACGGCCAGGGAAAGCATCAAAGCCAATCCGTGAGCCTGATGGTGAACAGCTTCTGCTTCGGGTGAAAGATGTTCTGCAATTCCCATTTCCTGCTGAGCCCCTTCTAGAGCCTGATCAAACCATTTTACAGGCATCACATGATCCACCGATTCAATCCCTGTAGGACCTGCAAAGACGATCGCAAACGAGAGTCCCGCTAAAATCATCAGAGGAATCGTCATAGTCAGAGGTTGTTCATGAGCATGGTGATGTTTGTGTTCATCACGAGCATGACCGAAAAAGGTCATATAGATCATTCTAAACATGTAAAAAGCCGTGATACCCGCAGTTGCAAATCCTAACAACGGAATCAAGTAGTGACCATGGTGTTCCATGCTGTAAGCAAGAGCCCCACCTAAAATTCGATCTTTACTGACAAAGCCAGAGAATCCAGGAACCCCGCTGATAGCTAATGTTGCAATAAACATGGTGGCAAATGTGATGGGCATTTTAGATTTAAGCCCACCCATCTCTCTCATGTCCTGAGTATGAACCGAGTGAATCACTGAACCGGAACATAAGAACAGACACGCTTTGAAACAGGCGTGAGTGATCAAATGCATGAATCCGGGAGCAAAAGCCCCGACTCCGACACCCATTACCATATAGCCCAACTGACTGATGGTAGAGTATGCGAGAACTTTTTTAATATCCACTTGGACAATGGCAATACAGGCGGCCAAGAAAGCAGTGATGGCTCCCACATAAGCCACCACAGGAAGAACCACGTGGGAAGCTTCTAACAAAGGAAACATTCGGATCAAAAGAAATACACCGGCAGCCACCATCGTCGCAGCGTGGATAAGAGCCGAAACGGGTGTGGGACCTTCCATGGCATCGGGCAACCAAACTTGTAGGGGGAACTGAGCCGATTTACCCACGGTTCCCATCATCACCAAGAATCCAATGAGAGTTAATGCAGGGAAACCTGCAATCGTGATGTCGTGAGCCACACCAGCCTGAATGGCTTTATAAATCGCCATGAAATTACTGGTTCCATAAACATAATAGAGTCCAGCAATTCCGAGGAAAAACATTGTATCGCCCACCCGCGTAGTCATGAAAGCTTTGATGCTAGCGTTAATAGCTGAGGGCTTTTTGTAATAGAACCCGATTAACAAGTAAGAGCACAAACCCATGAGCTCCCAGCACATAAAGAAAGTTAGGAGATTATCCGAAAGAACTAACCCCAGCATTCCGGCCGAGAACAAGGAAATGTAAGCGAAGAAAAGATGATACCTCTCTTCACCATGCATGTATCCAACAGAAAATAGATGAATCAAAGAAGCACACAGAGTCACCATGAAAAGCATGATAGCCGTGATATTATTGATGAGAACTCCAACAACCAAGTTCACCGAACTATTGAGTCTTCCACTGGCTTCAATCCCGGGAAGAGTCATCCAACTCACTTCGAAAGTATCAAAGACGTGTCCTTGGGTTAACAACTTCATGAAAATCGGAGTCGCTACTGCAAAGGATCCGAAAATCGCAAGCACAGAGACAAAATCTCCGTGGCGGGGAAGTTTTTTTCCAAATAGCGCCTGTATCACAAACGCGACAAGTGGAAACAGGGCAATAAGTAAAGCTTGTTGTGCCATTCTAGTTCCTCATGATGCTTGCTTCATCGGCATCGATGGTTTGTTTGAGTCGATAAAAACGCAAAATTACGGCTAAAGCGACCGCAGCTTCAGCAGCTGCAATCAACATAATAAAAAGCGCTACAATCTGGCCGTCGATGAGTCCGGTCCTAAATTTACTGAAAGCAACAAAATTGATTCCTGCTGCATTTAGGATGAGCTCGATTCCGAGCAGAATTCCAATAGCATTTTTGCGGGTCATCACACAAAAAATCCCTAAAGCAAAGAGGATGGCCCCTACGGCTAAGTACCCCTGTAGACTAGAACTAAATTGAATAAGGTGGTTCATTCGGGCCTCGCTAACCAGACTGCTCCGACCATCGCTCCTAAAAGAAGAATGGTAATAGCTTCAAAGGGAAGTAAGTAACTCCCCAAGAGTGCTTGTCCAATAAGAGCCGTCTTTGGAGTTGAAGAGAATTTCTCTAAAGCCTCAGGAGTTTGAGGGGGCAATGTCGCAACCATTTGATGAAGGGCACGGTACAAAAAAACTCCCACGGCTATAGCAAGAACTCCAGGCAACAACATCTTATTTCGAATATCTGAAAGTTTTATGTTGTACAGCCACTGGGTCAACATGATCGCAAAGAGAATAAGAATCGTGACACCACCGACATAGATGATGACTTGAGCCCCCGCTAAAAAATCGGCCCCCGCGAAAAGAAACATGGCCGCAACTCCACAAAATGTGAACAGCAGAAATACTGAGGCATAAAGAACATTCGGGTGAAATGCGACAATGAATGCTGATGCAACAGTTAAAACTTCAGCTAAAAGTAAAACCTTATTCATAAATCACCCATGCCCCGCCAAAAGCTGAATAAGCGACTGCCCTTTAAACACCCACATCCAAATTGCAGTTCCCAACACATTAAAGAAAGCTAAAGGCAATAAACCCTTCCAGCACATTCCCATCAACTGGTCTACGCGAAGTCGGGGAAGAGTCCATCGAAGCCACATCACCACAAAAACAACTAGCAAAGTTTTGATCATAAACACATGGAACTGAATAATGGCTACTAAACCGGTAGGCAGTGCAAATCCAAGTTTTTCAATATCTAAGAAAGGGATATGCCATCCACCTAAATAAAGAGCTGTTACCATGGCTGACATCACAAACACATCGCAGAACTCACCTAAAGCGTATAAACCAAACCGCATTCCTGAAAACTCGGTATTAAATCCAGAGACAAGTTCAGATTCTGCTTCGGGAAGATCGAAAGGGATACGGTTAGTTTCAGCAAGTCCACCTACAAAAAGTAGGAACATTGAAAAGAAAGTAAAGGGGTTATGGAAAGCATTCCAGAAATGGTTAGTAGCTACGTTTTCACCAAAAACTGTCCAACCTTGTTGTTCGACAATGGTTCCGATTTGAAGACTTCCGGAAATTAAAACTACGGGAAGAATCGATAAAGCTACAGGAATCTCATAACTCACGATTTGGGAAGCGGCCCTTAATCCGCCAAGAAGAGACCATTTATTTTCAGAGGCCCAAGAGCCCAGAAGCAAGCCTGGAGCAATTAAAGTTGTTACGGCCAAAATGA
>VGSE01000044.1 GCA_016875135.1 Deltaproteobacteria bacterium
CCGCTTGTAGGGTTTTATTTTTCTAAGGTTTCCTTATTGGCTCCCCTTTGCCAAATAGCCGCGAACTGGCTTTGGACTTTAATTATTATTCCAATTGGATTCTTAGTCCCAATTCTCGGGGGCGTTCCTCTCTTGTGGAGATATAAGTTGTTTCTCTATTTAGAAAAAGGGGTGAATAAAATAACCGAAGTTCAACTAGTAGGGTGGAAAGAGGTTCATCTTTCGTATCTTTCCGCTCTTAGGCCGACTTGGTGGGAAGCGGCGCTTCTAACTGGCGTTTTAATTTTTTGTGTCGATGCCATTTTAAATCGCAAAATGAAGAATGGTTTGGTTTCCCATTTTTGATGCTATAGGGTTTGATTTTTCTCGCCAAAAAGTGTCAAATTAAATGGCTATTAGCATCAAACTCCAGAAAATGAGGTCACATGCCGGAAAAACAGTTTCAGTCTTCAAATCGAATCCGTGAAACATTAGGCAAGCTCTATGAGCATCAACCGCCCCATTTTCGGGAGTACATGCGGCGTTATCAGGAGGATCCCACGAGTCGGGTTTTTGCTCCTTTAGCCGAAGCCTATCGAAGATTAGGAAGGCTGGATGAAGCTATCGACATCTGCTTGGAGGGATTAAAACATCATCCTGATTTTCCCGGCGGGAGAGTGGCTTTAGCTCGATGTTTTTTGGATAAAAAGAAATATGCTAAGGCCAAAGACGAGCTGGAGAGGGTGATTGGGGTCTCGCCTGACAACATTTTAGCTCAGCGCTTGTTAGGGGACTGTCTGTTTAACTTAGATGAGAAAAGTCGGGCTTTGCATTGTTATAAAATCGCGTCCGTCCTGGCCCCTGACGACGTAGGTTTGCAGGATAAGGTCCATCGGCTCGAACAGCAGATGGCTCGCGGAGATTTTGATGAAAGGGTTTATCAGGGAAATGTTTCTGATGGGGTGGCCCCGACCTCTTCTTCTCAGCCAATCGCTATCCCTATTTCTAAGGAGTCTTCTGAATTGGTGGAAGAGGTTGTCTTTGTAGAACAATCTGTGAAGGACCCATCTCCGCATCAATCTTTTTATGAGCACTCAAATTTGGCAGAGATTGATCGAGCCCTTGGTAGTCTTGAGCCTATCTCGGATGATTCAGAAGAGTCTGATGAGATAAGACAAAATCAGATTGATGCTATTTTGGGATTTGAGGATGACTCAATTGAAGCTTATAAAACCGAAAATGTATCTCAAGTGTTCTCCGAAGATAAGTATCCATCTCCAGAAATTACGACGCAGACTTTGGGTGAACTCTATCTCTCTCAAGGTCAATACGAGAAGGCTTTAAAGATTTTTGAAAAGCTTCAAAAAAGTCGCCCCACTGCTGATTTAGCTCAAAAAATTCAGGAGTGTCGAGCCTTTCTGGGTGTGGATTTTGTCTCCATTCGCAGACAACAAAAGATCGATATGCTGAATTCAATTTTGAATAAAAACAGGAAAAAGGATTGAAATTTTTCCTCAAATGAGTCAGAACTACATGAAATTTTAAGAGGAAAAAATGATTTCGACAAATGAATTTAAAAAAGGTCTTTGTATTGAAATGGAGGGAGTTCCCTATCTGATAGTGGAATTTCAGCACGTTAAACCGGGTAAAGGTAATGCGTTTATTCGAACCCGGATTAAGAATTTGATCACCAATAACACGATTGATAAGACCTTCAAGTCTGGGGAGAAAGTTGGAGAGCCGGCTTTAGAAAAAAAACGGATGCAGTATCTCTATGCGGATGGCGCGGGCTATCAGTTTATGGATCTCGATGCCTTTGAACAGTTGTCTTTGGATAAAGATACCGTGGCAGATAACAAGTACTACCTAATTGAGAATTTGGAGATCGAAGTCCTCTATTACAAAGGCAGGCCCATTGCAATAGAACTACCCAACTTTGTAGAATTGAAAGTCACTTATTGTGAGCCTGCTATCAAAGGTGACACTGTGAGCGGTGGGGGGAAACCCTGCACGGTTTCGACGGGTCTCAATGTCATTGTTCCTTATCATATAAAGCTCAACGATATTTTGAAAATCGATACTCGCTCGGGCGATTACGTCGAAAAGATTAATAAGTAATTTTTTTGTTAGGGAAGTTGTTGGTGTTTTCTTTTGGGGAGAACGACATGGGATTACTAAGTCCTAAAGTAGTTCTTGAAGAGGCTAGAGAGCTTGAGTCTCAGGGTAAAAACAAAGAAGCTTCTCGAAAATATGCTTCACTAATTTCGGCTTTGATCAAACGTGAGAAGGATTCTGAAGCTTTAATCCTCATCGATAAGGCTTTATCGCTTTCTCCTGATTCTACGCGTCTTTTGTTAACAAGGGCTTTGACCCTTCTTAAAGTCAAACGTATTCCAGAAGCTGAAATTGAAATAGATAAATTCGCGCTTGCCGCGATACGTCAGGGTAGGGTTACTCAATACATCGATCTCATCGAGGTCAAGGCTCAAGAGAAACCGAATCTTCGAAAAAAATTTTATGAAAAGATTTTGTCGATTGAACGAACCAGGCCAGATATTTTTCTGGGCCTAGCTCAAGTCCTCAGGCAAATGGGCAAAGTTATCCAGGCTTATGAGATCATTTTTGCGGCTTTGAAAATCGACCGTCGTGGAGAGCAGGCCTTGAAGCTCTTGAAGGAAATGATTGCGGAACAGGGGAGTGAAAGCGCACAAGTTGCTTACGACAATTTAATTATCGAAAAGTGGTCTTTAGACAAAGTTAGAGCTGAGTTAATAGGCAATTCTGAGATTCATTCTCCTAACTCCCTTGAAATCTCCGAGCATTCGATTGGGACTAACAACCGTTCTGTTTTAAGTCCCTTGAACGAAGAAAGTGTTGGTTCTCTAAAGTCTCTTATTCAGGAGCTTGAAGAGCAGCTAGGAGAACGCCCCCCCGGAATTGAAACTTTATCGGGTCTGGTAACTGAATTTAAGGAAAAGGCTCTGCAGTTGGTTAAAGGAGACTCCAAGAGTGTTTTGGATCTGGCAATTGCCTTTAAGGAAATGGGATTAGCAGTTCAAGCCAAAGAGGCGATTTCTGGAATTGAGTCTTCTAATAATAAATATCTTGCTGCTCAGTGTCTGCTGGGCGAAATAGAATTTGAGCAAGAGTCTTATTTTTCAAGCTTGGATATATTTCAGAAAGTTTTAAGGTCGGAGAGTAATGACGATGAGTGTAAAAAAGATGCTTTGTATCATGTCGTTCGCATTTACATCGAATTACAAGACTTCAAAAAAGCTGCTGAATTCGCCGATAAGTTAAGTGAAATGGATTCAGCCTATCGCAACTTACCTAGTCTAAGAAACGAGATTTCAACAAGACTCGAAAGCTTGAGCAAATTCAAGTTGAGATAAGTCAAAAAGTCCATTTAAAACGTGTTAATAGGTTAGGACATGAATCGAAGCATCTTTAAAATATTTCTTCTTTTGTCGGGGATTTATTTTGTTTGCAGTTTGTTGTTTGCTTCGAGCTTTGTGCAGAACCGCATTTTGTCCGAAGCCAAAGCTATCATCGAGCCATTGGGAGTTTCTATTACGATAGAGAATATTGATGTTTCTCTATTAATGCCTAAAATCTACTTGAATAGAATTACACTAGAGACTAATTCGAAAGCCTTAGTTCAGCTCCCTAAACCACTTTCTATCGAGAGGGTTAAAGTCGAGATTAATCCGTTTTCGCTTTTTGTCGGTAAGATCACTCTAAGTGAAGTAGCTTTTTATCAGCCGAAAATTATTTTAGAAAATGCGGATGTTCTATATCAGAGAGTCGAAAAGGTCCTCAAACAAAAATCTAAGTGGAAGGTTAAAGGGAATAAATACAATCTCGAAGTGCAAAAGATAGGTGTGGTAGATGCTTTTGTGGGTGTTTCCCTTAAAGAGTCTGATGTGCGGGTTGATTCAGGTAGGTTTACTCTTTTTATTGAGCAGAGTGCTAAAGACCAATTTTCAATTACCTCTAACTTTTCTCATTTAACCCTGGAACACGGAACTTTTAAAAATACGATAAGAGTCGCCGACTTGGATATCGATGTGACTCAACAAAGTATCAGGGCTAACCGAATCAGTATTGAAAGTGATTGGTTAACGATGAACTTAAAGGGGTCAACAGCGGTCCCGTTTAGTTTAGATAAGGGGCCTAAAACCTTTAGAGCCTCTTATGAGATTAAAGTCTTATTTGAGCCCTTTAAGCAACTTAAGGAACTAAAGGCTCGATTGCCGACAAAATTGGACGGTACACTTATCTCATCAGGCAACATCGAAAAGAATGGGAAAAGTTACACAGGAGCCGGCAAGCTTACCCTCCAAAAAATATTGTGGGATGGTTACCTGTTGGATTCGGGCAGCTTATCCTTTGTTGCTGATGGTAAAAAAGTCGTTATTGACGACTTAAACATCAAAGTGGGTAAAGGTAATATTAAATCCACAAAGCTTACTGCAGAGTTTTCTGAAAACATGCCCTTTGAAGGAGAACTCAGTTTAAATAAAATCGATCTTAATTCCGGATTAAAAAATTTAAAAATCGAAGGGAACCCACTTTTTGTCGACGTAGACGGTCAGCTGAAAATTAAAGGATCTCTTAAAAATCAATTGATATTGGAAGGAGATATCAATTCAGAACTCTCAAATTTGATCATGATTGCCCACGTTCGAGAACCCATATCTGCTTCCAATACAGTAATCTCCGTAAATAAGGCAAAAGCCAATGGGACTTTTAGGCTAAATGGTTCGGAGGGACAGATTAGGGCTCAGTCTCAGCTGTTGGATGGAATCTTAGTCGCTGATGGGAAGTGGGGCGCGCAGACCCCCTTTAAAATGATAGTTGAGGGGAAATCGGTCTCGCTGACGAGATTAGGGAAAATACAAGACTTACCTTTCGGTGGAATTGCTGATCTTAAAGCTGTGATTGAATTGGATTCACAGCGAGAGCCTGTGATATCGGGAAGTTTTGATTTAATAAATGGAGAAATTTCAGACGTAGTGTTAGGCGGTGTAAAGGGGAGAGTAGTGTATCAAAATGATCTACTGTCCTTTGAGTCTTTAGAATTACCGTCTTTAGATATGATTCGAAGCCATGGATTCGTCGATTTTAAACCCAAGGAGACTCGATATAAATTTAATATTTCCACAAAGCGTGCTTCAGTTGATCAGGTTTTTGAGTTTTTTAAGAAAAACAAACTTGGGTTTTCTCCCCCTAAAGGTGGTGAAATTTCAGCGGACGTTACTCTTGAGGGGGGCCATGATAATAAAGGGATCCAGGTAACAGCGCGAGGCTCGGCTCGAAGCATAAGATGGTTCAATGAAAGATGGTTAGGGGGGAATTTTTCGCTGGTTTACCGAGACGATTTTGTCGAGATCACGCGAGCTACGTTAACAAAACCGAAAGGAGCTGTTGGCTTTTACGGTTTTTTTAAAGGAAAGTCTTCAAAATTGCAGATTCAAAGTTACGGTTTGAAGCTCGAGGATATGGATCAGTTTCAAGGATCCCCTGTCTCAGGGGAAATTGTTGGAAGAATAAATCTTGAAGGAGAACTCGAGCATCCGACAGGTCGTGGTGAAATACGGTTAATAAAATCCTATTTTAGAGGACAGAGCCTTGGTGATTCTAATATTTCTCTTATCGAGACTCCAGAAAAGAGTGAATTCGTTGGATCGTTATTTGGAAATTCTCTACAAGGTAGATGGATTAATTCGCCTCGCAAAGAGCGGGTATTTTCTGATCTGTTTTTGACGCTGCGAAATTGCAATGTCACACCTGTTTTGTCTTTGTGGATGGCAAAAGATTTACCCGCTTTTGGTGCGATTCGGGCAACAGGAGATGTCCAGTTGTCCGGAGATTTTAGAAACTGGGGAACTATTAACGGTTCCGGAACATTATCGGAAGTACAACTGGATTTGAAAACAGCCCCGGTTACAAATCAGAAGCCTATTTCCTTTATCATAGAGAAGGGCTCCGTAAAAGTAGCTCCATTTGAATTGTCCGGTCAGGATAGTGTTATTTCCGGAAATATTGATTTTAGTCCGCAGGGTAAAATCACCGGGGGAGTTGATGCTAAAGTTGATCTGCTTTACCTCCAACCCTTTATCCCGGGTCTCGAGTATGGTACAGGGCGAGTCTCGACCGGTTTAAGATTCTCAGGCCAGATGCCTAACTTTGATCTTTTAGGTAATGTCATGATTCAAGATGGAAATTTTAGAATTCAGAATTTGGCCGAAGATTTTAAAAGTGTAAAAGCCCAGATGTCGCTCACCCAAGACGCAATGACAATAGATAGATTTGAAGCGATCCATGGTGGGGGAGGATTACAAGTTAGGGGACGTGTAGATATTGATCGTTTTAAGAAGTTTGCCCCTTCGCTCAAATTGGCTGCTAAGGGTATTGGTTTTAAACAGCAGAATTTTCTGCTTCTCAAGATCAGTGGGGATTTCGAGCTTCAGGGAGAACACATGCCCTATACACTTTCCGGCAATTGTCGAATTGATGAAGGAAAACTTATGGAGCTTAGTCTTGTTTCCTCCTCATTTCGAGAGGAAAGCCCTACATTGAAATTTCAACTTTTATGTAAGGCTGAGGAAAAGCTGTATGTGGATACGGATATTATGCAAGCTGAATGGAAAGGGGATTTTCGGCTTTTTGGTGACAATATTAAACCTAAGTTGATTGGAAGTGCGGATAGCTCAAAGGGGGTCGTGTTTTTTAAAGAGACAAAATTTAATTTGATTAACGGTAATGTTAAATTTGAAGAATCGGAGACGATTAATCCGCGTTTTAATGTTTTGGCCAAAAGTTTTGTCAAAGAACAACGAGCGCAAGTTCCCATTGAATATGAAGTTACTTTGAGTGCCTATGGGACAGGGCAGGATTACAAAATCAGACTCAGTTCAGTGCCTGCATTGGCTGAACCTGATTTAATTGCTCTTCTAGTATTGGGTGTTACAACCCGAGGGCAGGATGATAACTATCTGGATTTTGGTAGTACTTTGGTTGGAAAAAGTCCACTTCAATCGAAGTTACAGAATGAGTTTGGGGTAGATATTAAAGTTAATATGCAGAGAAGTGGAAATGGTCCAACGGGGGATGGGTCCCAGGGTAGTACAATTCCTGCTGGGACAGGAGGCTCTTCTTTGCTAGGAACTTCGGTTCCGGCAGTTAAGATACAAAAAGACATTACCAACAGGACAAAAGTATCTTATTCTAGTACTTTAGACCAGAACGCTCTTAAGGAATTTAAAGTAGAACAATTACTGGATGAAAATTTTACCGTCAATGCCAGCGCAATCGATAAATTCACGGGTTCTACGCAAAATGATTCGATCAAATCTTATGGGTTTGATGTGCGCTATCGCTTCCAATTTGAATGAATACTTAAAAACCTGGTTGCTATGGTCCATTTTCCTAGGGGTTTTTTGTTTTGGAACTTTTGGACAGTCAAATGGTGGGGCTTGGAGAGTAGCTTCCATTGAAACTCCTGGCTTGGTAGATTCTGAAAGAAAAATGATTCTTGAGGCCTTGCACTTGGCAGAGGGGGAGGATTTTGATTCGGTGGCCACAGACGAGGCTATCCGAACCTTGGTGAGTTCTGGAATAGTTCAATCACTAGTTATTCGACTACGTAATTCACCTCAGGGGGCTCAGTTGGTTGTGGATGTCGGTTTTAAAAAAAGAATAGGCAAGTTGGATACCTCAGGGATTAAACCCTATATTTTGAGCGAGGTTAAATCTTCATTGGAGGGGATTAAATCGGGAAACGTCTTAGAACCTAGGGCTCTGGCTGAAGTGAAGCAGGCAATTAAGGCTGCATATGAATCTAGAGGATATTTTTTTGTTGAGGTCGAAGCTCAGGTTCAGAAAATTTTAGAAAGTGATAAAGTAGATCTTAAAATAACGGTGACTGAAGGGATCCCAACGAAAGTCAGTCGAGTCAAAGTGAGTAATGTTGACAAAGAAAGTTCAGCTGAGTTTCGTCGAGTCATAAAGCTAAAAATAGGAACCCCCTTTACCCGAGCTGCACTCGAAGATTCGATTAACAGCTTAAGGGAGTATTTTAGGGAAAATCAGTATCCGGAAGGACGCGTTGAAGAAACAAATTTAAATTTTAGCGAGGATAAGACCAGAGTTGAGGTTGATTTCGTCCTAAGGACGGGACAGAAATATCAGTTCATGTTCAGCGGGAATAATGTTTTCGGCGATGAAGTTATTAGAAGTTGGATTACGGCAGATGTTTTGGCTACGTCAGATCCTATCAGGGCTATCGAAGGAGTTATCGAAACTAAGTATAAAGAAATTGGATATCATTTCTGCAAAGTTCAAACCGTTTATCCTAAAATCCGAGAAGCAAAAATAAAGCGCTATCATTTTAACATTGATGAAGGTGAAAAAGTTATTGTTGATTCCGTTACTGTCAGCGGAGCATCCGAGTATGGGGGCAACAAATTTAAGGATCTTTTTTACCAAAGTGCCGAAGGGGTTCTTGCTAGAGGTGTTTTTTGGGAGTCCGGGCTTGAACCTACCTGCCGTAAAATGATTCAGGAGCTAGAAAATCAGGGGTATTTAAGAGTCTCTCTCCCTGTTCCACGGGTGAGCTATTCCGATGATAAAAAAGGGGCTGAACTGTTCTTTAATGTTGAATTAGGAAATCAGATTAAAGTTAGTCGTATTGATATATTAGGGGTTACTGAAGAAAGACGAAAAATATTAGAAAATATGCTCCTGTTTAAGGTCGGGCAGCCCGTGAGTCGTTTGCATATCGGGCAGAGCAAGATTGAGATTGAAAAGTATTATTTGAGGGAAGGTTATGTCGATGTGAAAATGGGTGGGGGAGAGGATGTCATTTTTGCTGAAGATCCTTCCAAAGCCATCGTTAAGTTATCGGTAGAAGAAGGAAAACAATACTTTGTGGGAAGCATTAGTGTTGAGGGTAATCGTCATACTAAAGGTAAAGTTATCGAGAGGGAGTTGAGAGTTAAGAGTGGTGAGAAGTTCAATGTCGAAAAGATAAGACAATCGGAAGATGAATTGTTGCTTACCGGACTTTTTTCAAAGGCGGAAATGATTGGGACTGTCGACGAAAAAGAGCCTTCAAAGAAAAATGTCAAAGTAGCAGTGCTCGAAACGATGGCTGGTAGCGGAGAACTTGGAATGGGTGCCGTCTACGAAGATCCTCGTTTTAGACTAAGGAGCTTCGTTGGTCTTGCCTACAATAATGTATTTGGTGTAAATCAGACTGCCTCGGTTAGAACAGAACTCGGATTGCCTTTAAGTCAAAAATTTGAACGACTTCCCTTTGTCGAATACTCGGCCATACTTAGTTACCGAGCTCCTTATCTTTTTGATATTCCAGCTGTGTTTTTTAGTCAGGCAAGTTTAGACAATTATGAAGTAGGTACGAGTTCTGGGGGTAAACTATCCAATTTGCAAACTAGGGCTCGGATTGAGGAGCGTATTGAAAAGAAACTGTCCAATACGGTTAGTTTTATTTATCGGTTTCATCGCTTTGAAAGAGCTACAACTAAAACGCTTGTTCTTTTTGATTCTAATGACCCGAATAATCCGACCAATCCAAATGGGAATAATTTCCAGCCAGGCTTTCCTTCTGCCACTGAAGTGGTGGATATAGGATCTACTGGGCCTGGCTTGCAAATGGATCTTAGGGATGATCCCTTCAATCCCTCTTCAGGGAGCTTCCATACATTAGACGGTGAAATTGCGCACCCCAGTCTTTTGGCGAGTAATCAAGTGAGATTCTACATGTTGACGGCCAGAAATTCCTTTTTTTTGCCATTGTTTAATCCCCTCGGCTTGGCTCTTTTTGCCGGTGCCGGGTATGCAGATTCTCTAGATCACCAGTACCAAATTCCAAAAGCACGATTACTTACCGACCTCTCGTTGGGGGGCCAAGGCTCTGTCAGGGGATTTTCTCCTAGAATATTTAACCCACAAGCCGAATCGGTGACTGCTGGTTTTTATAATTTAAGAGCCGAGCTTCGCAGTTCGATCATAGGAGATTTGAGTGCCGCTGTATTCATGGATTCAGGACAGATCTTTTCAAAAACGGCTGGCAAATCTTGGGTTACGGGGTTGAGACATGACGGAGTTGGTGTGGGGCTTCGGTATAAAACTCCAGTGGGCCCGGCTGTTATAGATGTCTCTCAGGGATTGGGTCCCGACAAAGAAACGATGAAGTTCAATTTTACTATTGGCGTGTTTTAATTAAATTCTATTTTGAGTGGTCACAGGATTTAATTATGATTGTTTAGTTGTTGGTTGTTTGTGAATCTTTTTTGACTCTTCCGATCTAGTGACTTTAATTTTGATCTTTTTACCTGGAACAATTTGGGATTTTTTTAGGCCATTCCATCGAAAAATGTTTTGTACCGTAACATTATATTGCTCTGAAATTGACCACAAGGATTCCCCTCGTGTGACAGTGTGAGTTACAAATTCTCCGGTGGAAGTGGCTGCGGATGAAGGGGTCCTTGAAGTCGGTGGTTGGGGAGTCGACTTTTGGGCAGATTGGAATGCAGCCCCTTTTGGAAGTAATAAGTAGGTACCGGGAGAGAGAGAGTCCTTAGTTGAAAGATTATTTAAGTTCGCTAGTGTTTTTACGTTAATTCGATATTTTTGAGCTATCGATTTTAAGTTGTCGCCACGTTTGACTGTAATTTGAGTTGGGATATCGTCAGCCTCGAGGTCCGTTTTATTAGAGGCTAAAGTTCTTTCTAATAAGAGCTTTGTTCCTGGTGGAATTCTTAGCTCATAAGGACCGCCATGGGGCGGCGTGATAGATCTTGCAAAGGCAGGATTTAGGTCGAGGATGTCATCCTCCGGAACGTGGAGCAGTTTAGCAACCGATTTTAATTTTAAGGGAGCAGAAACCGATATGGAGTCGAATTGAAGAGGTTCTTGGTACTCAACATCTGAAAATCCATATTTCTCAGGATTTTTAGCGATGATAGCTGCTGCTATTAGTTTTGGTACGTAGTCTTTAGTTTCTCGTCGAAGCATTCGGGTTTCGCAAATTCTCCAATAATTATTGGTCTTGCTTTCCTCAATCGCGCGTAAAACTTTATATTCGCCGGCGTTGTAAGCACTTGCAGCAAGATACCAACTTTCAAACATTAGATAGAGGTCTTTTAAATAATTTGCAGCGGCTTCGGTGCTTCGAATAGGATCTTTTCTTTCGTCCACCCACGCATCAACTCTGAGTCCATAGCGTTTTCCGGTCGCTTTCATGAACTGCCAAGGACCGACAGCTTTGGCGCGGGATTTCGCTCGCAAGTTAAATCCGCTCTCGATGAGGGCCAAATAAACTAAATCCTCTGGAAGACCGGATTTTTTAAAGGTCTGTTTCATCACCGGTATGTAGCGGCTTGAACGGGATAAGTACCTCTCCATATGCCCTCGACCTATTCCGGTAAAATAGTCGATCCAACCTTCTACCCTCGAGTTGATGGTAATAGGAAAGTCATATCGGCTGTTATCGTATAGGTTTTGAGTGTTAGGCTCTTCCAGCCTAATGACGTCATCAATCGTTAAATGTTCTATGTCTGTGGCTGTTGGAGTCGAAGTTTCTTTTTGAAAAGGAATGAAACTTTGGTCTGGTTCAGCACTAGTTGCTTCTTTTTGAGTCCTTGAATTCGTATCACGGGAAACGCTTTGGGGGGCCGAAGCACAGGAAACTAAAATGGAAGCGATAACAAACCATCTTAGTGATAAATAGATTGATCTAAAGCGCATGAACCCCTCCTAACGTTGAAATATTAACGTTTTTTACGCTAACATAGTACACCCATCTCTTACAATCAGTCGAATTCAAGAAGTAAAAAATAGTTGCTCTTAAAAAAATAGGAATTAATGAACCGGGTCGCTTTTTTTGTGTTGGTACTTGTCCATGAGAGAAATCATGATCTCCCTAACATAACTCGCTGCAGCGCTTCGAAGTTGTCCTAAGTTTAATTGGTAAACATTAATATTCTTGTACTTAAGAATCTCTTTGAGTTCGTGTTTGATATCTTTGGTCGGTAAACCCGTGAGTTTTACGACTTGATTTAAAAGGGCTTCTCCGGTGATTGCTTTTTTTGTTTGAGAGCGTTTTCGTTTGGTTTTAGTTTTTGATTTCACTGTTTTTAGCCCTGTTCAAATTAAAGAATCCTAACACATTAGGGCACTAACAAAGCAATAAAAAAGTTAATACCTTAATCGGCCCAGTCTTTTAAAAGCCCACTTAAAGGGAGCAGGTATCAAAAGTTATACCGATTGATTACTCAAGTTTTCAAAGGATGTGTATTGGCCGAGCCATGCAACTTTCACAGTTCCTTGAGGGCCATTACGGTGTTTGCGGATAATAAATTCGGCCATGCTGATTCCACCCGGTTGTAAGTTTTCAATGTCTTCCCGGTGAATGAATAAGATGATGTCAGCATCTTGTTCAATAGCGCCCGATTCTCTTAAGTCAGCCATCATGGGACGTTTGTCGGGTCGCGTCTCAATTTGTCGATTCAACTGAGATAGTGCTACAACTGGGACATTAAGCTCTTTGGCTAGGGCTTTTAAAGAACGAGAAATATCGGCAATAACCTTCTCACGATTGTCGTTTTTATTTGTGGCCCCCATGATCTGAAGGTAGTCGACAATTATGAGCCCTAGCTCACCCAACTCGCTTTTTAATTTCCGAGCTTTACTTCGCATTTCTAGAACTGTGAGGGCGGGGGTATCGTCGATGTAGATGGGGGATTCAGAGAGGCGACCGGCCCCTCTGGTTAGTCTATCCCAATCTTGTTCAGTTAGTTTTCCGGTTCGAAGCCGAGTCGAATCGACCTTGCCTTCAGCGGCAAGTAAACGAGAGACTATCTGTTCTTTCGCCATTTCTAAGGAAAAAAAGACAACTGGAGCTTTTACATGGGTGGCAGCGTGACGAGCGACTCCTAAAGAGAAACTTGTTTTTCCCATGCCAGGACGGCAGGCCACAATAATCAAGTCAGACTTTTGAAAGCCTTGTGTGATTTTATCAAGATCGATATAGCCCGAGGCCACGCCCGTCATTTGACCCTGATTTTCAAATCTCTTTTCCAGTTCTCTAAAGGCATCTTTTACCACATCTCTAACCGGAACTAAGCTACGAGTCTGTTTAGAGCTTGAAAGAGAAAAAATTCTCTTTTCTGCATAATCTAAGAGCTCTTCTGTCGTTTCGCTTGCGTCAAGTCCTCGACTTGCAATTTCATTACAGACGGAAACTAGATTTCTTTTAGTGGCTTGATCTCGGATAAGTTTGGCGTGGTATTCCGCGTTAAGCGCTGTAGGAACCCGTTCCAAGATTTCTGCGACATAGGCTGCTCCTCCCACTTCTTCGTAGAGACCTAAGGTTTTTAGTTTCGAGCTTAAGGTAAGAACATCAATAGGCTGACTTTGGGTAATTAGTTCAATCATGCCACCAAAAATTTTTCCATTGGCCGGCCTATAGAAATCCTCAGGTGAGAGAAAATCGATCACCTTATGAAAAACTTGGTTGTCTATAAGAATGCTTCCTAAAACCGACTGTTCGGCCTCTAGATTTTGAGGGGGGAGTTTCGAATTTACTGATGTCATGGCCATACTATATTTCAAAAAACTTCTGCTTCGGCAATGTACTTTCGTCGTTTTAAGAATTTAATAATGGTGGCGGTGCGTTAAGAGCGGCTTGCGTTGCCTCCTCAGGCTCCATTCCAGTTAGCCTTGAAACAGCCGATTGGTATCGAGATAAATGAGTTGAAGCTGTATTGAAAACAGTCTGTGCTTTCCCCAGAGCCGAACCGATTTCAGTGAATCGACCTTCAAAATTTCTAAAATGTTGTTGAGATTTTTTGATTTCTAAAATGGTTTGTTCGACGCCTTGGGCCATCTCATAATAACTCCGCGCAAGAGACAGAGAATGGAGGGTGATGGCTAAAGTATTAGGAGAAACGGCAAAGATTTTGAGTTTCGCAAGGTCTTCGCAGAGTTTAATGTTTTTTAATATCTCAAAGTACAGAGTCTCACTCGGAACGAATAAGAGAGCAATGTCGGTAGTGCCATGTTCTGGGTGGATATATTTGTCTCGGATAGTTTTAGCAAGCCCTTTCATGACATCAGAGAGCTCTTTTCTTGCTGACTCCAATTCAAGTGGGTCGTTAGTTTGAAATAAAGGCAAGACCGCCTCTCTGGGAAATTTACTATCAATGGGGAGCACTTTATTTGGGTATTTGATGACCGCATCTACCCGCTCTGAGGAGCCTGGCACGATTTTGTATTGTAATTCGTAAGCCTCTTGAGGCAAAAGATCATTAAGAAGTTGTTCTAAAATTGCTTCTCCAAAGTTACCTCTTAGATGAGGAAGTTTTAAAAGATTATTTAAGTCATTAATCGATTGCCCAACGGTATTAAGATTCAAAAGTTGAAGTTCTGCCTGTTTTAAATGTGTTTGTATTTTTTCAAAATGAACAAAACCCTCTTTTAAGTTTTGTTCAAGCTTCGACCCGACATTTTGAGTAAGTGAATTTAATCTCTGATCCAAGCGTTGATCGATCTGAGAAACCTTTTGTTCCAAAACGACTGTGGTATTTGCTAGTCCTGATTGAACCTCTTTGCGGCTGTTTTGAAGCCCTTCCTGGAGCTCAATTCTGAGTGAGGCGTTTCTTTGCTCGTAGGTGTTTTCAAATTCCTTTTGAGCATGCAGAAGACTTCGGTTGGTACCTTCAACCGTTTCCTGTAAAAGCTTAAAGCCTTGGCTGAGTTGAGCTTGATTAGAGCGCTGCAAAATAAAGCCCAAAAAGACAAAAACGACAAACGTTCCTAGAATAAGAGATAACCCAATCATAGGTCGGGAATATAACAGTCCCAAACCTTGTTAGCCACGCAAAAGAACTAAGAAGTGTGACGCTTCATATAATTTAATGTCGATTGAGATTTACGGATCATGTATTCATTCTCTAATTTCATTCTTGGTAACACAAGCTGCGCAAAATCAAGAGTGAGATCTCGGCGTAACTTATCTCCCGCGGGCAATCGATCGCTTAAACATTTTAAAGCGTAATAATCACAAGTGATTCGTGCAAATCGCTCCGCTACCAGAAAGGGATAAGTAAGATCGGTTTTGGTTGAAAGTAGATTTACAGAGTATTCTTTTAAGAATTGCTGAATATTAGAGTTTTTAAGAGAGTTGATATCGCTTTTAAATTTATCTTTAATGATGCTCATTAAAATCGATTTTATAGCCAAGTTCAGTTCGTTCCTTGCTTTAAGCAAGTTGGATTTGATGGGATCGAGAGCAACTTTGGATTCGGCCCATGCGCCTGCTAAAGAACCCAAAAATCCTGGGGCTTGGAGCGCCACATCTTTTAAAGTGTCTTTAAGAACCATTAAAGATTGTATCTGCGAGGTTCCTTCGTAAATGGGATAAATGATGGTTTCCCTGAGCAGTCGCTCAACAGGATAATCCTTACAGACACCATAACCTCCAAAAATTTGTAAGGCATTACGTGAAATCGTAATGGCTTTCTCGCAGCAATAGTATTTACAAAGCGGAGTCAGCCTGCGATAGCGTTTCCTCCATTTTAAAAAGAGTGTGTTGTCCCCTTTTTTCTGAGCGATTCTCATCCAGTCGAATGCCATGGAAGCCTCATTGACAAGGGCTCTCATGGCTGTAATTTCAAGCTCCATTTCGTAAAGCATATCGGCGATCATCGGGTGTTGTCGGATCGGTTTACCCATGGTCACTCTTTGGCTTGCGTAATTTTTTGCCTCTTCAAGAGATGCCGCAGCGATTCCTGTCGCCAGAGCTGCCATCGCGAGCCTGGCATCGTTCATAAGATCCAGCATGACCTTGAAGCCTTCTCCCTCGGGTCCCAAAAGCTCGCCCAAGGAATTTTCGAAAACGATTTCGCAAGTGGGGGAAGCGTGAAGACAGATTTTTTCTTCGATCTTTGTGACTCGATAGTTGTCTTTACCATCAATCTTTCTGGGAACGATGAGGACAGAAAGCCCATCGAGACCCTTACTTTCAGGAGCGGTTCGCACCAATGCAAAAGTCATGTCTCCGCTTCCGCCGGTAATAAAAATCTTACTCCCATTGATGACGTACTGGTCTCCTTCTCTGCGGGCAAACGTTCGTAATTGCCCCAAATCGGAACCCGCATTAGGTTCTGTTAAGGCCATTGAGGATTTCCATTCTAAAGAAATCAGTTTAGGAATTATCCTCTGTTTTTGTTCTTCAGTTCCCCAAGTTTCGACAAAAGGGACCATGGCATAGCAGGCGACGGTAAGAGCGGTATTGGGGCAGGCATGAGCCAAAATTTCTAAAGCCATGCTTTGAACGGCTTCAGGAAGATTAAACCCCTGATGTGCGCGACTGGCAACACCGCTAAAAACCCCAAGTTCTTTTAATTTTAAAATGTTATCTTCAAGCTCTTTGGGTAAAAAAACTTCTCCGTTTTTTAACTCAGCTCCGGTAATGTCTACTGTGTGAGCTTGCGGACGAATGACTGCAGCGGCTAATTTCCCAAGTTCCTCAAGAACACCGTGGTAAAAGTCCATTGCTTCAGAGGGGGATTTAAAAAAGTTTTTCTCTCCAAACGCCTCTTCTAAGGGGGCTGATAGTTGGGCTAATTCACAATATTTTTTAAGTTGCTCAACTCTTTCTGGAAAATCGGTAAAAAGATTTTGGGCCATGATCGGTTCTCCTTAAACCCTAAAGATTGAGTATTTTACCCCCCTCGTAGGTAAGATTCAACTTTCGAATGGAAGAGGATTTGATTTTTTGGGAGACATGTTCACCGAGTCGATTGATAGGAAGAGGTCACTGAACTTCTTTTTAATTAGGGGACGTATTTGAATTCGATTGGGAGAGTGGAGAAAGTGTTCTGTGGTTGACACCCAACGGCTTGAAAGAGTTTCTAAAGGAAGCTGCTTGCCTAAGATTGGGACCTCTTTGTCACCGACTTTGGGGGTAGTTACCGTATAGGCTGCTACAGGTGGAAATTGATAAAAAGTAGAAAGAGCCGGCCCCTCCAGAGTAAGAGATATCGGCTCATGTTTTTTACCTAAGTCTTCTTTAAAGAAGCTGCGGAAAGTGAGATTCCAAAGCGTGTTGGCTGTTTTTCCTCTAATCGCTTGAGTTAAGAGAGGCAATCGAAGATGAGAGATCGATTGCCCATC
>VGSE01000045.1 GCA_016875135.1 Deltaproteobacteria bacterium
TGCGTTTTTTGGGGGCTAACATTATAAATTAGGGCTTCTGTGCCGCAGTGGTGAAATGGCAGACACGCTGGTCTTAGAAGCCAGTGCCCTTGGGCGTGGGGGTTCAAGTCCCTCCTGCGGCAGATTTATTCCCCTAAAGTTTTAAAGTGAAACGGCTCACGGTATCGTTTCTTATTTATGTTAGACCCTAATTCGTTAGCCCACGGAAGTGTTATGAATTTAGTTCAGTTTGAACATTGGGAAAATATTTTTGAATCAAAAATAAAGGAGATTGCTTCTTCTGACGATCCAGCCCATGACCTACTGCACTTTAAAAGGGTCGTCTTAATGGCAAAAAGGCTCTGTGAAAGGGAAAAAGGAAACTTCAATGTTGTTATTCCATCTGCTTGGCTTCATGATCTAGTGATAGTTTCCAAAAATGATCCCCTAAGAAATCAAGCTTCTAGGCTTTCGGCCGAAAAAGCTATTCAGTACTTAAAGTCGATTCATTATCCAGTTCAGTATTTTGATCAGATTTTTCATGCTATTCATGGGCATAGTTTTAGTGCTGATATAGAAGTTAAAACCATCGAAGCGAAAATCGTTCAAGATGCGGACCGATTAGATGGGCTGGGGGCTATAGGGATAGCTCGCTGCTTTGCCACCTCGGGCCTACTTAAACGTCCTTTTTATTCTGTCCAAGACCCCTTTTGTGAAACTCGTTCTCCCGATGATTCAGTCTATACTGTCGATCATTTTTTTAAGAAGCTTTTTAAGACAGCAGAAACCTTAAAAACCGCCTCCGGAAGAGAAGAGGGGCTTCAGCGGGTTCAAAGGATGCGTATCTATTTAAATAATTTGAAGATGGAAATTGGATAACTGAAATTTTAAGGATTTTCTTTTCGACCCAACATCGCTTTTAGACGTCTGAGCCACTGCCTTAAATAGCTCTTAAACGAAAAGTGATCGGTTGAAGATTTTGAGTTGGGTTCGGCCGTTGGAGAAGAGAGATTGAGAGGAGTTCTTGGAGCTTGTTCCTGTGGGAGAGTTTCAGCAACTAAAGGCGCTGAAGGAGTGGGCGGGATTAAGACAGCCGGATTTTGAACCGGTTCCTGCGTGACTAATTGAGCTTGTCGAACGAGTTCCCTCGGTAGTATCTGGAGCGGGTAACCTACTCGTAAAGTATCGGGGGAAGTGATTTTGTTCATTACCGCGATTTCAGACCAGCTTTTAGAACTTCCGAGAGTTCGATAGGCTATTTTAGATAACCAGTCTCCCTTTTTAACACGATAAACGTCAGCGGCAATTTGTTCTTCGTAATAAAAAGAAGCCATTTTGGGGTCATCAGGAAACTTAGCCGATTGATAAAAGATCATTTGACCAATTTTCCATGAACCGGGATTCCAAACTCTAAGCTTTCGGCTGTTAGCCGTATTTCCAAAAATAAGTTCTGCCACTCGTTTGGGAGAGTCGCCCGATCTTACAAAATAAAAACGATTGATGAGATTAGATCTGTGGCGAAAAGCTGTTTTAGGGATCTTGGGAAGTTGCACTCTAAAATTTTGTTTTTCTGTGTTTTGTTGGGAGACTGCAATTTTAGTTGTGTTTGGTTGAGCATTAAAAGTGGTTTCATCAACCTTATTAGAAGTGACCGACGTATTTTCTACGGAAGGCATTTCTGGCTGGCTATTATGAAGTAAAATCGTACCCGTCTCTTCAACTACAGTTTTGGTGGATGCCTCATGAACTTCTTCAGATTCCTCTTCATTACTGACGTTGCGCCACTGATGAGAACAGGAAAGAAAGGCGCCCATTCCAGTAAGGATAACAGTAGTTAAAGAAGGTAAGAAGAAGTCTCGATTTAGTTTCATAAGTGTAGTTAGTCCTGTGATCATTCTTATCGGTAGATATTGAGTGCGGCTAATGTCGCCACGCATTAATGGTTTTTGTGTCCGGCAGTGTTTCTTTACCCGGAAATATCGAGCTGATAAGATTACAGAACTAATCAATATTAAGAAAATGACTAAACAAATCAATCGAGAAAAAATTTTACTTTGGGGACTTATACTTATTTATGGCCCTGTTGCTTTGTGGGCTCGATTTTATTTTTTGAATAATGCTTTGCTCGAACCCCATCCATGGAGGCAAACCCAAACGGCATTAACTATCATGCAGTTGTTTTACGGAACGGGGTCCCTCTGGGATTATCGTTCTCCCTTAAGCGGAATGCTCTGGAATAATGTCTATGAATTTCCAATTTACCAATGGGTCGTAAGCCGAATTATGTTTTTAGGGGGGGGGCTTGAAGTTGTCTCCCGTCTTGTCACACTTTTTTGCTTTTTGTTGAGTGCCTTATTTGCTTATCTCATCGGTCTTAAATTGTGGGGTAGGAAAATCGCAAATTGGTTTTTGATTTTGTATCTCATTAATCCTTTTGGTGTCATATTTTCGCGGGTTTGTTTGATCGATTTTTTTGCTCTGGCTTTCACGCTTGGTTCTATCTATGGATTGATCCGGATTCGAGATGATGCCAAGAGTAAGTTAGGGTGGCTTTTATTCTCCTTAGGAGGCGTAATAGCCGGATTGGCGAAAATTAATATCTGGTTTTTTGTTACTTTTTCAGCTCTAGGCATACTGGTTGGGGAATGTTGGATGCGGCGCTCGGAAAAAAAAGATTGGTTATTCAAACTTTTTGGGGTTCTGGCGCTTCAGATTCTTGTAATATTTGCGTGGAATTATCATCGACTTCATACGTTGCACTCTCCGGCAGACACCCCGTGGCTGATAGGTATTCTAAAACAACGCTTCGAACTTTGGCGGTGGAAAAAAATTATCTGGGATTTTGGAGTAAGATCTTTCTTCTTTGACGCTTTGGTAATTCCTTGGTTAGTAGGAAGTATTTTATTGTTTAAACAAAATTGGAAATTATTTGCCATTATTTATGGGATTTGCCTCGCACATACGTTGATTTTTTTTCAAGTTCAGACTTACCATGATTACTATCTCATAGCTGTCATGCCCTATCTCTATTATCTCGTAGCTTTAGGAGTTGAGTGTCTGTGTCGTTCAAAGAGTATAAAGGGTAGAGTTGCATTTGCGGTTATGGGTCTTTTGTTGGTCTACAAGGCAACTAAGCTACCAGTCTTCTACTCTACGATAGTTCATGACTATCGACCTGAATTAACAGAGGTCTTTCAGCTAAAGCGGCATACTGACCCCAAGGATATTGTGTATTGGGATGCTAAACAGGGGCGATTTGAAATTGCAACCTACTCGGAGCGAAAAGTGGGATTATCAGAAACATTCAAGTTGATTGGGGCTAACGATGAAAAAGGTGGGAAATATAGTCCTACCGTTTTTCATTTTGATTCTCAAAAATTACCACTTGAAGTTTTTGAAAATTATCCCAAGGTCTGGGTCGATGGGGAAAAAGATTTTATTCTACTGAGGACCGCTTCTGTGGGGAAATTTGCGTTTGTACCGGAACGTCAGTTGGCGGTTTTAAGCTGGGTTGAAGAAAAGAGCCAAATTTCCACTTTTAAAAAAGAGGTTAACAACTGTGGAGCAAGTAGATCTGTGATTATGGCCCTTCCAAAGGGAGTTAAAGAACTGAAAGTAGAGGGGGATGATTTTTCATTGAGCCTTCCCGGAGGAAAGCTTTTTTTGAACGTACCCTCAGAATCAAATTGGGGTTGTAAAATTAAAATTAAAGTTGTGACTTAGTTATTGTTTGTCGTTGAAGCGACAGCTGTGATAACGCCCCTCCTCTATAGGAGACCAGTCGCCTTTTCTGTCGCTTTCTTTGAAGTTCCCTTTACATTCATTCAGGGATTCTCCCAATTCCCGGCAAGTCTGTTTATTATTAATGCTAGGAATATCATGGTACCAGTTTTCACACTTTATTTTGGTTGTGTAAATTTCAGCGCAAAGTTTTTTTTCTCCACCTCGGGTATAAAAGAGGCTACAGAGACAGCGACATGCTGTGGCCGAAAACCCTAAAGTTGGTGAGAAATAGATGAGGGTAAAAAATAAAAAAAGAACAGTTGGTTTCATTGAATTTGTTCTAAGCCGTATTTCCACCGCAGCTACTCCCCGCTCCTGCAGTACAGCCGAAACAGTGGTCATCAAAGATGATAGTTCTTTCAGTTAGTTTTTTGACATCAAAATGGAAAATTGAATTGCAAGAGCGATCAGTCAGGTCTAGCTGTAGCATCTGATTAAAATCACAGTCGTAAAGTTTGCCATCATATGAAACGCTAACTAGTGAGCGGCACATGATTCCTTCGGCTGCATTAGGATTAAAGGCGTTAATAAGTTTTGTCATGTAGTCATCTAAGTTCCCATTGCGTTCAAGGTCCTCTTTGAACCTATGAATAGGCATGTTGGTGATGGCGAAAAGATGGTTAAATGAGATTCCAAACTTACCCATCAACTCTTTTTTATAATCTGCTTCCAGAGTTCTCTGGTCAGCGGGTAGATAAGGTCCTACGGGGTTGTAGACCAAATTAAGAACTTTACCTGTGCCGTCGGTGCCATAGCCGACAGAGTTTAATCTCTTTAGCCCTTCAATGCTTTTATTGAATACGCCACGACCTCTTTGTTTGTCGGTAAAAAATTCCTGGTAGTAGGGCAATGAAGAAATAATCTCAACTTGATGTTTAGAGAAAAACTCTGGAAGGTACTCTTTGCTTTCTTTTGTCTGGGGATTGCCATCAAAAATGACCGTTAAATTATGTCGAACCATAACATGCTTACCGAGGCGACGGGCCGACTCCACCATATAATCAAAATGCGGGTTTAATTCGGGGGCACCACCTGTGATGTCGAGCTTAGAGATATCTGGATTTTGCTCTAAAACTTTCAAACATTGATCTACGGTTAACTTCGACATTTGCTCGGTGCGACTTGGAGAGGAGTCGACATGGCAGTGTCTACAGGCTTGATTACACAGTTTGGTAATATTGACTTGGAGAGTGTCGATTTTTAAGGGCTTTAAATTCAATTTAGAATCGTAAACTTTATTAATGAAACGATTTTGTTTTTGGATAAGATTATTCATTGATAAAAATTATAAACCGAATTAATTTTGAATTCTATCTAACAAATTGAGGACAGTATGAACTATTATGAATCAAAAGATCTTTCAAAGTTTGGAGAAGTGGGGAAGTTTGCTTCAAGTTTGATGGAAAAGTTTTTCGCTTACTATAGCGAGGCTACAGGGGCCGAAGGGGCATTAACCAAAAGAGAAAAAGCATTGATAGCTTTGGCTGTCGCCCATGCAAAGCAGTGTCCTTATTGCATTGATGCTTATACTACTCAATGCTTAGAGTCAGGAGCTAATCCTGAGCAGATGACAGAGGCTGTTCATGTTGCAGCTGCGATGGAGGCTGGCATGGCTCTTGTTCACTGCGTCCAAATGCACAATGCCTTAAAACAAAAAGGGGCCATCTGATTTTAAAGAGTATTTTGTTGTTCGATTAGATTTGAGTTTTGAGAAACCGAAAAATAATTGGCTTGGGGATGATGAAACACAATGGCACTCACACTAGCCTCGGGCTCCATCATATCACCCTCAGTTAGGAGCACACCGATGTTTTCAGGTTTCAAAGCATTAAATAGTTTCTTTTGATCGCCTAAGGAGGGGCAGGCAGGGTATCCGAAGGAATATCGTTTTCCCTGGTATTTGGCTTGAAAACGCTCGAGCATAGTCATATCGGGGCTGTCAGGAAAGCCCCACATTCTTCTAATTTGAGAGTGGAGAAACTCGGCGTATCCTTCGGCCGATTCTAAAGCTAGGGCTTGTAGAATATGACTTTTTAAATATTGACCGGAGTTTTTGAGTTTCTCTGCTTCTTCTCGAATCCCTTCTCCAATAGTAACGACAAAGAGGGCTATGTTGTCTGCGGCATCTGGAGAGGGATTGCAAAAGTCAGAAATACAGAACCTATCTCCATAGGGTTGTCGAGGAAATTCAAAAAGGATTTCTTGAGAAAAACTTGAGTTTGAAGAAGGAGTTAAGCCAAGGTGCAGGGTGTTTCCCTCAGAAAAGGCTTTAAAAAACCGCCAAACAGCTTTGGGCTTCATCAGGGGGCTGTTTTTCAAGGAAAGTTTAAATTCCTCAACGGTATCCCAAATTAAAAGTCCTTTTGGGTCTGAGTATTCTAATTCCGATCGCACCTGGAGAGAGGTTTTAAGTTCACCTAATCTCTTCACCGTGCTCCCTTTAACTCCTAAATGACGATTAAAAAGCATCATCGGATTTATGTAGGGCCAAATGAGTTCTATGGGAGGGTTATTGACAGTTGTGTGACGTTCGAAATCCGGCGGAGTGGGAATTGTATCTAGTCGTTTGATTTTAAGGCTTCTCTGGGTATTAGAGTTGGAACTTGGCCTTCTTATTTGAGAGGGATCGGAAGAATCTAAATCTTTTCTTCGATTACTAAGCTCCTGAGTTAAGGCTTTACGCTTTTCTGGATCCACAAGTTTTTTAGCTACATCTAAACCGGACATTGCATCTTTTGCATAAGCGACTAAACCAGTCGTATAGGCTTTAGCGATCTGTCTGTCGACAAAATTGGCTGAGAGAGCTGCTCCTCCGACTAGAAGGGGAGTAGAGATATTAGCTTTGCTCAAATCGTCAGCTGTTAAAACCATTTGTTGGGCCGATTTAACTAAGAGTCCAGAGAGTCCGATGATATCGGGTTGGTGTTGCTCTACCGCTTGAATAATCTGTTCGGGCGGTATTTTAATTCCTAAGTTGATGACTTTAAAACCATTATTGGAAAAGATAATATCAACAAGATTTTTTCCAATATCGTGAACATCGCCCTTAACCGTAGCTAGAAGAAGTTTTCCGCGAACACTCTCTTCTGTTTTTGGCATGAGGGGTTCTAAGTGGCTCACGGCAGATTTCATGACTTCAGCAGACTGTAAAACCTCTGCAACTATCAATTTATTAGCATTAAATAACTTTCCTACTTCATCCATTCCAGCCATCAGCGGACCATTAATAATCTCCAAGGGGGCTGAATTCTTGAGGGCTAAATCAAGGTCGGAAATTAAGCCATCTTTGGTGCCTTCAATGATGTAGTTGGCTAAACGAGCTTCGAGGGGCAGCGTTTGTTTGGAGGTAGTTGGTTTTGACTTTTTTGCGTTTCTAAAGTGATCGGTAAATAGAGTTAAAGCGTTGGGAGAACGGTTAAAAATCAGGTCTTCAGCGAGTTGTTTTTCAGTGTCTGATATCTGTGCATAACGTTCTAGCTTTTCCGTATTAACGATGGCCAAATCCAACCCAGCTAAAACACAATGGTAGAGAAAAACGGCATTGAGAATTTCTCTTCCTCGAGGAGGTAAACCAAAACTGACATTGGAAATCCCAAGCACGGTTTTGGTTAAAGGAAATTTAGCTTTAATTAACTTAATCCCTTCTATGGTTTCTAAAGCTGAACCGACATATTGGCTATCCCCGGTTCCACAAGGGAAAACCAAAGGGTCCCAATAAATATCTTGGGGCAAGATTTCATATTTTTGAGTAAGAAGGGCATAGGATCTGCTAGCTATTTCTAGTTTTCGTTGTCGAGTTACTCCCATTCCTTGCTCTGGATTTTCATCGATGCAGCCGACAACTAGAGCCGCACCGTACTTTTTGGCCAGCGGCAGAACTGAAGCAAAGCGTTCTTCCCCATCCTCTAAGTTAATTGAGTTGATGAGGCATTTCCCTTGGCAATAGGTGAGGGCTAGTTCAATGACTTCGCTATCGGTGGAATCAATCATGAGAGGAGCTTTAACAGTTTTGATGACATCTTTGAGAAAGTTTCTCATGTCTTCTTTTTCGTTACGGTCCGGATTAGCTAAGCAGACATCAACTATATGGGCCCCTTTTTTGACTTGGGCTCTTGCGATTTCAGCTGCTTCTTCAAATTTTTCAGCAGAAATAAGATCTTTAAATTTTTTGCTTCCAATAACATTGGCCCTTTCTCCGACAAGAGCGGGTCTTAATTCGGGGGTGATCTCCAGATAGTCAATACCTGATAAAAAGGAGTGAGACAGTTTTGGAACGGAACGAGGAATTTTCCCTTGAACAAGTTTGTGGAAGTCTTCAATGTGGCAGGAGTTCGTTCCGCAACATCCTCCAATCAAATTTACCCAGCCTTTTTCGACGAAGTGTTTAAGAACTCCGGCCATCATCGCCGGTGTTTCAAGGTAGTTACCGAATTCGTCTGGGAGCCCTGCATTGGGTACACAAGCAACTCGAAAAGGGGCAAGGTTTGACAGAGTTCTAATATGATCCGTCATGGCTTCAGGGCCAGTGGCGCAGTTAATTCCTAAATAAAGAAGATCGCGATGGGCTAGGGAGGCTATAAGGGCATCGACAGCTTGTCCGGCCAGCATGGTTCCGCTGGGCTCGATGGTGGCCGAGATCGCGATTGGGATTTTGAAAGGACACTCCTTGAATAGTCGATCGATAGCTAAAAGCCCTGCTTTAATATTTCGAGTGTCTTGACATGTTTCAAGCAAAAAATAATCGACACCACCCTCCAAAAGTGCTTTGGCCTGAATATAAAAAGTTTCTATCAAGCCAGAGAAGGTGATTCCTCCGGTGACCGAAATGGCTTTGGTAGTAGGCCCCATCGAGCCGGCAACGAATCGAGGCTTTTCTGGAGTCGAGAATTTATCAGCTAGTTCTCGAGCCATTTTAGCTGCAGCGAAGTTAATTTCGTGAGCCTGACTTCCTAAGCCATACTCCTCAAGAACGATAGGGGTGCCGCCGAAGGTATTAGTCAAAAGCACATCGCAGCCAGCCTTTAAATAGCTTTCATGAATCTTTTGGACGATGTCAGGTTTAGTGATAACTAAATATTCGTTACAGCCTTCGTAATTCTCACCCCCAAAATCGGGAGGCTGTAGATTTTTTTTTTGAATAGCCGTTCCCATTGCCCCATCGATAACAAGAATTCTTGTATTGAGAGAGTCTTCAAGAAGCTTGACTCTTAAGAGCGGGGAATTTGAAGAGCTTAAAATTTTCATGAGCTCCAATTAGTGTCTCGTATTTTGTGAGGTGCGTCGAGAGGTTTTGTTGAAAATCTACTCAAATTGCTGAGTATACTCCGCTGCACCGTTACGGTCTAAAACCATTAGGGTTGCTTTCTTGTCGGAAATCAAAAAGTGAGCGAATCCTAATTTGTCTGAGCCAAAAACCATCGAACGATTTTTGTTGAGTGGGCTGGTTTGGCTGGCAGCGCCGCTGACAATAAAAGTGATGTTGCTCGATTTTTTTTGAATAACCTGCTTGTTATGATCGTGGCCCGAGAGATAAAAGTTTACCTTTCCCTCGATGATGGGGAGAAGTTCCTCTTTGAGTTCTTCGCTGTTCCCATGTTCTCCAAAAGAGTAAATAGGATGATGTCCGCATACGACTTTCCAAGGTTTCTTACTGTTATCTAGAGACTCGGCTAGCCACTCTCTTTGAGATTTGTTGAACTTGTTGGTATCAAGAACAAAAAAATCTACTGGCCCTTTGGAGTAAGTGTAATACTGAGATGGCATTTTCCATTGTTGAGACTTTTTTGAGTAATTAATTTGAGCCTCGATATTACCCTGGTAGTCATGATTTCCTAACAGAGCAAAGAAGGGAATGTTTAAGGGAGAGTAAGGGATTTCAAATGCCGTTTTCCAAAGTGGATCCCGTGTATCAGTAACTCCGGAAGGATAAAAGTTATCCCCAAGTGAAGCAACAAAATCGCACTTAACATCTTCACAAAAGTTTGCCATTGCTTGCGCGACTTTCATTTGATTTGTAGAACCTGTTCCTGTATCACCGAAAAATAAAAACCCGGTTTCTGCTCCAGTTCCTAAAGACGTTAATATTATTAGAAGAATTAGAAAAAATAATTTCATGGTGTTTTTAGTTTAATCAGAAAAAATTAGTTTTGTCTTTTAAAGATTGGTTTGGGGGTTGATGCTGCGAGTCTCGAATTTCTAATGGCTAATGAGCTCATCGTATAATCGACGAAGAGTTTCCAGAGATACCGAATAGTTTCTCCCACAAAACTGGCATTTAACTTCACAGCAAGAGCCCTTCAAAATCATCTCTGCTACTGAGGCCTTGCCCAAAAGTTTAAGCGTTCTTTCCACTCTTTCGGGAGAACAGGGACAGTGATATTTTACCTGGTAGGGATGGGGATTTTCTCTGAGTTCATGGGTGTGGGAATATTCTTTAATTAAGTCTAGTGGGGTCGCACCCGAAATTATGAGTTCTGAAAGCGGCTGTCCGATTTCAACTTTTCTCTCTATAGTTTCAATGAGTGAGACTGGAGCCCCAGGCATGAGTTCCAAAATTACCCCTCCGGCGCCGGTGATTTCCCCGGTTTTGCTCATACTGACGGAGAGTGCTACAACAGTGGGTATTTGATGAGATTGTTGATAGTAATAACTTAAATCCTGAGCTATTTCTCCTGATTGGATTTCAATCAAGCTAATTTGAGGATGTTTGTAAGAGTCATGAAAACGAGTAATGGTAAGAATCCCTTTTCCAACTGCATTGCCAACTGGTAATTTCCCATCAATAGGGTCTAATATGACTTGAGGATTTCCGCAGTAAACTCGAACCTCCGATTCAAAAGAAGCATCGGTGGAGAGGTCTCCAAGGGGACCCTCACCTTGAATTCGGATGCTGAGTTGTTGTTTTTCCGCTAAACCGCTAGCCATGAGAAGAGCTCCAGTAGCTAAACGCCCCATTGCAATAGTGGCAATGGGAAAGGATTGGTGAATCTGTTGGATCTCTTTAACGAGATCAGTCGTGATGACCACTGAGGCTCTAATCGCCAGGTCTACTGAGTAAAACTTATGGATCTGTGTTGCTTTCATAAGTGCTATTCCTGCTTTTGGATTGAGACTAGGTAAGCAAGGCTATCCCCCTCGTGTAAAGTGTTTTCAAATTTAGCATCTCTAATAGATAAAATTGACCAGCCTTTACCAAAATTCGTTTGAATATCGTCTTTAGAAATTCTTCTGGGACCACCGTCACGGGTCTCTTTTTCACTGAAACACAAGAAATAGTAACCCCCCCCAACCCTTAAAATATTAGACAACTGACTAACAAAAACTGGCCTTTGCTCGTCCGAAAAACAATGAAAAAGGCCAGAATCGATTACAGAGTCAAAAGTTTGCTTTAAATCAGTCAATTTAAAAGCATCGAGTACCTGAAATTGGGCCGTTAGCCTGCGGGCGCTACCTTTTTCTTGGGCTTTTTTGATCGCCGTCGGTGAAAAATCGATCCCAACTACTTTATATCCTTTAGAGGATAGAAAGAGAGCATTTTCTCCTGTTCCACAGCCTACATCGAGAATTTCTCCTGAAAAAGCTCCTTCTTTTTCCAAGCGGATGAATTCTTTCTGCGGACGGCCAATTTCCCACGGGGGAATGTCCTGATACCATTGATCAAAAGTTTCTCTCGAAGCCGAATCGGGTTTGTTTTGAGAAGATGTATTCATGGTATCCTTTTTGTTAAGTTGTGACTATTCAATAGAGTCTTTGGGTCGTCAACTTGTAGTGCTCAGGAAAGGTTTTTGCATTAGAGAGAGTCGATTGGAGAGTGATTAATATGAAGTACTGGTTGATAGTTTTGAGTTTCTTCACCTTAAGTGTGACCGAAGTACGGGCTGAAAGTTCACTATTTGCTACGGACAAAGCTGCTCATTTTGGAATTTCCTTTATAGCGACTGAGACCGGGTATGGAATTGGTAGAAAGTTAAAGTTAAGTAAAGTGGAATCTTGGCTGCTCTCGGCCGTTGTCGTTAACGCGATTGGTGTAGTGAAGGAAACTGCTATTGATAGACAATCGGATTCTAGAGACATTTTAGCTAATGTGGCTGGAAGCGTTTCGGCCGGAATTTTTGTTTGGACCTTCGATTTTTAAGGGTGTCTAGAGTATGAGCAAACCGACTAAAAGTTGTTCACATGGTAACTATTTAAAATTAATGAGTTTTACGAAAATCTGGTCTGCAAAAAAAGGCACTTCAAAGTTTAGAGAACCTTATTTAGTGCCTATAGGCATCAAGTTTAGAGGTTGGCTTGAGGGTTGCAGCTGGAGAGATGCGGAGTCTCTAAGAGCGAGTTTACTCAATCTGGAGATTGTAGCCTAAACAAAAGGGTTTAGTGTTAATTAGAGTTTTAGTGGAAGCGGTAGAAGTCTAACAAGCGGAGTTGAAACTGATGAAGAAGTTAAGCGTTGAAAAGGGCTTTGTTAAGGTGACCTTGTCCGTTGCTCTTTTATTGAGTCAATCGGGTGTTGCTGAGGACTATGAGAATTACGCGAGGAATTTTCGAAGTGATTTGAGGCAAGCGGAGTCGGCTCTTTCCGGAGTTACCAGTTCTGCGACTGCGGGATCTTCTGAAGATCGGCTTAAATTAGCCATTGAACGCAATGAAAAAATTTTGAGTCAAAATAAAGAGGAGTTTGACCAGAGAAAAAAACTACAAGACTGGGTTAAAAAGAATGATACCCTAAAAAATTTAAAAGGCATGCCCGATGTACTCTTGCAAAAAGCTCTTAAGACCCGGCAATTAGATCTAAACAAAGCCGAGAAATTTGCAGCTCAATTGGATCAGGCGCCGAGTTCTAGTGCTACATTGAACACTTCAAACTTACCAAAAGCCTGTCAGAAGAATGTAGATTTCTCTCAAGTGAGAGGATTGCTCGACCAATTAAGCACCGAGCCTGGCCAGTATTTAAAGAGAGCAGCTCAAGGCCTCCTGAAAGAAAAAAGAGAAGATTTAAAGCAGAAACAGGTCCAAAAGTTGGCCGAGGTCATGAAGTATTTTAAAGAGCTTAGCCAAAAAGATGAATCGGTTGAAGCCTTGGCTAGTGATAGCGTGAAAGGCGACATTGGTGTTGAAAAGCGAATTGCTGAACTGAAGTCCAAGAACAAAGGACAAAAGGAACTTAATAAAGAACTTAAAGGAGATTTGGTCGATGTCTTTGCCAAATTCATGGGGCAGCTTGGTGAGATTCGAGAAAACGATAAGAGAGTCTCTCAACTAGCAGGTGAGTTTACCAAAATGCTCCAAAACATTCGTCGGCAAGCGAGTCAAGCGGCTCAAGAACAGACGGACCAGTTACTCTCCAACTGTGAGACTGAGTTAAGAAATTTGAATAATGACATTACATTGTCAACTGAGTGGATGGTCAAATGGGGCGTAAGCGAGGAGGTTGCTCAGTTAGATACGCAAGCTCAACTTCAAAGAGCGGCCGGATTGCAGTGTGAAAATGTCAGCGAGCGAGTCCAAGCTATTCTTCAAGGAGCCTCAGGGACAAATATCAATGGACGCATCAGTAGCATTAATGCGGCTAAAGACCCTTCGACCTTAATGAGTGAAGCGGTGGCGGCTATGCAGGATGTCGCTAATATGCAAGCTGTAATTTCTGAAGAATTAAAACCACTCTCTGAGAGTTGTGAAGATATTGTGAACTCTCGGGAAGCTGTTAAGCAGAGAATTCAACCGATAGTGGCTCAAGCTCAAGCTAATAACGGAACTGTTCCCAGAAATGGAACTTCCTCTATTCGAAGCGGGAGTGCTCCAAGCCAGTCCTCGATTGGTTCTCAGCCTTTCGGTAATATTTCTTCTCCAACTCACTTAGGAAATACCCGATCGTTTAGATAATAAAGCTTAATAAGTTTAATCTTACACCTTCTAAATCCCTCTAGGGTGCTTAAACCCAAAGAGGGATTTCTCTTTCTAAACCATGCAATATTTTCTTTTTTAGTCCACGTTTGACGGGCCACCTCTTACTGGTTAACTTTATACTTTAAGTTAAATCTTTCAGCTGAGGTGCGTTATGCAAGTGTCGTCATTTGGAGTTGTTGGGTCCGGCAGTATGGGCAATGGGATTGCTCAAGTTGCCGCCCAAGCCGGGTATGAAGTTACAGTTTTTGATATTAATGAGAATCAACTTAATAAGGCTTGGACCACCATTGAGAAAAGTCTGACTAAGCTTCAGGAGAAGGGAAAGCTTAAAGAGGCTCCTCAAGCTATTTTAGCTCGATTGAAAAAGACTACTCGCTTAGAGGATTTAAAGGGCTGTCAATTTGTTGTGGAAGCCGCTTCAGAAAATCGAGAAATTAAATTCAAGCTTTTTAGAGATTTGGATGCCATTCTTCCCGCTGGTACCATTATCGCTACTAATACTTCTTCTATTTCCGTCACGGAAATTGCTTCCAAAACCAAGCGTCCCGACTGTGTTGCAGGTATGCATTTCATGAATCCGGTGCCCTTAATGACCTTGGTTGAGGGGATTCGTGGTCTTCAAACCAGTGATGCCTGTTTTAAGATAGTTAGAACCGTTGCTGAAGCCATGGGAAAAGTTTTTGTGGAAGCTAAAGATGCTCCCGGATTTGTTGTGAACCGAATTTTGCTGCCCATGATTAATGAAGGGTTTTTTGCCCTAGCAGAAGGACTTGCTTCAGCGAAAGACATAGACACAGGGCTAAAATTAGGTTGTAATTTTCCCATGGGGCCTTTAGAGCTCGCCGATTTTGTTGGAATTGATATTTGTTTTGCAGTTTGTGAAGTTCTTCATCGTGATCTAGGAGATTCTAAATATCGACCAGCGCCGCTGATGCGTAAATATGTGGAAGCGGGTTGGTTAGGCAGAAAAACGGGAAGAGGTGTCTATGTCTATTGAGTCGATGCCTGAAATTAATGTTGATCAAAGTCAACAATTAGGGGAAATGGTTCAGTCATTTTCGCAACCGGACGGGGAAGTTCCTCTTTTAGTCAACATTACAGGTTCGGTTCAATCATGGGAGAAGATTAAAGATCTTTTGTGCGGTCTTCGAGCGGTAAATATTTCTCCTATCTTGCATATTAAAGGTGGAGTTCCTCTCGATGACGACGAGATCATTTTTTTGTTTTCATTTTTGAGAGATTGGGATCAGCTATTCCTTCATAATTTTTTAGAAATTTGTGGAGAGTGGGTGCCAAAAGAGTTTCAGACTGTTCTTCAGAATGAGTCAAAAATTGAGATGAAATGGATCTCTGAATGGCTAACCGCTAATGGTGACCAAAGAATCTATAAGTATCCTAGTCTTCCTTGGCGAAGCTTTATCCGGAAAATTATTGGTGAAAACTATCAGTTTGCGCTTGTGTTTTTGATGATGGCAGCCGCTCCGGCCACCGATGAAAACGTCAAAGCGATGCACGATCATATCCGAGCCTTTTTAGAAGCTAAAAAGAAAGTGATTTGTGTGTTTCCTAAAAAGTGGGGAAAGTTGCAGTGAGCGAAAAGCGAGTTAGAGTTTTAGTGGCTAAGCCGGGTTTAGATGGGCACGACCGAGGTGCCAAAGTACTCGCTGCGGCCCTTAGAGACAGTGGGATGGAAGTCATCTACACTGGGCTACATCAAACTCCGGAAATGATTGTAAATTCTGCAATTCAAGAAGATGTAGACGTGATTTGTGTAAGTATTTTATCCGGAGCTCATCAAAGAGTGTTTTCAGAAATTATACGCCTTTTGACTGAGAGAAAAGCGACCGATATTCCCGTTTTAGGTGGGGGAATTATTCCTGAGACTGACGTTGAATCTTTAAAAAAATTGGGGGTCGATGCAGTGTTTACTTCGGCCAATACTTTGTCTGAGATCACTCAATACGTTCAGAAGATTTCTAAAAAGAATTAGTATTTAAATGCTTCAAGGCGCGCTTTTCTTCGAATTTCGGCCTGTTTCTGTCGTTTTTTCTCATGAAGATTTTTAGGAGAATAGGCGGGCACGGCACAGGGTTTTCCATTTTCATCGACGGCAACAAAAGTGAGGTAGGCCTTAGTTGCAGGCTTGGACTGTCCGGTGATTCCATTTTCCGATTCCACATCTACTTCTATTTCCATTGAGGTTCGGCCTACAGAACTCACTTGAGCATTAATCTTAACTGTGTATCCGACTTTGATGGGATTAATAAAATGAAGATAATCAATAGAAACTGTTACAACTTGCGATCGCGAATACCTCTGAGCAGCAATGGCTGCGGCAATATCGATCCATCCCATGACAACCCCGCCAAAAATGGTTCCCAAAGCATTGGTGTGAGATGGCAGAACCAATTCAGTCATTACCACGGGCGAAAATGAACTTGATTTTTGTTTTTTAGTTTTTGCCATTTTTCTTCTGGACTTTCCCTAGGGCCTTCCCTTTATTCGGGTTTACCTGATTGGCGGTAACTTGTCTGGAATGTTGTCCATAGGTTTTTGAGAATATATGATTTCCCCCTGGACCGGCGACAAAAAATAGATATTCCGTTTGGGCTGGATTTAAAACAGCATTAATTGAAGAAAGGCCGGGACTTGCAATCGGACCTGGAGGAAGGCCAGGAATCGTATAAGTATTGTAAGGGTGATATCTCAAGAGGTCTGCTTTGGTAATGTTTCCCTTGAAATCGGGGATAGCGTAGATAGTGGTTGGGTCACTTTGTAGTCGCATCTTTTTGTTGAGACGGTTGTGAAATACTGATGCGACTAAGGGTCTCTCAGCGGGTGAAGCCGTTTCCTTTTCAACAATCGAAGCCAAAGTAACGACTTCTTCTAGGGTCATTCCGATTGTTCTCGCCGATTCTTTCAGGTTAGGACCGGTTTTCTTTAAAAAGTTTTGAATCATTTGATCGATGATTTTATCTTCACGATCAACTCGAGAAAATGAGTAGGTATCAGGAAAAAGATAGCCTTCTAGGTTAGGAGAACTTAAGTTGTATTTTCTTGCGTAGTTTAATGACAGTGCCTTACTCACAAAGAGTTCTGGTTCTACTAAACGGGCTTCTTTTAGAACTTCTGCGATCTGTCTAATATTGTAGCCTTCGGGAATAGTTACTTGATGAACAATAGGGTCATTAAAATATAAGACCTTAAGAGCATCGATAGCGCTCATCTCTGAGTGAAAACGAAATTCACCCGCTCTAACCCGCTTTTCTCCCTTAGTGACTCTTAGAAGGATTTTGAAAAGTAAGGG
>VGSE01000046.1 GCA_016875135.1 Deltaproteobacteria bacterium
CCCGTTAAAACAAACTGAAGGGTTAATTCGCTACTTTTAAGACAACAGTCCACACTTAAAGAAAAAGGGGACGGAGGAGTGGAAAAGGGAAGCAGTGCATGCGAAGAGTTCATAGTCTTAATTGATGATATAGGTAACCAATTGAAATAACAATGGAATAAGCTATTGACGGTTTGGCCTGAGCAGAGTTTACTATTTAAATCGTAGTTTTGTAGTTGTTAAAAAGCTCAGTAGACTTTTATGGTAAATATTACAAAGTTTCATCCTCAGATAGCTCATTGGATCTCGTCCCTAGAAGCAGCTTCGAGAGTTCTGATCACCTCTCCGGGAGCCGCCGATGGAGATTCCATCGGGGCTCAATTAGCTCTTCGCCAAATGGTAAAACAACGATTTCCTAATGCTGAATTAAGAATCCTTAATGATGAGCCGCTTCCTGTGCGATATCAATTTTTATCCGGGGCTCAGTATGTTCACACTCCGGAGTCGTATGCCGCGACTCGAGAGTCGACTCAATTTGATGTCGCTATTATTGTCGATGGTGGCATAGATAGAGCCGGTAGGGTGCGTTCCTATTTTGAGAAAGCTACGACAACCGTATTCATCGATCACCATGCTGTGAGCATTGAATTTCCCTATACGATTCGGATTGTTGAGCCGGCAGCTTCATCGACGACGGAATTGATGTACCATCTCTCACAAACGGAGGCGTTTAAAACTCGAGTGGATTCTGATTTTGCTCAGCAAATTTATTTAGGGGTCGTCTTTGATACCGGATTTTTCAGACATTCTAACACGACTCCTGATGTGATGGAGCTTTGTGCTCAATTATTAAGAACTGGATTTGATTTTACTCGAGTGGGTGAGCGTGGAATGTTGGAGCGCAGCTTTTCGAGCCTCAAAATGATGTCGGAGACCGTAAATCGGGCTGAACTTCTTGCTGAGGGAAAGATCATTTGGAGCACTTTGCCGAAAGAAATTTTAAAAAAATACCAAGCGGTGGACGATGATCGAGAAGGCATTATCGATCATCTATTTTTGACTCGTGGAATTGAAGTCGCAGTGTTGTTTTTTGAGCTTAATTCCGGAAAAACTAAAGTTTCATTTCGGTCTCAGGGCAATCATGATGTAGCGGAGTTCGCGAGATCTCTCACCGAGCATGGTGGAGGCCATCGAAAGGCAGCAGGCGCTTTATTGGATCAAGATATTTCTAAGGCGGCGCCTTTAGTTTTAGAAAGATTAGAGCGACTCGTGCGGAGGATAGATTGAAAATTCTTCTCTTTTTGGTGTTTATCCTTGGATGTTTGTCTCAGAAAGTTTTTTCGGCTCAGGTTTTGTCAGAGTTTGAAAATTCAAAGTGTGAAGAGTTTAAACTTTTTAGAGATCTTAAGGTTTACAAGGACCCTAGTCTTTTTATTGGAAACCTTGGAGAAATGTACAACGATCCAAAGCAAGGTTGGGATGGTCTCATGAAAGAGACCCCCATTCTGACTACGCTCCAAGGGACTGTTTATTTGATGAAACTCGGCGGAGCGAGCGAGTTTCGAAATTTTGGTATAATTTCTAAACTCTATGAGCTTGCCGACTCGAGATTTGTTGCAAAAAAATCGGGCAAGAAGAGTAAAACTCCTGTTAGGCCCTTAGTGATTCCCGTCAAATTATGTGGTTTTGGGTACGAAGATTCTTTAGGATTTGTTTTGTTTACCGATTTCGAAAAAGCTCTCTTTCCTGAGAGGGAGGAGGGAGCTTTGCCGCCTTCTATCTATCCCAATCCTGTTCCTAGTTTAAGAAAAGATTAAGCCACTTTTTTTAACGTGACTTTATTTCGACCGCTCAATTTTGATTCGTAGAGAAGTTCATCTGCGAATTTAATAAGCTCTTCGTAGGTTTCAAAGTTCTGGTGATCATAGGTTGCAATTCCCACGCTGATAGTGACTTTAATAGGGTGCGAACCGGCTGCAAACGCTGCTGTTTCGATCGCTTTTCGAAGTCGTTCGGCAACAACTTCAGCAGCGAGGGGCCCAGTGTTTCTAAGAAGAATGGAAAATTCTTCTCCACCGTATCGACAAGCAATATTCTCATGTCGAATGTTGGCTCTTATTAATTCTCCGATTTGAGTTAAAACACCATCTCCAACTAAGTGGCCATACTGGTCATTAATTTTCTTAAAGTAATCGATATCGATCATGAGAAGGCTAAGGGGATTTTTGTTTCGTCTATGAAAGCTAAATTCTTTAGAAATAATGTCGAAAAAAAATCTCTTGTTATAAAGTTTAGTAAGGCTGTCAAAGTTAGCTTGGAGATACTTTTGATTTTGTAATTGTTGATAATCTGCAAATTCGAGTGAGTATTTGAAATAAAGACGTGTTCCAATGAGGATTCTATCCCCATTTTTTAGGGTTTGTTTAGTTGTTTTTTTCCCATTAATAAAAACGCCGTTTGTGCTGCCGTCGTCGCAAATGGAAGTCACATTATCTTTATTAGTGAGGGTAGCATGAATGCGCGAGATATGCGGGTCGTCAATACATAGGTCGCAATTACGGTCTCGGCCGATTTTGAAAACTCGATCTCTTAAATTGAATACTTGTCCGCTTCCAGTGCCTGATAATTGGGTGAGGCAGGGATCTAGAGCCGAGGAATCCTCATTAGATTTGTTTTTAAGAACAGCGAATTGGGTTTTCTCTTGCTCGTTTTTTTCGTCTTTATCCCCCACAAGATCCTCTCCACTTTGGATTATAAGAGTTGTGACTCTCTTAAGAATATCGGTAGGATTAGAGTAAAACTGAAATTTTTGTACTGGTCTTATAGAATTATATTTTAGTCACTGCGCCAAAAGAAACTCGTTGCTCAACAAAAAATTGAGTAGTAATTTTATATAATTACAAGTTGATGCGCATTCTGAGGAGGAACCCATGGCGAATGAACCCACGTTGAAAGAGCTTCTAGACACTATGATTCGAGCTCTAGTTGATATCCCTGAGGAAGTTAAAATTTCTGAAATTACCGGCGAACAAACAACCGTTTTTGAATTGGTCGTTGCTAAAGAGGATTTAGGGAAAGTGATTGGAAAGCAAGGAAAGACTGCCAAAGCATTGCGAACCATATTGACCGGTGCTTCCACCAAATTAAGAAAACGATCCGTTCTAGAAATTATTGAGTAGGTACCCCTTTTACTCTTTTATACCTGCTTTCTTTAAGTGGGTTTTTTAAGAGGTTCAAACGGCCATGAAGTTAGTTTAAGGCGCGCAGTTTATTGGCCGTTTGACGATGAGGCGAATTATCAAATGAAACTTCAAGAAAACTCCAAGAAAACTTATCAAATCTTATAACCTTGGTCCTCTATAAGTCTTTGCAATTTAGGAAAAAATATATCGGACCAGCCTCTTAAAAAGCCCACTTAAAGGGAGCAGGTATTACTCTTTTAGAGTATCTGTTTAGAGGATTTTAAGTCTTTAGTCTTTAAAAACCGCCCTTACCATCTCTCGATTGAGGCGAGTGATGTTTTCTAGTTTAATTTCTTTAGGGCAAGCAGCTTCACAGGCTCCGGTGTTTGAACAGTTTCCAAATCCCTCATTATCCATTTGAGTAACCATGCCTCGGACTCGTTTGGCCCGTTCCGGATGTCCTTGAGGAAGTTGAGCCAAATGGGAAACCTTGGCTGAGACAAACAGCATAGCTGAGGAATTTTTGCACGCAGCTACACACGCTCCACAACCAATGCAGGCTGCAGAGTCCATGGCGCTTTCGGCTGTGTCGTGTCCGATTAAAATACTGTTGGCTTCTGGAGCATTCCCTGTATTGGTAGAGATAAATCCGCCCGCCGCCATAATTCGATCAAACGCGGTTCTATCAGTGGCAAGATCTTTGATGACAGGGAAAGCCTTAGCCCTCCAGGGCTCGATAATGACCGAATCTCCGTCTTTAAATCTCCGCATGTGAAGTTGGCAAGTCGCTGTTCCTGTCTCTGGTCCGTGAGCATTTCCATTGATCATGAGGGCACAGGAACCACAGATTCCTTCTCGACAGTCGTGATCAAACTCCACGGGGGTTTCCCCTTTTTTAACTAAACCGACATTAAGGACATCGAGCATTTCTAAAAATGACATATCCGGAGAGACATGATCCATGTCGTAATCGACAAATTTACCTGGAGAAGAGGGACCTTCTTGACGCCATATTTTTAGTTTTAGCTTCATAGTTATCCTCTTTATTTATAATTACGTTGGGCAATGTGAGCAAATTCGAAAGTTAGGGCTTCCTTATGGAGTTTCGGTTTATCCCCCATAAATTCCCAAGCCGCCACATGAGAGAAGTTAGCATCGTCTCGTAAGGTTTCCCCTTCCGGAGTTTGCATCTCTTCACGGAAATGGCCCCCGCAAGATTCTTTTCTCTCAAGAGCATCGAGACACATTAACTCTCCTAGCTCGATAAAGTCGGCAACTCGACCTGCTTTTTCAATTTCGGAACTCAAACAATGATCATTTTGCGGCACCCAAAGGGTGTTCCAAAACTCCTCTTTAAGTGTCTTGATTTGCGAAATCGCCTCTTTGAGCCCTTTTTCATTTCGAGCCATTCCACAATGATCCCACATGATCTTACCGAGTTTTCGGTGTAGGGTTTCGGCACTTTGATTGCCTTTGATCTTTTTAAAGCCCTCTAACCGGTCTTTCACCGCTTGAGTGGTTGCTTTGACGGAATCATCATCCGATTTGATGGCAGCAAGTTTTTGCAATCCGATATAGTTACCCACACTATAAGGTGCGATGAAATATCCATCAGCTAATCCTTGCATGAGGGCCGAGGCCCCTAAACGATTAGCCCCGTGATCGGAAAAGTTGGCTTCCCCAAGGACAAATAGTCCTGGGATATTGCTCATGAGATCATAGTCTACCCACAATCCCCCCATGACATAGTGCACCGCTGGGAATATTCTCATCGGCACTTTGTAGGGATTTTCATCGGTGATCTTTTCATACATTTGGAAAAGGTTGCCGTATTTTTCTCGAACTTTGGCCTCCCCCATTCGGTTGATGGACTCTGCAAAGTCCAGGTAAACGGCGAGCTTGCTGCTCCCAACCCCACGGCCTTCATCACACATTCTTTTTGCCGCTCTCGAGGCTACATCTCGCGGTACTAAGTTACCAAAAGCCGGATACATTCTTTCTAAAAAGTAGTCTCGCTCCTCTTCGGGAATTTCTAACGCATTTCGATTGTCTCCAGTTTTTTGAGGAACCCAAACACGTCCATCGTTTCTTAGCGATTCGGACATCAAGGTCAGTTTGGACTGGTGCTCTCCGGAAACGGGAATGCAAGTAGGGTGAATCTGAGTGAAACAGGGATTGGCCATGTAAGCCCCCCGTTTGTAAGCTCTCCAAGCCGCCGTCGTATTACTCGCCTTGGCATTGGTGGATAGGAAAAAGACATTTCCATAACCGCCCGTAGCTAAGAGAACGGCATCTCCAGTGTGGCTTGTGATGTCGCCGTTGACTAGGTTTCGAGTCACAATTCCTCGAGCTTTTCCATCACGAATAATGAGGTCTAACATTTCATGTCGAGAAAAGAGCTCAACCGTTTTTTCGGCGACTTGCCTCATGAGACCGCTGTAGGCCCCAAGTAATAATTGCTGGCCGGTTTGCCCTTTAGCATAAAAAGTCCGAGAAACTTGCGTTCCCCCAAACGAGCGGTTGGTGAGAGTTCCACCATACTCCCTAGCAAAAGGAACCCCTTGAGCCACGCATTGGTCGATAATATTGACCGAAACCTCCGCTAATCGATAGACGTTGGCCTCTCGAGCCCGGTAGTCCCCGCCCTTTATGGTGTCGTAAAAAAGCCTTTGGACGGAGTCCCCGTCATTTTGGTAGTTTTTGGCGGCATTAATTCCCCCTTGAGCAGCGATGGAGTGAGCTCGCCTGGGACTTTCGTGGTAGGTAAAAACTTTTACTTTATAACCCTGTTCGGCCAAAGAGGCTGCGGCAGAAGCTCCTGCTAATCCTGTTCCTACGACTATGATGGTGTGTTTGCGTCGATTGGCTGGATTCACCAATTTGTTTTCAAACTTTCTTTCCGTCCATTTTTTCTCAATAGATCCGCTTGGAATTTTGGAGTCCAACATGATTAGTTACCCCCGTAAAAGTAGCCGTAAATGGGTTGAATGAAGAAGCCGCCGGCAACTAGAAAGGCAAAGGCCCATCCCAATTTTTTGATTAAACAATTTCTAACAGAGAAAAGGCCCAGAGATTGAAAGCTCGCTGAAAAGCCATGAGCTAAATGGACAAAGAGGACCAACATTGAAACTAGGTACCAGCCGGTATAAAGCGGTAATTTGAATTTTTCGATAACCAACCGATGAAGGTCTCGCATTTCAACCCCGTTGTAAGTTACTGCATAGTAGGTCCCGTATTTGAAGCTAATTAAATGCAAGATCACAAAGACTAAAACTAAAACCCCTGTCAGCGCCATGTATTGTGAGCCGAACCGAGCACTTTTTTCACAAGTGGATGGATTTTGCGAAGGGCCCATCGCTCGTGCTGTCCTGTTCTCTAGAGCCAGTTTCAAGGCAAGCCCCATGTGAATAAGGAACATGGCCAGTAAGCCCGCCTCAGCAAGATAAATCAGCGGAGTTGAGGTGAGCTTGTGTCCGTAAGTATTGTAAGCTTCGGGCCTAACAAACATGAGAAGGTTGCCGGCCATGTGAGTCAAAACAAATCCGGAGAGTCCCAGACCCGTAACGGCTACCAAAAACTTTCTGCCGACTGATGATTTTAAAAAGAGTTTTAATGAGGCCATAAATGTTATTTCCTGAAATTTTTTAGGGCCATAAGTTACGACGGAAAAACCCCATTCGTCTACATTTTTTCTGCTTTCAAAGAGTTAATTCCATTCCTGCCAGTAAGAACTGATAACCGACAAGGGCTCGTATTTTTAATGGAGATGAAATATTGTAATCGAAACCCAGTCCTCCGTCTGCGTTAAGTAAATCCGATCCTTTGACCCAGCGAGTTCCTCCGTCCGTGGTGTCGCGGGAGTCATATTCTACGGCGCGAAGCATGATTCCTGAGTAGGCCTCCAAATGAAAGCTTTTTGAAATGGAATAGATCAAGCGAACATGAGCGGGGACAAGTAAGAATAGATGGGTATAGCTGAGTGGTGGGCTTTCAAAGGTTAATCGGGCAAAGGAAAACCCAGGTCCCGTTTCAAAGTGTAAGAATAAAGAGGGGTCTAAGCGTTGGATGGGGATAGAAAAGAGAAAGTGTTGGGTGAAAGCAGCAAAGCGTTTTTCGTTAAAGTTTTCATGGATTAGGGGTGTGCCCAATAACGCGGAAAAACTGACAGATTCAAAAGTGCTTATTGGGAGAGGGGCCTCGACTACTTTGGGTTGGAGCTTTTTGGGGCTAACTCCAATTGTTTTTTGGGGGGCGGTTTTAGATTTTGGGGTCAGAGTTTTGATGGGAGATTCGGCAAGGCAGCAAAGAGACACCCAGCCCCAAATCCATAAAAAGCCCATAAGATTTAGTGGGGACATTTTGAGCATATAAAAGACTTTCCAAGCTGTAATCAGGCGATATAATGCCACATTATGCCGAACATTAATACAACGAAGGAAATGGTCTCTAAACTCTACACTCAGATGCAATCTCGCATCGATGAAGTGAAAAGGAGAGTCAATCGACCTCTGACTTTGGCTGAAAAAATTCTATTTGGCCATTTACACGATCCCAAAAATCAGGAGCTCAAACCTGGTGAAAGTATTCTTGCTCTACACCCTGATCGTGTTGCGATGCAGGATGCGACCGCTCAGATGGCTATTTTACAATATTTAAGTTCCGGTAAAAAACAGACGGCCGTTCCCACCACAGTTCACTGCGACCATTTGATTCGGGCTGAGGCTGGTGCGAATACCGACATGAAAACCGCTCTTGATGAAAATCGAGAGGTCTATGACTTTTTACAAACAGCCTCTGCTAAGGCGGGTATCGGATTTTGGAAGCCTGGTTCGGGCATAATTCACCAAGTTGTGTTGGAGAATTATGCATTTCCGGGAGGTCTTATCATCGGTACCGATTCCCACACTCCTAATGGTGGAGGCATGGGAATGTTAGCCTGTGGAGTCGGTGGAGCCGACGCCGTAGACGTCATGGCCGGACTTCCTTGGGAAGTGAAGTACCCCAAACTGATTGGTGTTCATCTAAAAGGGGAGATGAAGGGTTGGACCTCTCCTAAAGATGTTATTTGTAAGTTGTGCGGCATTCTTACGGTCAAAGGCGGAACAAATCGTATCATTGAATACTTTGGACCTGGAGCGCGTTCCATCAGTTGTACGGGTAAAGCGACTATCACCAATATGGGAGCTGAATTAGGAGCTACGACTTCTGTGTTTCCTTTTGATGAAGAGATGGAAAAATATTTAAAATCGACCCGCCGAGAGGATTTGGCGATTTTAGCCGGGCAACATGTCTCTCTTCTTAGGGCCGATGAGGACGTTGAGAAGAATCCATCTAAGTATTTTGATCAGGTCATTGAAATTGATTTATCTGAGCTTGAGCCTCAAGTTGTCGGGCCTCATTCTCCCGATGTGGCTCGCGGGATTTCTCAGTTGGCCAAAGATGTTAAAGAAAAAGGCTGGCCCGAGAAACTGTCTTCCGCTTTGGTGGGAAGCTGTACCAACTCCTCTTATGAAGATATTTCTCGGTGCATGGATCTGGCTCAGCAGGCGGCTCAGCAAGGAGTCAAATTACCTGTTCCATTTTTTGTCTCTCCCGGTTCGGACCAAGTTTTTCAAACTATCAAGAGAGATGGTCAGTTAGCGGCTTTGGAAGCGATTGGGGCTACAATTCTTTCCAATTCCTGTGGTCCCTGTATCGGCCAATGGAAAAGAAGTGACATCAAAAAGGGCGAAACTAACGCGATTTTGAGTTCCTTTAATCGGAATTTCCCTGCAAGAAATGACGGAAACCCTGAAACTCTGTCGTTTATCAGTAGTCCGGAAGTGGTGTTAGCTTTAGCTTTGTCGGGCAAACTTACCTTTAATCCATTGGTGGATGAACTAACTTCTAAAGACGGTAAAAAGTTTAAGTTAGTTCCACCCAAAAAAGCACCGGCGGTCCCAGCTAAGGGCTTTAAGTTTTCTCAAGAAGGTTATGTTGAACCTCCCGGAGATGGGTCCAAAGTTGAGGTTGTCGTCAATCCAACGAGTAAGCGACTCCAACTTTTGAAGCCGTTTACTAAATGGGATGGAAAAGACTTCGAAAAACTTCCTTTATTACTCAAAGCGAAAGGGAAGTGCACGACTGATCATATTTCTCCGGCGGGCCCTTGGCTAAAGTTCCGAGGTCATTTGGATAACATTAGTGACAACATGTTTACTGGGGCTATCAATGCTTTTACGGGACAAGCCGGAACGATAAAAAACTTGCGGACTTCAGAAGTTCAAGGTGTGCCTGCAGTGGCTCGAGACTATAAAGCTCAAGGACTGCGTTGGGTAGTTGTTGGAGATGAGAATTATGGAGAAGGTAGCAGCCGTGAGCATGCTGCGATGTCTCCGAGATTTCTCAATGGAGCTGCTGTCATTGTTAAGAGCTTTGCACGGATTCATGAAACCAACCTGAAGAAACAGGGTATTTTGCCTTTTACTTTTGATAAGCCTCAAGATTACGACAAGGTCCGAGAAACGGATCGAATCAGTGTTTTGGGATTGAAGGACTTAGCGCCAAAAAAACAGATAACAGCAGTTCTTCACCACGCGGATGGAACTCACGACCAGGTTTTACTTAATCATTCAATGACCGAAGATCAAATTGGGTGGTTCAAAGCCGGTTCAGCGTTAAATCTTTTAGCAGGGGTGGGGTGAGCGAGACTTTTACAAAGGTCATTAAGGCAGATAAAGGTTGGCTGTCTTTTGACTTGAAAGCTCTCATCCACTACCGAGATCTGCTTTTTTTAATGGTTCGAAGAGAGTTTGTTGCAAAATATAAACAGACTCTACTTGGTCCGGTTTGGGTGGTTTTGCAACCCTCATTGATGGCCCTCACCTTTGTGTTCCTTTTCTCAAAGACGATGAAAGTCCCGACCGATGGCGTTCCACCGGTTTTGTTTTACTTTTCCGGGATTTTGATTTGGAATTTTCTTTCAAGCGCATTGGGAGCTATCTCGGTTTCAATGCTTCATCACGCCGAACTGTGTAAGAAGGTCTACTTCCCTAGAATTTTTCTCCCCATTTCGCTCCTGTGTTCCCATTTTTTTTCACTTCTCATTCAGTCTACTGTTTTATTGGCTCTTTACTTGTTTTTTTATTTTTCCGTTGAGAGGCCTGTTTTTAAGATGACTGGTGAAATCGTGTTGATTCCGTTATGGCTCTTTCAGCTAGGGTTGTTGAGTCTTGGAGTGGGCACTTGGGTTGCCGGTTTAACTTCAAAGTATCGAGATTTCCATCACCTGACTGCGTTAGGATTGACTGTGTGGATGTATGCTTCTCCCATCAGTTATTCTTTAAGTCTTGTTCCCTCCGATTGGCAGTGGGTGGTGATGGCCAATCCGGTCTCTTCTATTATTCTTTCATTTCGTTCTTCTCTTTTTGGAACAACTAGGGTTCCTTTTGAGATGCAAATGGTTTCCTTTTTGGTCTGCGTTTTAGTTTGTTTCTCGGGAGTATTATTTTTTAATCGGGCTCAACGAAACTTTATTGACACGGTATGAAATCGCTTATCGAAGTTAAAAATCTATCGAAGTCGTATCGACTAGGCCAGCGGGGTTTTGGCTCGCTTAGAGATTCTTTCCATTTTTGGTGGAAAGAGACTTTGCGAAAAAAAAGTTTGGTTAAAAGCGATGAGGTTGACCGTTCTTTTTGGGCTCTTCGAAATATTTCGTTTAAAGTCGAACCGGGTCAAGCGGTGGGAATTTTAGGGGCAAATGGAGCGGGGAAATCAACGTTATTAAAAATTTTGGCAAGTTTAACTGATCCCACTGAAGGGGAGGCTTTATTACGTGGTCGATTGGCCTCTATTTTAGAAGTGGGAAGCGGCTTTCATCCGGATCTGACAGGAAGAGAAAATATTTATCTCAATGGAGCCTTTTTAGGAATGAAGCGCAAAGAGGTTACTTCTTACTTTGATGCTATTGTTCAATTCTCAGGGAATGAGCCATTCATAGATACTCCGGTAAAGCATTATTCTAAGGGAATGTACACTCGGCTTGCTTTCTCCGTGGCTGCGCACCTAAGTGCCGATATTTTACTTTTAGATGAAGTCCTTGAGTTAGGTGATGTTGCCTTTCAAAAGAGGGCGATTGACAAAATGATCGAGAGAAAAAAAGAGGGTAAAGCTATTTTGTTCGTTTCCCATGATTCTGAGCGAGTTCAGACACTTTGTGACAGGTCTCTCAATCTTGAGGCGGGAAGACTTGTTTTTGATGGAAATATGAAAGAAGGGATGGAACGTTATTTGACTACCGCAGAGTCCTCCTCCATGCTTAATTCATGAAGACGACTCTTTCGCTTCCGTCAGCTTGGCTTGAACATGATAAAAACGTGAAACCTTATCTTTGGAGCCATCGGGTTCTGAGTATGGGTAGGACTTTTTTAACCTTGGGGTTGTTGGTTTGGTTTGTTGTAAGCCTTAGAGCTTTTCAGTTGGAAGATTATCTAGAGAAAAATCTTCAATATACTTTTTTAGTTTGGCTTGCCTATTTTGGAATTATCTCGGCCGTTTTAGAGATGGCCACATTTCTATTTAGTATCAGCCATCATTGGATTGAAAGATCTTACGAGCTTTCGAAACAGTCTTATGCCGGTTGGTTTTGGGACAAAGTTAAGGGGTGGATTTTAGGAGCGATTTTGGGAACGGTTTTCCTTGGTATTTTGTATTTATGCGTCGCTCACCTTGAAGGAAACTGGTGGATAGTAACTGCCATTTTATTTGTAGCTGTGTCGATTGTATTAGCTCAATTAGCTCCAGTGATTCTTATTCCGATCTTTTTTAAACTTGAACCTATGGAATCGGGGCCTCTCAAAGAAAGACTACTTAAAATGTGCGAGAGATTCGGAGTCGAAGTCAGAGAGGTTTATCATTTGGGGATGGGAGAGAAAACTGAAAAAGGAAATGCCGCCTTTGTTGGATTAGGAAAAACCAAAAGAATCATGATCGGAGACACGCTCTACAAAAAGTTTTCTCCGGAAGAGGTTGAGGCCGTCTTTGCTCATGAGTTGGGGCATCAGGTTCATAACGATCTATGGAAGGGAATTGTCTTATCAAGTGCTTTTCTTTTTCTTATTTTTTACATTGTTCAAGGTGCGCTAGAACAATATCTCAATCCCTATTTTCAGACAGGGATGATTCATCCCTTTGGAGTCTTGTGTTTTTTTGTTCTTTTTTCAATCGTTCAAATACCGGTGGGACTCGTACAAACTCTTTTTTCAAGATGGCGCGAGAGACTAGCCGATCGATTTGCTTTTGAGAGAATCGGCAGCGGGGAGAAATTAGCCGATTCTTTGGAACGTTTAACTTATCAAAACCGCGGATTATTTAGGCCAAATCCTATCGTCGAGTTTTTTACTTATTCCCATCCTGCTCCTTGGAGACGAATTTTAAAACTCCGAGGAGTTAAGGCTTAACAAAATGAAAATAGTGTTTCTCTTAGTCTGCTTAAGTTCAAGTGTGGCTTTAGCACTATTGCCTTTGCTTACGGCTGAGACAAGTAAACGCCCTACTGTCATTGTGGTTTCAATGGATGGGTTTCGAGCTGATTATTTCAATAAAGTGAAAACCCCTGAATTTGAAAAATTTATCAGCTCAAGCACTCAAGCCTCTCATCTTAAGCCTGTTTTTCCCTCAGTAACTTTTGTAAATCACTACTCCATAGTCACAGGGTTGCTGCCGGAACATCATGGAATCGTCAATAATTCAATGTGGGATCCGGTGACAAAAAGAGAATTTGAGATCGGAAATACACAAGAAGTGGATAGAAGCGAGTGGTGGGAGGGGGAACCGATTTGGGTGACGGCAGAGAAACAGAAAGTTAAAACAGCAACTATGTTTTGGGTAGGAAGTTCAGCTGAGATAGCGGGATACCGACCCACCTACTGGTTACCTTACGATCAAAGTCTTACAAAAGAAAAGAGAGTCGAACAGGTTCTCAAGTGGTTAGATTTGCCTCAAGACCAAAGGCCTCAACTTATTACCTTGTATTTTGAAGATGCTGATAGTGCTGGCCATCAATATGGACCAGATTCTCCAAAAATCAATGAGGCGATTCGTAGACTTGATAAAGCTATAGGGCAATTGATGGAGGGATTAAAGGCTCGAGACTTGGAAAAAGATACCTATGTGATATTGCTCTCTGACCACGGAATGGCTCGAGTAGAAAGAGGGCATCGAATTGATCTTAAAAACTATGTCAAGTCCGACGAGGCAAGAATTGTCGGAAAAGGGGCTCTTGCTTTAGTTTGGCCCAGAGGAAAAGATGAAGAAGCTCGTATCCTAGCAAGAGTTAAAAAATCTTCAGTTCATTTTAAAGTGTTTGATAAGACCCAATTGGCTAAGAAGTTTCAATACTCAAATCATAGACGAATTTCTCCTTTAGTGTTTTTGGCTGATCTTGGGTGGTATTTAGATTCCGGGATTTTTGCTTCGTTAAAACCGGGAGTTTTTGGTCTTCACGGTTACGATAACTGTCTAGAAGATATGCAGGCGATATTTCTTATTCGAGGTCCCGGAGTCAAGAAGGGGAAAAAGGTCTCTGAAATCAGAGTCATAGATGTTTATGCGTTGATGGCCTACCTGTTAGAGATTATACCAGCGAAAAATGATGGGGATTTAGATAAAATAAAGAGTACGCTTAAATTTAATTTGGGAGAATTACATGAATAGTTCACGAGCATTTCTTCTAATTGTGTTCCAAATCGCGTTTTGTGCGGACATGGGTAGAAACCCCGTTTATGCAGAGACTTTATCAAAAGAGCAAGAGCAGAACTTAAGAGATGCAAAACAAGAGTTCCTTGATCCCTCAAAACGATCTGAAAATTTAAAAAAGGACCCCAAAGCAGCTAAGTCTGATGAGCTTGTGAAAGAGGTGGGGGGAGAGTTTTCCGAAGATATCTATAAACTTGCTGGTGATGTGATGGACACCCTAGCCAGTGAGGCTCAAGGGGATCCGGACAAAATGGAAAAAATTTTGCAGAAGGCCGAAAAAGATCCTGAATCCTTTGCCAACTCGTTTTCTCCTGAACAGAGAAAAAAGCTTAAAGAGCTTGCGAATAAGATTGAGCAGTCCAAGAGCAAGTCAAAACCGTTGCCGTAGTTAAATTGTGTTGCGAAATGCGATAGAAGTTAATTAGCCAGCGGGGGACGAGCGTCTTGACCGGGAGCGCTGACCGGGATTGCTTTGGGCACGAAGCCAAATCCCTCCAATCCAGACAAATTTAAAACTTGAGCTATATCTCCTATTAGGTGAAAGGTCATGCAACTTTTCACTTCATCGCTTACATCCTTTAAATCGCCCACATTTTTTTCTGGGAGTAAGACGGTGGTGACACCTGCTCTGTGAGCTGCAATGACTTTCTCCTTAATTCCCCCTACAGGAAGAACATTGCCTCTTAAAGTGATCTCTCCTGTGAGAGCCAGCTGGCTTTTGACCGATTTATTTTGGATCAAACTGGCTAGAGCCAAGAAAATAGAGGTTCCCGCCGAAGGTCCGTCTTTCGGAATAGCCCCTGCTGGTACATGAATATGAAAATCGGATTGGTCAAATTTAAAGTCGGCCGATTTGCCTAATTGCGAACGCAGGAGACTGAGTGCGATTTGCGCCGACTCCTTCATGACATCTCCTAATTGGCCGGTCAAAATGAGTCCCCCTTTTCCTTCCATTCGAGCGACTTCGATTTGTAAAATTTCGCCGCCAACCGCAGTCCAAGCAAGGCCAGTAACAATTCCAGGTTTAACTTCTGTTTCAACCACTTCCGGAAAAAGTTTTTGTGGACCAAGGATAGTTTCAACGTCATTTGGCGTAACGCGTATTTGTAGCGGTGGATTTTCACCGGCCAATTGCTCCGCGGCTCCTCTGCAAATATGCGCTAATGACCGAGTGAGACTTCTTACTCCCGCCTCTCGGGTGTAGGCTTCGATGAGATGACCGAGAGCTTCATCAGTGATGGATAAGGTATTCGATGAAATACCGTGATCAGCAATGACCTTAGGAATTAGATGTCGTTTTGCTATCTCCATTTTCTCTAGCTTTGAGTAACTGCTCATCTCAATGATTTCTAAACGATCTCTTAATGCAGGAGGGATAGTTTCTACCATGTTCGCAGTTGTCACAAAAAAGGCCGAGGAAAGATCATACGGAACGTCTAGATAGTGATCGACAAAAGTGTGATTTTGTTCCGGATCTAAGACCTCTAAAAGAGCCGATGAAGGATCCCCTCGAAAATCGTTTCCTAACTTATCAATCTCATCAAGGAGTATCAGAGGGTCTTTAACTTGAGCTCGTTTCATCGCTTGTATAATTCGTCCGGGCATAGCTCCGATGTAGGTTCTTCGGTGCCCTCGAATTTCAGCTTCATCACGGACTCCCCCAAAGCTGATTCGAACGAAGTTTCGTCCTAAAGCCTTAGCCATCGACTGAGCAATACTGGTTTTTCCTACTCCAGGAGGTCCGGCTAAACAAAGAATCGGACCCTTCATGTCTTTTTTTAATTTGGTTACGGCTAAGAATTGAAGAATTCGTTTCTTTACCTTTTCTATACCGAAATGTTCAGCCTCTAAAATTTCTCGGGCCTTCTTTAAATCGATTGCTTCACTAGGGGTGCCCGAATTTTTACTCCAGGGAACGGCTAATAGCCAATCCAAGTAGGTCCTAATCACATGATGTTCGGGAGAGGCTTTAGGAATAGAGTTAAGTCGTTTTAATTCCTCTAGTGCTATTTTCAAAACATCATCGGGGAAACCGGCTTCCTCAATTTTTTTCGCCGTTCCATCGGTAGTTTTTGTTTCATCCCCCAACTCCTCTGAAATAGTTTTCAGTTGTTCTCTTAAGAGTTGCTCTCTTTGATCCTTACTTAGGCGATCCATCATTTTATTCTGGATTTCATTTTGGAGCATTACTTTCTCTTTTTCTCGAATCATCTCCGATAATAACGTATTTAGTCTCTCCTCAAGATCGGAGATCTCTAGCAGCTTTTGTTTTGAAGCCGTATTAAGATGTATGAACGTACAACCTAAGTCTGCTACTTGAGCGGGATCTTCAATTTGATTGAGAAGTTTAATTAGGGCATCAGCACCCGGAGCTCCGGACAGAGTTAAAATGGTTTTTCCTAATTGACGAATTTCGGTTGCAATCGCTTCGACTCGTTCAGTGTGAGTTGAAGTGATATCGGGTAACTGAAAACCTTTTGCGGCTAGATAACCCTCCTGCTCTACAAGTTCGGTGATTTGGAATCTGAAAAGGCCATTAGCGACGATCTGTAAACTTTCTTTTTCAAGATGCGTGATCTTCGAAATTAAACATACAACGCCTACTGAAAAGAGATCCTCAACTTGGGGTTTTTCTTTGCTGGGATCCTTTTGTGTAATGACGAGTAGCAAATCTCCCATTTTTTGAGCTTGTCTAACGGTCTTGATACTTTTGGTTCTTCCCACAATTAACGGAACCGCGGTATTTGGAAAAAGCACCGTATTTCGTATCGGCAAGACTGGAATAAGTTCAGGGAGTTCGATGTTTTTTTGTGATGCATCCATAAGCACCCACCTTCTCTTAACCACAGTATGTTAACCCTTAGAAGAAGGTCAATGGTAGGGAGCTAAAAATTAAGGCTTTTTTTGAGGGAATTCATGCCTGCGCCCTTTAAGTGGGCTTTTTAAGAGGCGGGTCCGATCCTATCCCCTCCTCAAACGGCCAATAACTTGCGTACCGTGAACGAACTTCATGGCCGTTTGAACCTCTTAAAAAGCCCACTTAAAGGGCGCAGGTATAAGGAATTACCCTAAA
>VGSE01000047.1 GCA_016875135.1 Deltaproteobacteria bacterium
CCATCGGTGTGTAGGACTTTTCCCCTACTTTAAATCGAATCATCTGTTGAGTACTTGCCGAGAAATCAAATGGGAGAATTTTTAGCCATTCTTGAACATCAGAGAGCCCTCGTCCCATGAAGCGCTTAGCACTGTAGAGAGTTTTGGAAAGATGGGTGTTGAGAGAGTTTTTGGCTTCGGATCCAACTCGAACTTGCTCCCCATCAAGAAATTGAACTACAGAGGGAATAAGAGCGCTTCCATTTTCTCCTAAAAATAGTTTGGGGCGTCCCCGTTCTAAAGTAGCGATTAAACTATTTGTGGTTCCTAGGTCGATTCCGACAATCATGAGTTCATCCTTCTTTCTAAATCGCTCAGCATGGATCTTAAATATTTTTCCCGGTTTTTATGAGCTCTCAAGGCTTGAGCTACCGGAAGTTTTTCTTGGGCGGCATCAAATCGAATAGCCAACTCTGCCCATTGGGCTTGGCTCTTGGATAATTGGCTCTCCAGTTCAGTCTTAAAAACTAAAAGGGGTTCTAAATTTCCTTCGCTCAGAAGGTCCTGAATTTCAAAATAGGTCTCAGCTAGATCAGTAGGGATGGCCGATTTTTTTTCAACAGAGGATGTCCCTAAGTGTTTTTCGATGAACCACTGAGTTCGCTCTTCTTTGGATTTTAAAGTCTTATAGGCGCGGTTCAGAGCGGTCGTCCACCTTAAAGCATACTGCGGAGCCGGTGGAGGGCTAGTCGCGAAACGGTCAGGGTGTAGTTTTTTTGAAAGTGCATAGAATTTTGCTCGAAGTTCTTCTTCGTTAATCAGCAAGGTTTCCTTAAGATCTAATATTTCAAAAGGGGATGGTGGGGAATCAGCGGGAATATCTAGAATGGCTTGGCAATGCTCACAGAAGACCCCAGCTAATGTTTCTTGAACACATTTCCAGCAGTTTATTTTTTTAGACTGAGAATGAAGTACCACAACCGCAACTTTTGGAAGCATTAGGATTTTTAAAGTTAAATCCAGTTCCGTTTAAGCCCCCTTGATAATCTAGCGTGAGCCCCTTGACGTACAAGAAACTTTTGGGGTCGATAAAAACTTTAACCCCATCTTGTTCGAATATTTTGTCGTTGGGTTGAGGCTCTTTTTGGAACTCTAGTTTGTAAGATAAACCGCTGCAGCCCCCGCCGACTACGGCAACGCGTAGTCCACCTTCGGGCATATTCTCATCTTCGCGCAACCGCTTTATAGTTTTAACGGCCGATTCAGTTAGCGTAATCATAAGTTTCTCCTAGTTTGAGAAAATGACTCCTAAAGCTATTCTTGCTTCTTTTTATAATCTTCAATTGCTGCTTTAATAGCGTCTTCGGCTAAAACTGAGCAGTGAATCTTAACCGGAGGCAAAGCCAGCTCATTGACGATGTCAGTGTTTTTGATCTGCAGAGCCTCATCCACCGATTTTCCTTTAACCCATTCAGTGGCAAGACTCGAGCTTGCAATCGCACTTCCACAGCCAAAGGTTTTAAATTTGGCGTCTTCAATAATGTTTTGTGAGTTAATCTTTAATTGAAGTTTCATCACATCGCCGCATTCAGGAGCCCCTACGACGCCAGTGCCTACCGATTGGTCCCCTTTGTCAAAGGACCCCACATTTCTTGGGTTGTTGAAGTGATCAATTACTTTAGGTCCGTATGCCATAACGTTTTCTCCTTAATGCGTTGTCCATTGGACAGATTTTAAATCAATGCCTTCTTTTGCCATTTCATAAAGAGGTGACATGTCTCTGAGTTTTTTTACCACTCCTACGACCTTCTCAATGACAAAGTCGATCTCCTCAGCCGTTGTAAATCGGCCTAATCCGAACCGAATCGAAGTATGGGCCAGTTCTTCTCCCACTCCCATGGCTTTTAGAACATAAGAAGGTTCGAGAGAAGCCGAAGTACAAGCGGAGCCTGAGGACACCGCGACTTCTTTTAAGCCCATCATGAGAGCTTCTCCTTCAACGAAGGCAAAACTGATATTGAGGTTGTTTGGGAGCCTCTTGATAGGATCTCCGTTAAGAAAGAGCTCATCTAATTGACTAAATAGAGCATTCTTTAATTTGTCCCTTAGGGCAGAAACTCTAACAGCTTCTTGTGCCATTTCCTGGGAACAGAGTTCAGCCGCTTTTCCAAAACCGACAATCCCGGCGACATTGAGAGTCCCTGAACGAAACCCTCGTTCATGTCCTCCCCCGTGAACGACGGGAGACAATCGAACTCTGGGGTTGGTTCTGCGGACGTAAAGTCCTCCGACCCCTTTGGGGCCATACATTTTATGAGCAGAAATCGAAAGAATGTCGATTCCCATTTTTTCGACATCGATGGGAATTTTCCCCGCAGTTTGAGCCGCGTCCACATGAAAAAGAATACCTGCTTCTTTTGCGACCTTTCCAATTTCTTCGATGGGGTGAATAGTTCCAATTTCGTTGTTCGCATGCATTAAGGAGATCAAAATCGTTTTGTCCGTAATAGCGGCTTTGACTTGCTCCGGGCTGACAGCACCGAATTTATCGACGGGAAGATAAGTTACAGTGCAACCATGTTTTTCTAAATATTTAGCCGAGTCTAAGGTCGCTTTGTGTTCAGTAGCTGCAGTGATGATGTGGTTTCCTTTTTCTGAGTACATTTCCGCAGCACCTTTTAGAGCAATATTGATGCTCTCAGTAGCGCCACTAGTGAAAACAATTTCTTTGAGGTTAGCGCCAATGAGTTTGGCGATCGAAGCTCTAGATTTTTCTACGGCCTCTTCGGTTTCCCACCCAAACGCATGGCTTCGGCTAGCAGCATTTCCAAATTTCTCAGTTAGAAAAGGCATCATAGCCTCTAGAACTCTGGGGTCCAGAGGTGTTGTTGAATTATTATCTAAATAAATAGGTAGTCTCATATAGCGGTCTTCCTTTGTGCTAAGGCCTCTAAAGAGGTGGACTCAAAAAGGTGAACAATTTTTTGGTTAAGCACGTTCATTGGTGAAATAATGGAGCAAGAATTCTTTACGGGACAGGTATTGTTGTCAGTTCCAATACACTCAGTTACTTGGATCGGCCCCTGAAGGGTTTGTGTGATTTCAAGTAAGTTAATGTCAGTGAGAGAACGACTGAGTTTATACCCACCCTGATTGCCATACATAGGTTGAACAAATCCCTTGGTTTTCATGGTTTGCATGATTTTTGAGAGCAGAGTTTCTGGGATGCCGCAAGTTTTGGCCATTTCACGAACACTGGCCGTTTGATCTTCCTGCTGAGCTAAGTAAAGAAGAGCGATTATCCCGTACTCAATTTTTTTATTAACTCTAAGCATAAAAAACCCAACCAAACCGAGAAGTTGCTAGAAAGCGTCTAACTAACCCTTACTAGTCTAATCAGACTAAAAAAGTCCTAGTAACTTCAATTCCTATTATGTAAATTTGAGGGGGGGAAGTCAAGTAATTAGACTAGTTTAATCCACTTAGGTTTTTGTATCTTTAAGTACTTTAAAGTATTAAGAAAAATAAGGTCTTTTTATCTGTTTTTATACCTGTTCCCTTTAGGTGGGCTTTTTAAGAGATTCAAACGGGCCCTGAAGTTCGTTCACGGTGCCCAAGTTATTGGCCGTTTGATGATTCGAACCAGCCTCTATCCTTTCAAGCGATTTAAGCCCGGATTAGGAAAAACATGAGTTCCTCTTTTCAATTGGGTTAATTTCGTTTATTAATAAAACTTCACGAACTTTATTGTAGTTCTTAATAAGTAAACCCAAGTGCTTTCAGATGTTTCAATCGAACGCTTGGGAATAAAAGACAAAACATTGAAAAAGTTAAAATTAGGAGAAACTCTTATGGCAGAAGCGAAGCGTGCTTCCTCTTCGACCCGTGCAAAGAAAAAATCGACTAAAAGTTCTAGAGAGTCTGCGAAAAAGACAATAGTAGAAAAATTAGATGTAGAGACTACTGAGGAAAGTATTGCTGTGGCAGCCAGCCAAGACACCTTGGAGAATAGGGTCGCCGAGCCTGAAGAGAGTTTGATGGCGTCTGTTTCATCCGAATCGTCACCACTTCTTGAGGAAAAGAAAGTGGAGCCTTTAAGAACTCGCCTTTCGGATGAATATTTGATCCAGTGTTATTTTGATAAAACCCAAAATCAGTTTGTGGCGACGGTGTTAGAGTTGAGTCAAATTAGAGCCGTGGGTTCTTCAAAAGCTGATGTGATTCGCGATTGCGAAAACCGTTTAGAGAGTCATCTCAATTTACTCAAGCGGCAAGGGGAAAGCATTCCTGAAACCTTTCAATCTCGACACTATCCGGAATCTTTGACTATCCCCATTTCTCAAGGATTGTACCGTCGACTTGATCTTCTTTCTCGTCAAGAGAAGATCGGTTTAGATGAATTGATTGTGGAGTTGATTTCAGGGATGATCGAACGACGTCTTCATGGAGCTCATAGGCATCCAAGCCAACGCCATCATCAGCATCAGCATGGTCATCAAGGGGGCCATCGGGATAATCACAGAAATGAAAACCGTCGAGAGGGGCATAAACATGAAGCCCCTCGAGAGCAGCGCCGTGAGCCAGCGGCTCGTGAAAATTCCAGAGATAATAATCACCGAGAGTTTCAAAACGACGAGGACAATATTGGAAATCTAAAAAGAGAATCCCATTCAATGCAGCAGGGAAGAAACAATAGAGGTCGAGGGGGACGCCATTTCCATAAGACCATGGAGTCGAGAGAGAACTTTCTCGAGTACGTCCGCAACTTAGAAAAAGGTAATTGGAAAAAAAGGTAGTTACCTATGATAATTCATTCCATCGTCAAACGGCCAATAACTTGCGCGCCGTGAACGATTCATGGCCGTTTGAAACTCTTCAAAAATCGATTAAAGAGAGCAGGTATAAAACATAAGGCCAAAAATCTCCTTCAAGAGAATTTTGGCCTTTTAAGAGTTAAATACGCTTAAATATTTTAAGCGTTTTGGAAATAGTCTTTTGATTTGACTGGATCTGGTTTCATAGTTTTTTTACCAGGTTCCCAGTTAGCGGGACAAACTTCACCCGTTTTAGCCACTTCTTGCAGGGCTTTTAAGACACGCAGAACTTCCTCGGTATTTCGACCAATGCCTAAATCATGGACGAGTTGGTATTGAACAACCCCTTGAGGATTGATCAAAAAGAGCCCCCGCAGAGTGATTCCTGCATCAAGGAGAACTCCATATTTTCTTCCAATGTCTTTATTTAGATCTGCTAGAAGAGGGAACTGAAGCTTGCCAATTCCACCCTCTTTTCGAGGTGTTTTAGCCCAAGCTAAATGGCTAAATTTGCTGTCGACCGAGCACCCTAAAATTTCACAGTTAGCTTCTTTGAAAGCTTTGTAGGCGTTATCAAAGGCTGTGATTTCTGTCGGACAAACAAAGGTGAAATCTAACGGATAGAAGAATAAGCAAACCCATTTTCCTTTGTAATCGGCTAATGAGATCTGTTTGAAATCTTCTCCCACCAGCGCTTCAGTTTTAAACTCCGGTGCTGGTTTTTGAACTAAAGTATCCATAAGTACCTCGCTTTCATAAGTTAAAAAAACAAGAGGCAAAAGGATATCTTTGGAAAGAACAGCGGTCAAGGAACGCAGGATTGGATAGGGTTTGTTAGATGAGTTCCTTGTGGAATGAGGCGTAATTTGGCTTTTTTAAAAAAATAGAGGTGTCAGGAAGTTAGACAGCAATGAGCCTAAGAATTCAATAGGTTACACGGAGAATTGAATTTAGGGCCTTAGGGGTGTCGCTCCAGGCGACAGAGAAAAAAAGGGTAGTGAGCGAGAAGAGGGGTGGTATACCGCTTGCATTTGTCTTGTTTGATACGTTCGGGTGAGCAACCGTTCGTACCGTATTTACTCAAGAGGAGTTGGCTCATGAAGAAGTTCATTTTTGTTGTTACTTTTGTTGTGTTAAGTCAGGTTTCTTTGGCTGAGGATACTCAGGCTTCAAATTCTCACGCCGGTTCGACAGAGACTCAGACTGGAACAGCCGCAACAAGCTCGGTCCCTCAAAAGCCGGTTGTCGTGGATAGGTCGGCCAAAATATTTGAATACCTGAATGCTTGCTTAGCCGGACGCCCAGCTTCGAGTGCGAGCGCTTCGTCCTCTAGGTAACTCATTGTAAATTCTAAGATTTATTGGGTCTGCAACCCTTTGGGGTTGCAGTTTTTTTTTAATTGAGTTCTTGAATGTTTTTTTAGGACCAATAGGTTGACTCTCCCCGAACCGAACCTAGTATATGTCTCATATGCTAGACGATAAAAAAGCTAAAGAGATGGAAGAAAAGCCAGCCGAGGAGGACGCTAGATTAGTTGAGGCTCCGGCTTCGATCTCCCCACTTGTTTCAGTTGATGAACTTTTACCCCCAAGTCTTTTTTTACTCCCAGTAGCTCAAACGACTCTGTTTCCCGGGATGATGGTTCCGTTAATTTTGCCCGAAGGAAAACTGACCAAAACCTTGGAAAAAGTGATGGAGCAGGGGGGCATTTTAGGAGTTATATTGAATCGGGATCCGGAAGCGGCAACCGTTGCAGCTGGTCCGACCACATCCATTAGCGGACTTCCAGTCGAAGGAGTCATTCACCCTCAGTCTCACGTCGAAAAGAAGAGAACGATTAAGGAAATTCCCTTTTATCATTACGGGGTAGCTGCAAGAATTTTAAAGAAAATTAATTTACCTGATAATCAAGTGAGTGTGTTGCTTTCCGGGCTTCAGCGCTTTGAAATCAAAGAGCTCATCAGTAATGAACCTTTCTATGTGGCCTCGGTGAAGTATCTCTATGAAGAGTTGGAAAAAGGTACTGAATTAGAGGCTTTGATCCGTAGTTGTCTATCCCGATTTAAGCAAATTTCGAAGGATAATCCTTTGATATCCGAAGAAGTAAAAGTCGCTTTGGTGAATATCGACGGCCCAGGAAAGTTGGCCGATTTCATGGCTTCTGTGTTGATAAGAGATGTAAAAGATTACCAGGATTTTCTTTCACAGTCTGAAGTCAAGGATCGTCTTCATTCTCTTTTGCTCCTATTGAAGAAAGAGGAAGATGTTCAGTCGGTACAGAGGCGAATTTCGGACGAAATTAATCAAAAAGTGTCTGCAGCCCAACGAGAATTTTATCTCAACGAGCAACTCAAACTCATTCAGAAAGAGTTGGGGAGAAACGTGGGGGATAGAAACAAAGTTATTGAAAAGTTCAAAGACAGACTGATCCTAAAAGTTCTGCCAATTGAAGCTAAAACCAAAATTGAAGAGGAGATTGAAAAGCTTTCGACTCTAGCCGAACAATCTTCGGAGTATTCAGTTTCTATCAACTATCTAGATTGGGTGACTTCACTACCTTGGGGAGTGAGGTCTAAGGAATCTTATGACATAAAAAAAGCTCGAGAGGTTTTAGAAAAGGAACATTACGGGCTTAAAGAAGTTAAAGAAAGAATTCTAGAGTTTTTGGCTGTTCGCAAATTGAAACAGACTTCAGAAGGGACGATTATTTGTTTTGTCGGACCTCCCGGAACAGGAAAAACCAGCCTGGGAAAATCAATTGCCAAGGCTTTAAATAGAAAGTTCATCAGATTCTCTGTGGGTGGAATGAGGGACGAAGCTGAAATAAAAGGCCATCGCCGAACGTATGTCGGAGCTATGCCTGGAAAATTAATTCAAGGGCTTAAGCGGGTTGGAACCCAGAACCCAGTGTTTCTCATAGATGAGATAGATAAAATTGGCACTTCATATACGGGCGGTGATCCCGCATCGGCTTTATTAGAACTCTTAGATCCTGAGCAGAATGCTGAGTTTTTGGATCACTATTTAGATCTTCCCTTTGATTGCTCCGATACCTTTTTCATTACGACGGCCAATTCCTTAGATACGATCCCACCCCCTCTGTTGGATAGGATGGAGGTGATTTCGTTGTCTGGGTACACCGATAATGAGAAACTTAAGATTGCAAGAAAGTATTTAATACCCAAACAGCTGAAGAAAAATGGAGTCAAAGCCAAGAATGTTAAATTGCATGAGAAGGGGCTGAGACTTTTAGTGCAGCAATATGCCAGAGAGTCGGGTGTTAGAGTTTTAGAACGACAGATTTCTCGAGTCTGTCGAAAAGCAGCTTACCGGTTAGCGAGCGGAAACTCGAAACCCATTTTGATCGGCGATGAGAAATCGTTAGAAAAACTTTTGGGGTTGCCACCTTACCCACCGGAGGATGTTGCTAGAGATAAGTGGGTTGGCACAGCGATCGGACTAGCATGGACTCAGTATGGTGGAGATGTTCTTTCAGTGGAAAGCGCGCAATCGGAAGGGCGAGGCGGCTTTGTATTGACCGGTAGTTTAGGCGAAGTCATGCAGGAATCGGCTAACATTGCTTATACTTTTGTTAGGGGAAAATCGGCTGAACTTGAATTGCCCAAAAAATATTTTGATCGTTATTCCCTGCATTTACACGTCCCGGCAGGCGCTACCCCAAAAGATGGTCCTTCGGCTGGAGTTACCATGGCTGCGAGTCTTTATTCGTTAGTCACACAAAAACCTATCAAGGCCGGCATTGCTATGACGGGTGAACTAACTCTTACGGGTAAAGTTTTACCGGTTGGGGGAATTAAAGAGAAACTTCTTGCGGCTAAACGAACAAACATTAAGATGGTTCTGCTTCCAAAACGGAATATAAGAGACTTAAAAGAAGTCGAGCTTGAAGTGAAAAAAGGGCTCAAAATTATTCTTGTGTCCCACATGGAAGAGTGCTTGAAACATCTTTTTTAAGAACTCTCTTTATAAATTTTAGTATAAATTATGAAGAATTGGGTGGCTCTTGAGTCTCGCCTTTATTTGTTTGAGTCTGAATTGAGTTCGATTATAATTTGCCTATGTCCAAACCTTTTCAAAAATCGATAGAGTTGGTCAAAGTAAATCCTCAAGAGTCGGAGCTTCTTAAAGACTATATTGAAGCTTTGTACCGTTTTGAAGGAGACTTTGAGGCGATTGTTAATATTGAAGAAGGTCTCAAGAGTCTTTTTAGAAATGAAGCTTTAGCGACCCCCTACTTTATTAAAGAAGGGCAGGATAAGATCGGCTATGTGATTTTGACTCGGTATCACAGTGTAGAAAAAGGGGGGCTCACTATCTATATCGATGAGCTCTACGTGGAGGAGCGATTTAGAAGGCGAGGAGTGGGAAAAACAATCTTGGACGAAATTGTCAAAGTCGCCCAAAAAGAAAAAGCCAAAGCACTTTGGGCAAATACCGAGCATAATAATCCGGGAGCTCAGCTTTTCTTTAAAAAAACCGGATTCAGACAGAATCGCTATTTAAATTTCGAACGGGCTGTTTAAATTTCTATGAAACGAACTCAATTCGTGATGATCACAGACCGGGGCGGACATTTGCATAACGCTCTGATGCTTCTTGAGCAGATGAAAATAAGTCCCGATGTCTTTATTACGACACTGGGGCCCGATATTGACGCTTTATCCCAAGGAGAAACTCCGATTTATCGAGTTCCGCATCTTTTTAAATGGTTCGGCAAGGTTAGAGTTCTTAATCCGATTTCTGTGGTTTCTCATTTCTTAAAAGCCTTTTGGTTGGCTATTCGATTAAGACCTTACAAAGTTGTTTCTCTGGGGGCGAGCAATGTAGTTGTGTTTTGTTTTTGGGCCAAACTTCTGGGAGCCAAGATTTATCATGTTGAGTGTATGAATCAGGTTAAAAATGTTAGCGTCACTGCAAAGTTATTGTATCCCATTTGTCATGAGATCTATGTCCAATGGGATGAACTCCTTCTTCAATTGGGTTCGAAAGCCAAGTATGTCGGATGGGTTTTATGATTTTTGTCACCGTTTCGACAGGCCATTTTGATCCTTTAATCAAAGAATGTAACCGTCTTTATCTTTCTAATCCGGAAGAATTTTCTTTCTTTGGGCAAATCGGATCCGGTTTTTATCACCCTAACTTTCCTAACGTTAATGTAATGACTCCCCATGAACTCGATCAAAAAATGGTAGAGGCCGAGTTGGTGATTTCGCATGGTGGAACGGGAATGCTCTCAAGACTTTATCGACTAAAAAAACGGGCTATTGTTATCCCAAAACAGATTCGATACGGTGAGGCTAATGACGGTCAAGTGGAGTTAGCGGTTAAATGGGCAGAGCTGGGTATGGCGGTTCTCTGCATGGATGTGAAAGATTTGAGCGCTAAAATAAAAGAGTGCCGAGCCCGTGAATTAACTTTTCCTCAGTTTCAGAAATTAGGTGCTACTTTAGAGAAATCTCTTATCTAAGTGAAATCGAGGTTTTGCTTCTTTTAACCCCTCACTTTGAATGCCTAGTCTCACTTTTCTCGTTGGCCTAGTAGCGACTCTTTAACTCTTAATATCTGCTCCCTTTAAGTGGGCTTTTTAAGATGTTCAAACGGCCATGAAGTTCGTTCACGGTGAGGAATTTATTGGCCGTTTGACGATGGGAAGAATTATCAAATGAAACTCCAAGAAAACTTATCAAATTTGATAACCTTGGTCCTCTATAGGTCTTTGCAATTTAAGAAAAAAATATCGGACCAGCCTCTTAAAAAGTCCACTTAAAGGGAGCAGGTAGGGCTTTTTAAGAGGTTCAAACGGCCATAAAGTTCGTTCACGGTGAGGAATTTATTGGCCGTTTGACGATGGAAAGAATTATTAATTCTTACCGGTAATTAGAGATTTTGTAGAACTTTTCTAAAAATAGTCTCTCACTATCAGTAATCTGATGAAGGCTTCTCTGGGCTTGAAGATAGGATTCTATAGCTCCAATAGCTTCTATTAATTTATTGGAATCTCTTTGTCCTTCCGGTTTTTTGGATTCCGCTTCGATAACCTGTTTGTTTTCATCCACAAGTGTTTTGAGAGCCTCAATCATATCCTCAAGCGTGTTGAGATTATCTCTAATTAAGTGGCCGGCAGCTGAATCCAAACCCAACTCTGGCAAATGAACCGGTGCCACATAATACAGGTTCCCTTCTTTAAAAGCGGGTGTGACAGCTATGGATGTAGATTTATTTCTTTCAGCTTGGGCTAGATTAAGTTTAGAGTTTATTACTTCCCGTTCGGTTTCATTGATTCCAATTTTAAAAAGCTGCTTAAAGAGGTCTTGGATCTTTTTGCGATGAGTGAAATCGACTGTTAGAAGAGAGGAAGTCGGTTCAAGCACCATCTGATTGACTTGAAGAAGTTTCCTGGAGCTGACATCACTACCGCTCACGGAGAGTTCATTAGAGATGATATGAAGTGCGATTTCTTTTAAGTTGGTATCTGAAGGTGCCAACTGAAAGAGAGTCGGATCCGAATCGGAAATCGCTGTATCAGAAAGTAGAGTCACTAAGAACTTTTTGAATTCGCCCCCTTCCGATGACGAAAATAAAGAGACTGAACTGTTCCCACCTAACGGATCCGGTGTCTGAAATCCTGCTAATTGCAAAGCTATGATCTTATCGTAGATCACGCCTCTGATATCTAATTCGGAAGTGAGAGAGTTTTCTGAGTCATAATCCGGTCTTGATGAGTTAAGAATGACGGTCATGAGGGCCTGATAGGCTAAAACCTTGGCTCGTTTAGCTTCAGAAACTAGAGCGGGAATCTTGTTGGGATCGATCTTTCTCTCAAGAAAATCATGCTGAATAGAAAGTCCCCCGGCCGCCTCACTGAGGTTGACCCCTTTTGGAATTTTTATCGTAATTATCGTTTTTACATCGGAATTGTTATCGGCTTCGATTTGTTGGTGAAGAATCGACCACAATTTTAAAAGTGATTTCTCCTCGGCAGCTCTTAGAATGGCATCAGCATTGTCGTAGATCATTCTAAAAGGAATGAGATTGGATTGAACTTTTGCAATGTGTTTTGATAGGGCTCTTGGACTGTTAAAATAAACTCGATCATTTTTAAGATTATTCAAGGCCCAAGAGGCCATGTATCTATTGAAGTGCGATTGAATGATTTCCGAAAGAGTGCTTCCGGAATCAAACTGATGACACATTCCGTAATTTGAACTCATCACGTTTTCATCCGTACAGAAGAGAAAGTTTTCGTTTAGAAGCATCTGAGATTTTTCTACAGAATCGCCGTAAGATACTTGAATAGCAGCTACATCATATGGACCAGGGGTTTGTGGCTCATCAGAAGTCAGAAAGCCATAATCCATCACTGAGGAACTTTTTGATTGAGGAGCATAGTGGGCCTTGTCGGCCGAGGCCAAAAAATTATGCCTCAAGCCCAAGTTGTGACCGAGTTCGTGAGTCAAAAGAGGTTTGAGTATTTTAATTTCAAGTTCCTCATCGGTAAGTTCCGATTCATTGACTCCGTGATCAATGGCAGTTAGGACAGAATCTGATAAACGGGTGATGTTAGCTTTCCCCTCTTTGGTTAAGTTGCCTCTAGCTGTCGAGAGAGTTTTGAGTGAATTATGATTTCCGGTCATTAATTGAACTAATTCTGAGTTGACAGGCTTAAGAAGCTTTTGAGTAGCTTGAGGCTGGAAAATGAATTGAGTTGCTGGAATCCACGATCGTTTCAAAGGTGAAGATGAGATCGATAAATTTTGCGTACGAGAGGATTTCGACCCCGTATCCAGCAACTTTGCCCAGGATCTTTCTCGTGCAATCAAGGCTTTTAAGATCCCACCATAGAGAAGCACATCGCCCTTGATAATTTCACCCGTTCTAGGATTAGTGTAGGTTGGCCCGTAGCCTATAACTCCATGAGAAGCATCAATACTGGAATCGTAATGGATCATGTTGAATCGCAAATCCCCGATTTCTTGCCCTGAATTTTCTCTTAATTCGAGAACTGTTTTTCCGGTCGTTACCTTAAAAACAGTATTCCATTGATTGAAAACCTCAGCGGCAGCCGGTTTTAGGTGGTTGGGGAAATCTTTTGAAAAATAGTAAATAACAGGTTTTGAAGTGTCCCAACGATTAATCACAGTGTTGTTTCTGGCTGCACTCCCTAAAACTCTACCGTATTTGTCGAATGAAAGACTTGTAGTGTTGAAAAATCCAAATCGTAGAGCCACTTCTTCCGCATAATGTTTTGCTTTGTAAGAGGGAGATACTTGAAAGGGTAAGAAACTGTACCTTAAAGAAAGCTGAGTTTCGTCTTTCAATTGGTGAGTGACGTCAATATTGATAGCCCCGGTGTTGGGGTCGATATCGATATGTTCTGGAGTTATAGAGTAAGAACTCTCCCGAGCATAAGAGTCTTGGGAATCCTTAGTGGGTTCAATGACGATGAGGGAGCGCTCTTTCCAAGGCCTTCGCGTGTCGGTTTCCTCCTCTTCAGAAGTGTCTTGCCCCTCCGAATTTTGTTTTCTTAAGACGTCAACGTGGCGAATTTCAAAACTAGCTAATAAGCTATTACGAAGAGCTGCCTTTTCTTCTTTGAAAAGAGGATCGATGGCTAAGATATCCAAAGATTTCTCTCTCAACTCAAACTGGATGAGTTTATTTGAGACCTCGTAAATGCCTGGAGGAATATTTTCTGTCGTGTTGCCAGCGTATTTAATTTGGGTAATTGTTTTTTGAAACAGGAAAGTCTGTTTGAATGCGGTTTTGGGGAGTCTGCGGCCATTGGTTAGAACATATTTGACTGGCCGTTCTTTAGCGCAACCAGCTAAAAGTAGAGTACAAAAAATGAGAAATTTAGCAGTGATAACTGTATTTTTTAACATTAGCCCCCCATTAAAGCCCGACATTTAAGAACATAGAGATTCTTGAACGTCTGGTGTCAAAAACTTGTACTGTTCGATAGAAACCGGTGGAATCATTAACGACACTTGAAAGCAGTGAGTGAGACACTCCTAAACTCATTGATTTAGCAAATTGGTAATCGATCGATTGCGATGAGCTGTAATTATTTCTCCAAAAATTTGTGTAGGCTTGGTCGATGATCAATTCCATTTCTAATTTCCAAGAATTAAAAACCAGGGAAGCTGCGATGATTTCATTGATTCCGTATTTAGGTTTGGGCTCTCCGTTAGCAAATTGATTGTATTGGGAAAGAATGAAATAGGGGCCCAACCTTACTGAAAGAGAGATAATCGATAGCGGACTTAGGGTTAGCCCCAGGCCAGGACACGTTCTCAGAGAAAGGCCTTCCGTCCCTAATTTATCAAGCGATAGCGCCGTAAATGCTAAAGTCGCTTGAGGATCCAAAGCTCCTTGCGGATTAAGGGAACGGCTACCCCTTAAAGAAAAAGTAGGAATTTCAAATTGTTTGTACGCATCGAACGGTCGGTCGATGATAGTACCGAAAATGATTCGATTCATTTCATCGATGGCGTAGGTTAAATTCGGGGTTAAAGTTAAAGAAGTCTGACGATTCGTTTGATCAAGGTTGGCACCAATAGCGGTATTGAGATTAGCAGACAGAGACGATGCTTGACTTTGTTTTATCGCAAAACTCAGAGAAAAAAGGGATAAAAGCAAACCACAAAATCTCTGTATTTTTTGAACTCTCAAACCCCCCACCATAAGGTCCAAGTTTTAACAAAAATTCTAAGGAAAGTCCCGAGAATTTATGCTTAGCGTTACCTTTCGGGTTTCTGTGAAGTAAAAATAATGAAAACAATAGCTTAGTTCTTGGTATGAAAGTGCCATTTTTGGGCTTTATATTTAAATAAATATGAGGGTTAGCATTGACAGTTAGTCTAGCACTTGCGATCCTTTTAAGTCATTTGGGGGCAAAAAAATGAACCCTTCTGTCATTCTTGATGGTAAAGCGGTCGCACAGTCGATTTATCAAAAAATACTCCTAGAAGTTTCACTACTCTCTTTTGTTCCTAAGATTGTATTTATTCGGGTGGGTGAAGACCCAGCGTCTCAATCTTATGTTCGAAGCAAAGAGAAACGATGTCTAGAATTGGGATTAAGAGGGGAGACCATCGTTCTTTCAGAGGCGATTTCTCAAGATGAGTTGATTGAAAAGATCTTTAATTTTAATCGAGACAAAGATGTGAATGGTATTTTGATTCAACTTCCGTTACCGAAACATTTAAATAAGACCAAAGTTTTGCAAAGTATTGATCCCTTAAAGGATGTGGATGGTTTGCATCCTGAAAATTCGGGGTTGTTGCTTCAAGGAAAACCTAGATTTGTCCCTTGTACTCCTGCCGGAATTGTTGAAATTTTAAATTTTTATAAAGTTTCTATTCAGGGTAAAAGAGTGGTTGTGATGGGGAGAAGTGAGATAGTGGGACGGCCGATGGCTCAGTTGATGTTGAATCATCATGCTACGGTGACGGTGTGCCATTCTAAAACAGAAAATTTAATGGAAGAGTTGAAGCGAGCCCAAATTTTAATTGCGGCCATTGGAAAGCCTCAATTTGTGAAAGCTGAAATGGTTTCAGCCGGAGTGACGGTAGTGGATGTTGGGATAAATCGAGTGGACGGTAAAATCTTAGGCGATGTGGACTTTGAGGGAGTAAAAGAGAAGGCCTTTGCTATTTCTCCAGTTCCTGGTGGAGTAGGCCCTATGACCATTGCTATGCTCATGAAAAATTTGATTATAGCTGCGACTCTACAATCCAAAAAAACTTAGAAACGTCTTTGATGTTTCCATTGCATTACGAGCTCGTGCACTTCCGCTTTTAGTGTTTCTGCCGTTCCTTCATTAATTAAGATATCGGTTGCAAGACGTTTTCTTTCTTCATCGGTCGTTTGGCTTTTTAAAACAGATTCAATTAAAGAGAATTCCATCTTGTCTCTTTGGTGTACTCGTTGTTTTCGGAGCTCAGTGTTGGCCAATACGACAATCAGTCTGGGAAAAAGATTGGCGTGATGATGTTCGATTAATAAAGCTGCTTCGCACAGGATGAGCGTAGCTCCTTCTTGCTCAGCTGTTTTAGCTTTAACTTCAAATTTCGACCATATTCGAGGGTGAAGAAGTTGCTCTAGAACTTCACGTTTCTTGGGTTCGTTAAATACGATCTCTCGAATTTTTGCTCGATTGGGAGTTTGTTTATTGAAGATAGCGTTGCCAAATAGTCGCTTCAGTTCTTGATGAACTTCACTGTCGTGGTCAATAATCTCTTTTCCAAGAGAGTCTAAATTAATAACTGAAATCCCTTCTTCTTGAAAATAGCGAGCTGCCAGAGATTTTCCAGATCCGATTCCTCCTGTGAGCCCCCAAATCCGGGCATTTTTCAGTTTTAGGGGTTCCATGGGTACTATTCTAACCTGTTTTGGGGCTAGAATTGATCAAAAATGAACCTACCGGCCGTCAACTCCCAAGGGCGAGTTGGTATTTTAGGGCAGGGGGTTCATTGTCGCTCGCCATTAGACCTTTGACCGCGTTTCTTTTTCGATCCGGATTGCCTATTTTTAAGATGCCTAATCAGCCGGGCAAGGTATGACAAAAACTTTGTCTTGGATATTAGAAAACGGTATCTTCTATATCCTATGTGTAGATACTCTTTGTTTGTTTTTTTTAGCTTGGTTCTTGGAGCCTGCTCTCATCTGTCGAGTCAGCAGTCGAGTGGGGGAGATTCCCGGATTGGCGGTCCGGCTCCGATTGTGCTTATGAGTGATTTTGGTAGTTACGATGATGGAATTGGAATCTGCAAGGGGGCTATGTTAAAAATTCAGTCAGGCCTTACTATTGTGGATATCACTCATCAAATTCCGGCCTTTTCAGTCAAAGATGCTGCCCGCTTTTTAGT
>VGSE01000048.1 GCA_016875135.1 Deltaproteobacteria bacterium
ATCCAACTGATCAAAACCTTCTAGGAAGATCTTTCATCCCTAACACACGTTTGCTTCCAAGACATAAGTCCACCGCTTTGATTGGTGGTTATGCCTAAAGTGTAAACTATGTGCCTGGGATGAAGTGTTAAGGATGTCCCCAGAATGTACCACGAAAAAATGGTCGGGGCGGCGGGAATTGAACCCACGACCTCTTGCACCCCAAGCAAGCGCGCTAAACCCCTGCGCCACGCCCCGAAACAAGATGGGGATTTTTATGCTCTCGACCCTAACCTAGTTTATTGAAAAAGAGAATGTTTAATACCTGCTCCCTTTGAGTGGGTTTTTTAAGAGGCTGATCCGATATATTTTTTCTTAAATTGCAAAGACTTATAGAGGACCAAAGTTATAAGATTTGATAAGTTTTCTTGGAGTTTCATTTGATAATTCACTTCATCGTCAAACGACCAATAAATTCCGCCCATTAAACCAACTTCATGGCCGTTTGAACCCCTTAAAAAGCTCACTCAAAGGGAGCAGGTATGACTGTTTAAGGACATCGCAAAGTTAATCCAACTTATTATGCGTCGCACAATAGAGGTTTTGGCACCATTGTTAACTCTCTACACTCTCTGTTTCAAGCCTAAATTCAAACCACCAAAATACCGATAAACTAAGGAAGAACTTTTTTGTCTAATCCAAAAAATTATGAAGCTTGATCAAAATCGTTTTTTTTTAGTTCGAACTCAATCCATTCCGATCGGAAGACGACTACCTTTTGACCTATTTTTAAAAATATCGGGTGACATTATTTTATTTAAACGCTCTGGGGATATTCTTCCACAACGACGTTTGGAAGATCTCATTAAACACTCCATTAAAGAGATTTACCTTCTAAAGAATCAAAAAACTCTCTACCTAAATAGTCTTAAAGAAATTGTAAAGGACCCCGACTCTCCAGATGAGTTAAGAGGACGTTTCATAAAAGAAACCGCTTTTAATCACATCGAAGATCTCTTCAGTAACAAAGACGTCTCTACTGTAGCTGAAGAAAGTACTGACCTAGTAGAAGATATGGTTGAGTTTATATCTACCGATCTCAGTGCTGCAACTACACTCATGAAACTGTCTACTCATGATTATTACACCTACAATCACAGTGTTAATGTATCGGTTTATAGTATCGCAATTTGTAAAAGCGTTCTCGGAGACGACAAAAAGCTACTCGTTACCGCTGGACTTGGTGGACTTCTCCACGATTTAGGAAAAAGGAAAGTTGATCTAAAGATCATCAATAAACCTGGAAAACTCGATTCGCAAGAATGGGAAGAGATGAAAAGACATCCAGGATATGGCTATGATCTTTTACAAGATGTCCCGACGATTTCAGAAGACATTAAACGAATAGTCCACGAGCATCATGAACACATGGATGGGACCGGGTATCCAAAAGGGTTAACAGAAACCCAAATTCTCAAACTATCTCGAATAGCATCTGTTGCCGATGTTTTTGATGCTCTAACTACCAAAAGGTCGTACAAAGAGGCCTGTCCAGCAAAAGAAGCACTCGAAATCATGGCCAACATGCCACTTGGAAAATTTGATCCCAATGTATTTAAGATGTTAGAAACTAAATTAGACAAAAAAACTGATATCACCCTAGATAAATCGGTAGACCCTTGCTTACCTCATTTGCACTTTAAAAAAGCAAGCTAACAAATAAATCAAGTCATTCCGACCTTTAGTACGTGCCTCGAATCAAAGACTTGGCATCTTTTAAGAGGGATCTCATCTGCGCCGACTCTAAACTATCGTAATACCCTCTTACTCGTCCCCCGCCATCCACAAGTACCAATTTTGAACTGTGAACGATATCTCCCTCAGCCTTTTCAGCTTCAATACTAGGAAGAATAAATCCCTTTTGAATAAGATTTTGAGTTCTTTGGTTGTCGGCAGTCAGAAATAACCACTTATAAGGATCCGCTTTGGCTTGAGATGCGTAAGAAGAAAGCCGCTCCGGAGTGTCAGTCAAAGGATCCAATGTGAACGACACAATTCGAAAATTATCTTTAAACCTAAGAGCTTTTTGGATTTTTTGAAGTTCCGTAACAATTAAGGGGCATTGGGTGCTACACGAGGTAAAAACAAAACTTCCTACCCAAACTTTATTTTTTAACTCCTGACTCCCAAACTCTTGGCCGGTTCTTTCGGTGAATCTAAATTCGGGCAACTTAGTAATCACCGGCAACTCTTTAAATCGAAAAGCGTCTATTCCTAATAGGACACCAATGGCAATGATCGGCATCAAGAAGAGTAAAGTTAACCCAACTACTATTTTATTTTTCATCGCTCTTTATCCTCTTTTATTTGAGCTGACCCCTCTTAAGGCCCAGACCCCTAAAGCAAAAACAAAAACCAACTCAACTCCTAGCGCACTCCAATAACTGAACTCAGAAAGAGTCGTGCTCTCTGAAAATAGGCCCTTATGAATAGCCGCAAAACCATAGGTGAGCGGATTAAGATAGATCACTGTTTTAAGCAGCCAAGGAGCTCGACTAGCAGGGAAAAAAGCTCCAGATAGCAGCCACATCGGCATCAACAAAAGATTCATGACCGAGTGAAAACCTTGGATCGAATCCAGTCTCCAGGCAAAAATAAATCCAATTGTCGTTAAACATAATGAAGTAGCAAGAATAGCCGCTACAACTTGAACTATCGAAATCGGACTAAGAACAAATCCGGCCAAAGGCGCTAAGCCCAGGAAAAATATTCCCTGAACAACGGCAATTAGAGATCCACCCAAGACTTTTCCTAATACTAAACCCACTCGACTTACAGGGGCGACTAAGACGCCTTGTAAAAACCCCTCATTACGATCTTCAATGACGGAAATATTTGTGAAAATCGATGTAAATAAAACCGTTAACATTAGACTTCCCGGAAAAAAATATTTCAGATAACTTCCTGAATTAGTCTCACCAGATGCTCCCGGAAAAGCAGCTTGCAGTCCCGAACCTAATAATGCCCAAAGAACAATAGGGGTTCCAAGACTACCCATGACCCTGGCCTTTTGACGATAAAACCTAACTAGCTCTCTTCGAGCTAAACTCATGGCCGGAAGAAGAGTCAATACTTGCGCTGAATTCATTGCGTGATTTCCCCATCTGAACTATTAGATTCTTCCCAGAATTTGTGTCCAGTTTTATCAATAAAGAGATCTTCAAGAGTGGGCTTGCCAACCGTAAAAGAGTCAAACTCAGTCAAGCAATCGTTCACTAGAAAATCTACAAAACTTGAAATATTGCGCGGCTGAACTCTTAGTTCCTGCCCAAAAGCCTTAACTTCGGTTTGACAATTAACCGATATCTTTTTGAATAAAATCTCAGTCTGACTCGTTTTAACTGTGACGAAATCTCCACCTAACTCACTCCGAAGTTGAGAGGGTCTCCCTGAACAAACCACTTTACCCTTATCAATAAGAGCGATTTCATCACAGTCTTCGGCTTCATCAAGAAGATGGGTGGTAACCAAAATGGTTATCTTTTCTTTTTCTCGCAAAAACTTTAAGTAATTCCATACTTCTCGGCGAGCCAACGGATCAAGCCCAGTTGTGGGCTCATCAAGAATTAAAATTTTTGGATTATGAATCAAGCTTTTTGTGATTTCGACCCTGCGTTTCTGCCCTCCGGACAAATTCTCAGTTTTTTCATTGCGTTTTTCCCAAAGACCCAACCGCCTCAACAGAAACTCCGCTTTTTGAACTAAGACCCGGCCCTTAATCCCATAAAGGTGCCCTTGATGAAAAATATTTTCTTCTACTGTAAGTTTTTTATCTAAAGCGGGCGATTGAAAAACGACCCCCAATAGAGACCGTATCTTTCCGGGAGATTTTAAAACATCAATACCCCCAATGGTGCCCGCGCCAGATTGGGGTTGAATAAGCGTTGATAAAATTTTGAAGGTGGTGCTTTTTCCGCCACCATTGGGCCCGATAATCCCGAAAATACTTTCCGGAGCTACCGAAAAAGACAACCCGTCAAGCGCAGGTACTTTTTGCTCCGGATAGGTATGATATAAATTCTCAACTTTTACAATCGGCTCCATCATGTGATTCGATCCCAAACCATCAAGACTCCCAAAATCGGGAGATAAAGTATTGAGACAATAAAAAGAAGTCGCGCATAAGCACGCGTCTTGTAATAGGAAAGTAAAATTCCACACACCAAATAACAAAGACCCAAAAACAGAGCCCCCCACAAATACATCACCCCTGTAATTCCCCAAACGCTCGGAACTAGCGTTAGCGGCAATAGAGCTGTCGAGTACAGAATCACCTGCTTAGCTGTCGCACTACCATTAGAATCAACTACGGATAAAATGGGTAAAGACGCTCGCGCATAATCCTCTTTGTACAACCAAGCGATCGCTAAAAAATGTGGAATCTGCCAGAGAAACAAAATCATAAACAAAACGATTCCTTCTATCGAAATCGACCCATAGCTGGCTGTCCAACCCATTAAAGGTGGCATTGCGCCTGGAACTGCACCAATTAAAGTAGACATCGGGGTCGCTTTCTTCGATGGAGTGTAGACTCCAACATAGGTCAACAATGTCACGGCACCTAAAATTGCTGTAATCGAATTCACGGCGATTAAAAGAACGATTTGCCCGAGCCCCCCCATCACAATTCCAAGTTTGAGAGCCTCTTTTGAATCAACTCGTCCAGCCGGAATGGGGCGATTTTGGGTTCGAAGCATTAACCCATCGACCTCTTTCTCTGCGATTTGATTAAAAATGCAAGAAGCGGCCCCCACCAATCCCGTTCCTAATAGAGCAAAAAAGAAATGCCATCCGGAGACAGGCCCTGACATTCCCATCATGTAGCCAAGAGTCGCCATCAACAAAGCTAAAACACAAATTCTTGGCTTCATAAGCTGAATAAGATCTCTAGTATGTGAAGGATTCTTTTTCACTGAATTACCCACTGTGGGTGCAATGGAGAAGGCACCTCACGGTCTTGGCTTATTTTCTCACTTGCATGTCGTCTAACCCAAACTGCAATAACGACAGAAGTGGCAAGACAACAGGCCCCAACCACTAGGTGAGAGGTCGTAAGAAAAACTGGCTTTTTCAACCAGATAATCATCGCCCCCATCATAATTTGTAGAGCTACAAACGCCGAAAGCAAACCGGCCATCGCCATAAGACTCATATTAAAAACATGCTTTTGATAGACTCGAATCACAGTTAGAGTGGCCAAAACCACCATCGTAAGTGCACCCACTCTATGGCAGTAATGAATCAAAATAGCTAACGTAAAATGTGACGGAACCCAATGCCCGAAGCTTAATGGAAAATCAGGAATAGCTAACCCAGCCCCTAAGTGTCTCATGGTCGCACCAAAGATAAGTTGCATAAAAAAGGCTAAGGGCAGTAGGGTCGCTAGCGCCTGAAGCCACCTATCCTTTGCAACACTTTCTGACCACTTAAAATTTTTCCATAACTTAGACATCATTAAAGCCAAAATAACGACCACCGAAAAAAAGATCTGCGCCAAACATGCGTGAGACACAGAAACCTGCGGGGGGAGGCGAAGAAGAACGGTCAACCCACCTAGAGAGGCTTGAGTTAAAACAACAACGACTGAAAACCAAGCGAGTCGTTTTACCAAAAGTCGGGTTTCATATTTCCAAATCAAAAAGGCCTGAACAACTGCCAATAATGCCACTGCCCCAGCAATGAGTCGGTGACCATGTTCATATAAAATTCCACCAATCATCGGAGGAAAAAACTGCCCGTAGGAAAGTGGCCAATCTGGAACAGCTAAACCAGAACCGGTACTAGTTACTAGAGCACCAGCCGACAGTAAAACAAGGGTCATTAAGACTGTGGTCTTAGTCAGATGACCCAGCCATGAGAGACTTTTAACTTCCGCCATAACTACATCCTTACTGCTGACTTTAATTTTTTAATTTTAAAACTTTTCGGTACGTCTTCATTGATACTTTGTGTTCTTGATGGAACTTCTGAAGAGTAAATCGATGATGTATTCTGGTGCTGCTCTCTAGCTTTAAGTTTAATCGGTGAGAAAAAATGTGCCTCTACAGCTGTTAACAACAATAAAACCATTAATGGTATGATTGACCAACCGATCTCGAAGTGTTTTTTGTCAATGTCTTTGGAACCTTTACCCTGCATTTTTCGGACAAAAAAGAATATCTCGCCCATCAGGAAGGCAACAATCGAAACAAGTAATACCGAATAAAAAACAAAGTCCACCCTCTGACCTAAAAAACCGCTATCAGAGAGTGGACTCATCATTTTTATAACTCGCCTTAATTAAAACGCGAAATCAACTTTAGCAACACCGCCAGCCACTTTAGCTTTGGCAGTTTTAGCACCAAGCTTTTCGTGAACAGCTTCGAAAGTGTACTCACCATCGGGTAAACCATCCACAGAGAATGCACCTTGATTGTCGGTAATAGAAAAATAAGGATGTTCCATGACGTTGATGAAGCTGGTCATCCAACCATGAACGTCACATTTCACCTTCATCATGACTTCGGGCTTGTTCATCTTCTTTTCAATCGATTGACCTTTAGTTGCCATTCCCATGTTGAATGAATTGCTTTGCTTGGACATGCTATGCACATTGTGCATGACTGCATCACTGTTGATAATCTGAAGCGGTTGTCCTACGCGTAAAGCAACCACATGAGGAGTGTATCGACACCCAGCTTGATCTAACTTAACTGGAGTTGTTGGAGCCGCAGGAACTGATTCTTTTTTAACTCCCTCTTTCACATAAACAAAAACATTGGCTAGAGTTTTGTTAGCATTCACAACTACATCTTCTTTCTTTACGGGCACAGAGTTAGCTTTGGCACAAGCAGGATCAGCTGACATTTTAATGACTTCAGCTTTAGGCGCTGCACCACCAAAGTTTACCGTCCCGGTGACTGCTGCCATGCTGACAGACCCTACAAAAGTCGCTGCTACAAATAATGCAAAGTTGTATTTCATAATATAGTCCTTTCTTAAGAAAAATATGCACCAAGACTATAGGTCTAGGCTGCACGTCTTGCAAGCCTTTTGCAGTCCTTATTCTGAAGGTTTTCGGCCAACCACAGGAATTCGACGCCCGATACCAAAAGCTTTGCATGTCACTCGAAGGATGGGTGGAGCCTGGCGACGCTTGTACTCGCTAACTGTACTTAATTTTGAGACTTTTTGAATCACTCCCGCGGTAATTCCTTTCCCGGAAATAGATGAAAGAGGTCTTTCTTGCTCCACATGTTCTTGAACTAAAAAGTCGAGAATCTCGTAAGGCGGCAAGGTATCTTGGTCGGTCTGGTTTTCTCTAAGCTCTGCCGAAGGAGCTCGGGTGATGATCCGCCTTGGGATGATTTCCTTTTCTGAATTAAACTCATCAGCCAACGCGTAAACTTGTTGCTTGGTCAAATCCCCCAAAACCGATATCGCTCCCGCCGTGTCGCCATAAAGGGTTGCATACCCCGATAGAATCTCGCTTTTGTTACTGGTATTCAACAGTAAGTGACCGGATTCATTAGCCAAAGCCATCAAAAGGGCCATCCGAATGCGAGGCTGAATATTTTCTAACGTCAGTGTTTTGGGCTCAGTTGCAATCGACCTTTTCCACTCTTTCTGGAAAGCCTCAAAAATAGTTTCGATGGAAAGGGCCTGACAAGAGATTCCAAGATTGGAGGCAAGTTTCTGGGCATCTTCCAAACTCTGAGAGGCATTAAATCGCGATGGCAGTGCAAAGCCAAAAACTCGTTTAGATCCTAGAGCTCTTACCGCAAGAGCTGCGACCACACTGCTGTCAATTCCACCGCTTAAACCTAAACAAACCGTTTTGGCAGGTGTCTTTTCCACATAATCTCTAATCCCCAGAGCTAGGGCTTCGGTCAAAAGCTTAGAATCTGTTTCCGCTAACTCGCAGAGTCGGACCTCTGATTTACCGTTCGAATCCCAGATGAGTAATTGAGTCTGAAACTCTTTAGCCTGAGTTTTCTTCCCTTGGGACGAAACCACAAAACTTCCGCCATCAAAAATAAGTTCATCATTAGCTCCAACCTGATTACAAAAAACAACAGGGGCCTTAATTTTGTCTGCAACCCGCCTGAAGACCAATTCTCTTTTCTTTCGTTTTCCAATTTCAAAGGGAGACGCTGACAGATTTAAAAGAAGATCGAGCTTTTGGCTGGAGTAGCTTTGGACAGGATCTTTTTGATACATTCGAGGCAAGAACCCAGGCTCATTCCAAACGTCCTCACAAATTGAAATTCCAATTTTTTGTCCTCTTACTTCAATAACACTAGTCTCTAAACCAGGTTCAAAATATCTCTCCTCTTCAAAAACATCGTAATAAGGTAGTAGCCATTTTCGGTAATTGGCGATTTTGTTGCCGTTTTGGAAAACTGCTGCCGAATTGAAAAATGGTTTTCCAAACGCAGACGAGTTGGGCTCCACATAACCGACCACAATCGTAATACCTAATGACTCTTGTTTGATCTTTTCGAGGGCTTTTAAATTCTCATCGACAATATGAGAATAAACAATCAAATCCCGAGCCGGATAACCCAACACTGAAAGTTCAGGAAACACAATAAGGTCTGCACCGCTTGTTTTTGCTATTGCAATATTTTCTAGGAGCAATCTTAAGTTACTAGTGACATCACCCAATCTTGGATTTATTTGAGCAATCGCTAATTTCACAAATTCATTACTCCCGTTTTACTGGGCTTGGTTAAGAATCTCTTTGTACTCTGTGAGTAACTTATCAAGCCAGGCCCCAGCAACAAAAACTAAAAAAAGGGTGAATAAAACTACGGAAACGCTCACCCAGATTTTTGTAGCTTTCTTATACCTGGGATTTCTCCAGAAAAGTGGCAGTGCAAATGGGCCCACGACGGCAGTCGCTATAATAAAAGCCCACAGACTATCAATGATTTTTGTCTTAACTCCCGTACTTTTTGGACTAAAATTCATGTCGTTCAATACCCTTATCACTTTTGGTTAACTTCATTAGGAAGCCCTTTTTTCTGAAAAGTCTTCTCAAAATCCTCTGGAGATATTCCCCCTTCTTCCCATAGACTACCCATTTTGGGCTCTCTCTGATGGATCCAAGCCGCCTGCTCTTCAATGATTTCGGCTGCTCCGTTGGACATGGGGAAATATCGAACAAATTGTTTTTCTTGAGAGCGATTCTTCAACCACTCAACCCAAGGAAATATTTTCGATGAGGCGACTAAAATTCCAATCACCGCTAAAACAGGAACAGTGTACCCCAAGATAAATCGAGAGGCTTTTAAAGGTCTCAGGGCCATCGACCTTCCCGACTCGGCGGCCTCTACAATTCTGACTGAAAACTCGGGCGACTGAGACGGGGCCGAAAGTTCCCTTAATATAGTAATTGCTTTGAGCAGCTCTTGGTGAATTTGATGACATTTTTGACACTTCCCTAAATGACCCTTTATCTCTTCGTGCCTCGAAGCTGGTAAAATCTCCTCAATGAAATCAGAGAGTAAGTTTTGACAAAAAAAACAGGTAACAACCATAATATCCTTTATCAAATCGTCGTGGGTTCACCTAGTTAATCGACTCTCGGCCTTCTTTTCCTTTCAAACTTTCGCGAAATGCTAAACGACCTCGGTGAAGTCTATGGCGATAGACGCCCCAACGTATTCCTAAAATTCTAAGAATCTCTTCATCATCAAAACGCAGAATATCTTTTAAAACCATGGGGGCTCTAAAGTCGATATCCACTCGTGATAAGCGAGATAAGTAAGGTTCCAATTCGAACTTTATTAATTTTGAAGATCTGTCTGATGATAAAAGGTCTTCATCAAATTGCTTCAAAGGTCGAGTATCTCGCCCATAAGCCCAATTGAACTGAACATCGTTTTGAGCATTCAAAACAGCGTTCCACGCCAAACCAAAAAGCTCTATTCGTAATGCCATCCTCTCCCACTCGCTACTTTTTTTTACAGCCTGTTTTTGGAAGTAGTCTCCGAAACTTCTAAAAACCCCTAATGTGACTTCCTCTAAACCGGAATAGCCAACCAACATGAAATAAAGAAAATGGCATAGTTTGGACTCATTCTCTTTTACAAATTCTCTCAAACTAATTTGAGACTCTTGATTAACAATAAGTTCGCTCATGTCTGCCTAACGACTAACAGTTCATTAATTTTCTCGCGATTTGGATAATTAATCACGCCTCTTTCGCAAATAATAGCTGAGATTAAATGATGAGGAGTGACATCAAAGGCCGGATTCCAAACAGGTATCTCGTAGGGCGGGCGATTGTCCCCCAAAACCGACAAAACCTCCTCATGTCCCCTCTCCTCGATTGGGATTTCTTCAACTGATTTAATTGAAAGGTCAAAAGTAGACCGAGGAGCCACCACATAAAAAGGAATATCATGAGCTTTGGCTAAGACAGCCAAAGAGTACGTCCCAATTTTGTTCGCGACATCCCCATTGGCTGAAATGCGATCGGCACCTGCAATTACAGCCGTTATCTTTTGCGAGCGCATTAGTGGAGCTGCCATATTATCGCAGATCACAGTAAAGGGAATTTGATGCCGATTGAGCTCCCAAGCCGTTAGCCTCATTCCTTGGAGAACCGGACGAGTTTCACAGGCATAAACATGATCTACTTTTTTTAACCGATAGCCGTAGGCTAAAACACCAAAAGCCGTTCCAATTCCACCTGTGGCCAAATCTCCAGTGTTACAAACCGTTAAAATAGAACCTTGCCCTAAAAGTTCGGAGCCTAGCTGAGCCATTTGCCGGTTGGCATTCAAATCATCGTTATGAATTTTTTTTGCCTGCATAAGCAAAAGTTCAAGGAGATCTCTTGAAATAGGTTTCTGCCAAGAGAGTATCATTTGCCTCAACTGAGAAATAGCCCAACTCAAATTAATGGCCGTGGGTCTTGCCGCCTCCAGGAGTTTAAGTTTTTTATCTAGCACTTCAAGTTGCTGGTCGTGTTTTAAAGAGATCACTTCTTGGCTCGCTAAAACCACACCATAGGCGCCCGCGATGCCAATGGCTGGAGCCCCCCGAACCACCAACTTTTTGATAGCGGCCATGACCTCTTCACTAGTGGTACATTCGACATAGACTTCGGAACTAGGCAACACAGTCTGATCGAGCAGAACAACTTTGCCCTCTTTCCAACTGACCGCTTTTGCCGTAGAAGCCGGCAATATCGATGTTCTTTCATCTCTTGACATCTCGCTAAAGTACTTAAGTTACTCTTTTTTGACAAGAAACCTTAAAAAACAGTAAACTTATTGGCTAAACATTAGGCAATTCTCATGTCCATTCATGTCTATTTTGTTCTTATCCCTCTTCTGCTCCTGATAGCTGCTATTTTTGCGGCTAGCGAAGCCTCTCTATTTTCTTTGAGCCGAACCCAGCTAGAAACTATTAAAAACTCCAAACCCAACCTCTACAAAAGCATCAAAAATTTGCTCCAAAAGCCCGAGGGACTTCTCTCGACCCTGATTATAAGTAACGAAGTGATCAATATTCTCATCGGAACCTTTGTCGTGACCCTACTTCAAAATCACTTAAATTTTCTCGATTCCACTTGGATTGCCCTACTTTCGGTCTTTGTCTCTACTCTGCTATTGCTCGTATTTTCGGAAATTTTGCCCAAAGTTTTAGGCTTCAGACTCCCGGTACTAGCTGCTACCATTTTAGTTTACCCCACTAGTTGGGCTCATTTTTTATTAACTCCTGTTCGAAAAGTATTTATCTCTACCAGTAGTGAAATTCTTAAGCTCTTTAATATCAAGACAGATTCCTCGATGACTCTGAGCGAAAGAGATCTCATCAACCTTATCGAAGTAGGTGAAGAAAGTGGAAGTCTGGATCAAGATGAAAAACAGATGATTTTCAATGTATTTAAATTTAGCGACCGATCAGTTCAGTCGGTCATTACCCCTTGGAACCGAGTGTTTACTTTAACCGAAGGATGTTCAGTAAGCGACGCGCTAAGTAAGGTTCGTCAAAATACCTTTTCTCGAATACCCGTCATTTCCCAATCTGATCAATCGGTCACTGGGGTTCTCTATACAAAGGAACTTTTGAAACTGCTGTTAAATTCGGAGTTTACTGTAGAAACCGACGCTATCAAGAAGGCTACTTTTGCGCCTTATATTGTTTCTTCTCACAAAAAAGTCTCAAAACTCTTTAGAGAGTTTAAACAAAAAAAAATTCATATGGCCTTAGTGGTTAATGAATATGGACACTACCTTGGTGTCGTTACTTTAGAGGATCTTTTAAACTCTCTATTTCAAACCCAAAATAAAAGTGAAATCTTTACCTCATGATTACCTTACTTTTAATTTTGCTTTGCCTTATCGTCCCTTTCTTACTAGCCGAAGCCTTCTTTTCAGGTGGCGAAATTACTTTTATTTCAGCAAATCGTCCTAAACTTTTAAGAAAAGTGAAAGAGAACATTCCAGGAGCAGCTCTTGCTAAAGAGATGTTGTCAAAGCCGGAAAATCTCTTTTCGACAACCGTAGTCGGAACCACTTTAACCATGAATTGCATCACAACCCTTGCTACTTTGTTTGTAAGAACAAAATTGGGCTATGACCCTGAATGGATCAACCTTTTTTTTCTTACACCTTTGGTTTTGGTTTTTGGTGAGTTTGTTCCAAAAACCATCGCTAGAAATCATGCTGATAAACTGATTTTACTCATCGCACGCCCCTTAAAATTTGCTAGCTTTGTTCTATATCCCTTAACTAAAGGGCTAACATTGTACGCTAAAGTTCTAAAAAAAATCATCGGAGAAACCAAAGGGAAAAGCTTCTTTCTTTCGAGGGAAGAAATCAAAGCAGCTCTTCCGGCTAGTCGAGGATCTGATGTCACACCTTCGGAGCGCTTACTCATAGAGAGAATTTTAGAGTTTGGAAAAATCACTACAAAAGAGATGCTTCGTCCTCTTATTGATGTTGTTGCAATCAAAGAAAATGCAACTCTTGAAGAGGCTGTCAAGCTTTTCACCGAATCCGGCCACTCACGCTTACCCGTCTATCGCGAACGCATCGATTGTATTGTCGGGATCATTCAAGGTTTTGATTGTATTAAGTCGGATAACCTTAAAAAGCCTGTGCACACAGCTATGCAACCGGCACTGTTCGTTCCCGAGAGCAAACCACTTGATGAGCTGCTTTCAGAATTAAAATCAAGACCCATGGCTATCGTGGTCGACGAATATGGAGGGTGCACCGGCTTTATCACGATGGAAGATGTTATGGAAGAAGTGGTTGGAGAAATCGAAGATGAATACGATGAAGCTCCAAAGCTTTTCAGACAAATCAGTGGGAACTCTTTTATCGTAAATGCTCGGATGGAAATATTCGACTTAAAGGAAGTATTGGGAATCTCTCTGCCCGAAGACGACGATTATCAAACTCTTGCCGGCTTTCTTCTAAAAAACATGCAAAGGATCCCCAAAAAGTGGGATTCCATCATACTTGACCAAGTTGAATACGTGATTCAATCTGCCACAGACCGCTCTATTGAAGAGGTCTACGTGATTGTCCACCCCAAAACCCCTTAGATAAATTACCAGTCGAAATTAAGCTCTTCGTCAAAATCCTCGAACCGATCTACACCGAAACCCGATTCATCTTTTCTTTCGGAAACTCGGATTCCTGTGTCGTATTCGATATTCTCACGTTCAGATTCGACGATGTAAGAGTCTTCTTCCCGATTTTCTGGCTGATAGTCCACGAGATTTTTAGGACGACGGCCTCGACGTCCCGGTGGTTTCACAAAGAATTTAGATCCTTGTGGTTTACCATCAGACTCTTTGGCCTGTTTTCTTTTCTCAATGGTATCTACCAACTTCTGAGAGAGTTCTTTCTTCTCGGGTTTTGGCTGAGACGTAACTAGTACTGGTGATTTAGCAGCTCTTTGAGCCGATCTACCAGATTTAGCTTTGACCGCCCTTTTAACTGCCTTAACCTTAGCCGAAGCAGAGACAACTCTCTTGTTGTTTTTAACGACCCGTTTTTTAGTTTTCTGAGCAGACTTCGCACCCTTAGACTTCACCGCTTTGGCCATAAGCCCCCCATGACCTCATACCAACCGGTTAGTGTTATACTACTGGCCCAAACTACTTTTCTTAATATAAAGCTTAACTGCGATTAAGATATTCTCAATGGATAAATTGTTTTTTTTATCTTGGCAATCAGAAACTTCAAATCTTTCGACTTCTTAAGCCCACTAAAGAGTGAAAGAATAAAAAATATTCTTTTTAAGACGATTTATTTTGCGTATTTCCGAAAAATATTTTTAAATAGAGACCAAATTTTTTAAGGAGGATTTTTTCATGGCAAAGAAAACTAAAAAAGCTCGAAAACCCAAAGCTCGCAAGGCCTCAAAAGCCAGACGCAAAGCACCAAAAAAGAAGGTTGCCAAAAAAGCAGCAAAAAAAAGAACTGCCAAAAAGGCGACTAAACGCAAGCGTGCAAAGAAAGCTGCGGGGCGCAAAAAGCCTCAACGCAAATCAGCTCCTAAAAAAGCTCCTGCTACAACCTCAAGGCAATTAGGCGGTGCGGTTGCTTCAGGACTTGCTGGAGCTGCTGTGGGCAGTGCTTTTGCAAGTAGGGCTAATTGGAACGCCGGCTTCGAGGAATAAAAAAGATTAAGCTGTAAAACCTGGAAAAAGGGCATTCGTCATGGAATGCCCTTTTTTATTCCCTCAAGACTTTCAACAATGCCTGAAGCAAATAACTTGAGGTTCCCCACTGTGCCCGCAATCTATCATCAGTGGGAACTACTATCTTTTTCTCGATAAGATTTTTGCCAAACACCGAAAGATAAGCTGTGCCGACAGAATCCTTTTCTCCTGCTGTTGGCCCCATGTAGCCGGTAACCGCCGCCGAAATATCACATTCTGAAACAGCTTTAACTTGCCTGGCTAATTGAGTCGAACACTGTTGTGAGACCCCTTCGTCCATGGTTTGCAGTTTTACCCCAAGCATTCTCTCCTTAGCGGTAATTTGATAAGTGGTGTAACCGCCCCAAATAACATCTGAGGCTCCCGGGACCCGAGTTAGTCTTTGTAAAGTTAACCCTCCAGTACAGGACTCAGCCAAAGCAATTTTTTTCTTTTGTCTGTTCAACTCCTCGACCACGACCTGTTCAAGCTCTTTATCTTCTTCGGTATAAACCCAGGTTTTTAAAATTTCACCGATTCGGATTTTTTCGCTTTCAAAACCCTCTTTCTTTCTCTCTTCTGACCAATACAAGGTAAGATGATTTTCAGGGAAAAAAGTCCGATACCCCAAATAACAACCTTCGGGCAGCCGTTTCTCTACCGGATTCATGGCTTCTTGAACTTGAGACTCATGAATCCCTAAACAACGCCAAGTGTAGGACCAAAGCTTACTGCATCTAAAAATATTTTTTAGTTCGGGCAAAACACTTTCTTGGAACATCGCTTCCATTTCCATCGGCACACCCGGGAGAAAAAAGAGCGTGCAATTACCCATCGTAAAATAAAACCCTATTGCAAGCCCCTTCAAGTTTGGAATGGTTTTAGTGGCCTCAGGATAGAGTACCTGTTTCAGAATCACAGGAGTCACATCGCGACCGCGTTTCTTAAGAACACTAAACAACCTCTCTTTACTGGGAACATCCTCAACCAATTTACAATCAAGAAGCTTTGCAACGCTTTCCGCTGTCCTATCGTCCGAAGTAGGACCAAGGCCACCAAACACAATGACCGCCTTTGAACGTCCAGCGCTCTCCTTGAGTCCTGCAATAATTTCTGAAATTTCGTCGGCGACTACCGTCTCTCGGGACAATCTCAATCCCAAATTAAAGAGCTGCCTTCCCACAAACTGAGAGTTAGTATCGGCTATTTTACCCACAAGCAACTCATCCCCGATTGCAAGGGTTTCAATTTTTGAAAAAGAGGGGGTCACAATGCACTATTGTATTAGCTAGAACGTTTCCTTACGATGACTTTTTTCTCAAGTCGTTTTCTTTCTTCGAGACGTTGCGCCTCGGCTTCAATTTTTCGACGATCAAAATCAACCTTTAATTCTGACAACTTAGCCAACCATTTGGTGAAATCTTCAACATCGGCAACTTGAAAACGAACCATTTCCCGCAAACAAGTTGAAGCAACTCTCATTTTTTTTCCGGCGCGGTTCTTAACAACAAAAATGTCTTCTGTATGAGTTCGACCGCATAACTCACAGAATTGAGACTCGCCATAATAGTGGCTGCTCACGCAACTCACGGTATTAGCCCCACCCAGAAAAATTCCCATCTGAGTGGCCATTTTTTTTCGCAACCGGTCTTTTTCTAAAGGATCCATCG
>VGSE01000049.1 GCA_016875135.1 Deltaproteobacteria bacterium
ACTAAAATCCATTGAGAAGGCTAGCGAGTTAACTGCCAAAAAACATACGAAAATCCATAAAATAAATTTATCCTTCATTTTGTCCCCTCTTTTTTAGAACTTACTTTTACTACCCAATGATATCCTCTCCTCCGTCGACTCCCAAGACATTTCCAGTTAACCATCGAGCTTCCGGATGCACTAACAATGAAATCAAATTGGCGATATCGTGTGGAGTCGAGAGCCTTCCACCCGGGTTTCTTTGTAGAGCGCTCTCAATCATCTGTTCATTTCCCGGAATTTTTCTTAGAGCTGGGGTATCGGTAACCCCGGCTCGCACAGCATTTACAGCAATATCTTGTTTACCAAGCTCGAGTGCAAGCTGTCTACAGTGAGATTCTAAAGCCGCTTTGGCCGCGGAGACGGCACCATAGGTCGGCCAAACTCGGGTTCCACCGCTGGAAGTCATCGCAAAAATTCTGGAACCTCGACTTAACATGTGGGCACTCAAGAGATCTTGTGTCCAATAGACCAAACTATGAGCCATCACATCTAAAGTCATTTCCATTTGCTCTTGTGAAATTCGGTCTTTTTCTTCGGGGCTCGTGAAGGGTTTAAGAGTTCCGAAAGCAAGAGAGTGAACTAAACAATGGATCCCCTCCGGAGCTATGTTTTTTAGCTCTGCAATAATCTCTTTTCGTTTGTCTTTGTCCGCAGCATTAGCGTTAACAAAGTGATGCTTAACTCCAAAACCTTTGATTTTTTGAGTCACCTCTTCAACATGAGGCAAAGTGCTTTTGCGATCTAAATGGACTCCCGCAATGTTCATTCCGGTTTCAGCCAGTTTTAAAGAGATGGATTCTCCAAAACCACTAGAAGCGCCTAATACTAAAGCCCATTTACCTTTGATTGATGACGTCACGGTTGACTCCATTTCTATTGATTTATGATTTTTTCTGAAGCTTATTTGCTTCGCTATTTTTCTCGTCCCGTTTCAATAAACTCTGTTTCGAGATATTTAACTTATCAAAATCTTCCTTTGAAATTTCGAATGCAGCGGTCAAGCCACTGCGGGTTCCCTGTATCTGATTACCCACCTTTTTAGATAGGTTAACTTGGACCACTTCTTTGTCCACATTATTGTTCTTTTCAAAGAGGGATATTTTTAAGAAGGCATTTGAGGTAGCTGAATTTGAGGGTCGGGCTGAGAATTTATTGATTTGAATATCTTGTAATCTGGTCAACAAACTATCGATTTGGGTGTTATCTATTACTGAATTTTGATCATCGCCAAAATTCCATTTGTCCCCTTCCGATTTTTTTACTTCCCAACTTTCTTTAGAGGTTTCCAATTTGATTTTTGATATAGAATAACGATCAAATTTAGCAAGATGTTTATCACGATATTGTACAGACGGGACACTCAGCTTTTCTTCGATGGTTTTATCAATTTCAAAAATGGTTTCTAAGCCTTCTCGTTGGGCAAAGAGAGCCCCTTTCGATTTTCCTACCAGCAGAGTTTGTCTCTTTTTATCATTCAAAGTGAAAATAACTTTAGCTAAAGGTCGGCTCAACCCAAAATCTGCTAGTTGGGTTGCTTTTTCAGAAGCAATTTTAGTGGCTTTGAGGTCTACTAACGACATCAATGTTTTGTTCCACTCTAAAGAGTCTGCAGGCATGTTCTCTCGACTTAAAATCCAATTGTCTTTAGTAGAACTTGAGTCTTTAGTCAGAACTATGTTTTCTTTGGGATTTTCTATTTCCACTTCGACAATTTCGGATCGATTGAGAGCTAAAACATTTTTATCTCTGAGTGCGAAGAGATCTTTATCGAGGGAGCTATTTAAACTGCGGCTTGTTTTGAAAACCTTAGTGGAGCCTGAAATTTTCGCGTAAAGACTGTACGCCACCGGAGTGTTGTTTCCAAGCCATAGCTCCTGAGTCGGACTGTTAGCCTCTTTTTTTAATGAAATTTTGAGAACCGGATTTTGGAGTCCGTAGGCGGTTAGGTCCTTCGCGTTATCTTCTACGATGCGTTCTTGTTTGGCATCGCAGGCGGCACTAACCAAAGAATTGATAGCGATAGAATCTCCTAAAGTTTGAACCGGAGCCACAATTGACCATTCTTTCCCTGTTCTTTTAATTTCAATGACTTCGTACTCAGAGGGCGTTGTTGGAGTTGAAGTTCCATCCACTGGGGGATTTTTTAACTTCTCAATTTTGATTTCGGTGATTTGGTCTGATGAGAGTGAAATAAGCTTTTTATCGCCGTCTTCTACTTCTTTTTGCTTGGGACGGTATTGTTGTTCGTACAAAACATACCATGCTGACAATCCAACTAACAGACCAAGCATGATGAGTGTTGAAGTGAAAGTTTTCTTCATACCCCACTCTCCCCAAAATATCGGGCCTGGTTTAATTTGAGATATTAACTACAGACTACTCAAGAATTTCAGGTTCAATGTCAGGACCCTTGCTGACATAACCTGCAGCAATTTCACGTAGTGCAATAACTGCTGGTTTGTTTCTTGAGCCTGCAACTAAAGGCTTGGACCCTTTGGCCATTTGTTTCACTCTTTTAGCTGCGATGTGAATAAGTTCAAAACGATTAGCAATTTTTTCTAAACAATCTTCTACGGTAATGCGTGCCACGAGCGCCTCCTAAACTTCTTTAAAGTCCGTTATCTTAGTGAAATGATTCGAGAAGTCAACTCTAAAAGCCACCGGCTTTGGAAGAAAATAAGCAGCGAAATTCTAAGCCGTCCGTGGTGGGAACTCAATTAACTTACTGAAATAATGCTAATTTTTGGCGAGTTTATTTAAGTCATTTTCTAGAAGCTTCGAGTCAACTTCGAGCTGCGTTGGGGAAAAAGGGCTAAAAGTTTGATCGTAGGCCTGAAAGAGAGATTGAATGCGCTTTAAAGTTTCAGGGGGAACAGAGGATTGGGATAAACGAATTAGATGTTTCTGAGTGGTGTAACCTGACCAACGGTCTTTGTTAAATGGAACCGCTTGTTTGAGAACGGAAGAGAAAAGGTTCGCTGCCAGCTGGATAAATTCTTGGGGCTTTCCCTTTTGTTGTGCCTCTAGAGCTGTTTTCCAAATCAAGTTTCTTTGAAAACGGGGCGAGATTTTTTTGAGCTCCCGAGAGTGTTGCAATTCAGCACGTCCGAATGAGAATAGAGCAAAAACTGCAATCGTTATTTGTACGATCCAAAACCAAGTTGACGGGATGTTACTTTCTCCCGTTGACCAAGTTAGTTCTGGCGGGGGCAATTTGAAAACTGGAGTCGAAGATTTTTCGATTGTAGGTGCAGGCATGAAACGAGCATTGGGAAGTCGAACCGAATGATAATGTTTTGTTTTTGGATTGAAAAATAAAAAGGCTCCTAGGGGGTGACTCAGTGGTGGAGTCGTTTTGCAAAGAAGAGAGAAATCAAAGGTTTTATTCGAGGTGTCTCCAAAGTTCTGAATGAAGCTTCGTTGGCTTACGATTTCACAGCCCTCAGGCAAATTTAGCGGGAGTCTGTTAAGCTCCGAAAAGTTTCCTTTACCCTCAATCGAGACCTTGAGATTAGTCGGCTCTTCAAGTCGATATTCTACAATTAGATCCGGCTGGGCTATCGAAAACTCACCCACAGCGCCTAGAAATACAATTTTCTTTTCGGTTTCATTTCTAACCGGAAGGGGCAAAAAACGGATAGGTTTAGAGTCTGAGATGAGAATTTCAGATTTCTCCGATAGCTTAGAGGCATCAGACGAGAAAAAACTACGTGATTTAACGGCGAGCTTCATAGGTAAGATACTGCCTTCTTGTTTGTCGACCATTTGAGAAATGAGATAGCTTCCAATGACGGCTTGTTTGCGTACGCCCCAGGGAGTAGGGGCGACCACTAGCCCGATAGGGCCTTGTCTCATACTGATGTTTTCGCTCCAAAAGCCGCGAAATTCAGGGAATTTGATAACCTCCCCTTCAACAAAACTTTCTTCGCTTAAAAGTATAAACTGACAGAGCACTTTTTGGCCGACAAAAGCCTCGGAAACGCCACAGTCCATAATAAATTCTCTTTCACTTCCAAAAGTGAAAGAGAAAAAAAATAAAGAAAAATAAAATAGGCTAGAAAGTAGTTTCATTTTGTTACCAAGGTTTTACTTTTCGGTTAGCAGAGTTTTTGTTTTTCTCTTCAGATAGCCTTTTTAGTGTTTCTCTCTCTTCATCGGAAATATGATCATAGACTTTTTGTTTCATCTCCTCGGAGAGACCTTCATCTTCAAATTTCTTGGGCCCTTTGGGGTCGCTTCCAGCTCCATTTTTCTTTCCTTTGCCTTCACCTTCTCCTTCCCTGGGTTCCTTTGAGTTTCTTTTCTGTTTTTCCTGGTTCATTCTTTCTAGAAGAGCAAGGTTGTCGGAAATTTTCTGATTAGTTTCTTTGTCAAAAGTGGTATTAGAAGTTTGAGTGTCATGAGATTGTTGATAAGCTTGTAAAGCCTGCTCAATCTCTCCCATTTTTAAGTAAACATTCCCTAAATTGAAAAGAGCTCGTTTCCTAACTTTGGGATCTAGACTCGAAAAAATACTTTTTTCCAGTTCATCGGCAGATTCCTTCAAATTATCATTGCGATAGGCTTGGACTCCTCGGTTGTAATGTTCGACAGCAGCCGTTTCGTTTTCAAAGGGTTCGATAGCCTGGCTGGATTTGCCTAGAAGAAACAGGAATAGAAGAGTGCGTAAAGCAAATTCCCATCGGGCCTTCGAAAACTCAATGAGTATCAGGAAGAAACTCATCATGAAACAAAGGGGATAAAACTCTCTAGTTGAGCGAAACCCTGTTGCAAGCTTGCCAAGTTGCATGGCTTGATTCAGTCGGGTGACTAACTTCGGCACCTCTTGAAAACTATCTTGATAAAAAACCCCGCCCGTAATTTGAGAGATTTTTTGTAAAACATCTGGATGAGCCTGGGTCAAAACTGTTTTTCCGTCAGAATCCCTAAGAAGAAGTTTCCTACCGAATCGATTCTCTAAAGGAATGGCAACCGACTGAGTTCCGCCCACGCCAACAGTAAAGATAGGAATTTCATTTTTTTTGAATTGTGCAAGTACCGCATCTTTAATGGGAACGTGAGTTTCTCCATCGCTTAGAAGTAGGATTTGTGGTTTGACCCAATCACTGCCCCGCTCTTTAGCGATTCTTTCGTTTTTGTAGATTTGAGTTAGTAGGTTTTCCAAGATAGCGCTTAAATCAGTCCCCTGACCCGTTGCCATGGATGGGGTCATTGAGGAAAGTAAATCTTTGGCGGCCTGAAAATCTGATGAGAGCGGCATTTGGATGTAGCCATCGAGTGCAAAAGGGTAGAGCGCTACTTTTACTTGGTTTAACTGGTCTAGCAATTTTTGGGAAAAATCGATTGCAAATCGGATTCGGGAGGGTAACGTGTCTTGAGCCAACATACTTTGAGAAATATCAATAGCGATAAAGAGATTGGCCCTTTCTGAAACTTGTGAAGTAACGGCCTCTCCTCCCTGTGGCCGACTTAAACCGAACACACAAAAAATTAATCCAAGACTATTAAGAAGAGTTCTCCGCCATAAAAAGCTATCCTTTAAATATTTTCGTTTCCAAAGACATCTGCCCAAATAGACCAGAACAAAACCTAAACCAAAAAGGGCGATTGGATTTTCAAATCTAAATTCCATTGAGTCTTCTTCGTTGAAATCGGGTTTCCTGTAATATAATCAAAAAAAACAAACCGAAAGTTGCAATGAGTGCGGGAATTAAAAAAAACTCTTCTTTTTTCGACATTGGCAATAATTTAATCTTTGTTTTTTCGATGGCATCGATATCCTTTAAAATGCGATTCAGCATTCCGGTGTCTCTGGCCATGTAAGCTTTTCCGTTCGTAATAGCCGAAATTTGTTTCAGCAATTCCGGATTCAGGTAAGAGGGGATTTGTGTCAGTAAGGGCCCTCGTTGTCCTTTTATATCGTAGGAGTAGATAGGAACCAAAACTCTATCTTGTTGCCCGATACCAATACTGTAAATTTTGATCCCCTCTTGTCGGGCTAGGTGAGCAGCGGTTACAGGATTAATCGCTCCCACATTGCTGTCTCCGTCTGTGAGCAAGATTAAAATCTTATTTTTAGATTCTGATTGCCTTAGTCGTGCAATCCCATTGGCGAGTCCGTTGCCGATGGCGGTTCCTTGTTTTAGTTCTCTTAATCTAACGTCCTCGACTTGAGAAAGTAAGAAATCAAAGTCTCTAGTAAGTGGACTTTTGAGAATGGATTCTCCTCCAAAAATAACCAGTCCTATCCGATCGTCTGGCCTGTGAGTAACGAAATCTTTGATAACGGCCTTGGCAGCGATAATTCGTGACGGAGTCAAATCTGAAGCCTCCATGCTCTCAGAGACATCCAGAGCAAAAACAATATCTACACCTTCCGTCCATTTTTGAATCCATGATTTAATGCGCATCGGCCTGGAAAAAACAACGGCCATTAAAATAAAAATCGCGAGGTACCCTAAAAAAAATAGACCGAAGACAAGACGAGTGGATTTACTAAGGTTTTTCAAAATCGATTTAGGGTCGGTTAACATCAAGAGTATTGGCGTTGTCTTTTTCTTTTTTAAAAAAATAGAAACCACGATTAGCGTGGGAAGTGTCAAAAACAAAAGATTGTTTGGCTCTAAGAATTTCCACATAAGGCTAGGGTCTTCTCGGTTTCCTGGATAAATTGACTTACCAGATTAAAAATCGATGTTTCGTTGACTGATGTGGGAGCGAATTTGAATTGGTCGCTGGCTTCCAAGTAGGCCAGGATTCCTCCAACAAAACTGTTTTCTGCGAGCGTATTTTTGATCTCTCGGGTTGTCCAAGAGGTGGCTGGGACGCAATTCTTTCTAAAAAGAAACCCCCTAATAATTATTCCCCATTCGTCTATCCAGAGCTCATTCGAAGGATCGTTTTTGAGTTTTGTTTTAAGTTGTGAGAGCTGTTGTTTTAGCCATAGATGAGGATCCTCTTTGGGGAAGCTCTTTAAAGGTTTTAGAACGGCTTTTCGACGTTTGGGTCGGCTTTGCCATTTTCGGAAAAGATAGAACCCGAGAAGGGCGATTGCACTTATTAAGGAAAGTTTCTTTAACCATTTCAGATAGGGCCAGGGAAGAGGGAGAGGTGGAAAGCTTTCTCTTAACTCATTGTCTTCCTGAGCACGAAGGCTTTGCACTGTCAGGTCGAGGAGTTCCGTAGAAAATGAATTGCCTGGCGTTTTAAACTCGATGGGAGGAAGATGAGTTGATAGATCTTGATATCCGGTTAATTCATATCGAAGCTCGAGACAACAGGGTGTTCTTTCGGAAGCTTTTTCCAAGACAGAAATACTATTTAGTTCAAATAAACTTGAGTCGCCAATGTCTACGGAAGATTCCGTTTCCTCAGGATTTAAAGGCACACGAATTTTTAACACGGCTCGATTGCCGGGTTGTATTTTGGACGGGGTTAACGAGAATGAAAAATTCTCTTTAGCGTAGAGATTGCCGCTTAAGAGCCCCGCGAGAGTTAAAATGGCGCACCACTCGTTGTAGGTAGTCATCTTGAATGCTCAATGGTAAATAATCCGACTTTGTATCTCGAGCGAGTTGTTCAAGATACAAAGAGTTTTGGGTGAATTGGTTTAAAAGCATCGAGCGAACCTTAGGTGAATTTCCGTCTACCAAGTAGGTTTCACCTGTTTCAGGATCTTGTGCTTCATAAATTCCTTTGAGTCTGAATCCTTTTTCTGCATCATCAAAACAGTGAACCAACATCACTTCATGCTTTCTGGCTAATAATTTTAATTCCTCAGAAAAAGGGGGTATCAAAAAGTCAGAAATGATAAAAATTAAAGATGGGGTTTTAATAAAGTGGGATAGGTAGGTTAGAGCGGGACGAAGGTCGCTTTTCATTCCTTGCAGAGGCTGTTCTTTTAATTGAGTTAACCCTAAAAAGAGGTGGGACCTTGACTTTCTTGGAGGAAGAAAAGTTACGGGTGCGTTATGAAAAAAAAGCATGCCAAAATTGTCATTGGTTTTAGAAGCAGCCAATCCAAAAAGTGCGAGTAGTTCTTGATACATTTCGATTCTATTTATTTTTGAAATTCCGAACATTGAAGAGCCTGAGATGTCGATCATCGTAATAATATTAAGCTCTTTGTCTTCTTCAAAAGTTTTAAGAGTGGCATGGCCGGTCCTTGCCGTGACTTGCCAACTCATGTGTCGAACATCATCCCCAAATTGGTAGGGGCGAAAATCTTTAAATTGCATGCCACTGCCTTGAATGGGGCTTGAGTAGTGGCCCGATAAAAGAGCAGAGATTCGCCTGAGACTTGTGAGCTCAATTTGGTCTGCTGCTCGCAATAGTGATTCACGAAACTGTTTCATGAGTTAGGGAACGTTAACGGTTTCTAAAAGTTGATGAACGACATCATCAGTGGTTAACCCTCTGGCTTCGGCATCAAAAGTTAAGATAAGTCGGTGTCTTAAAATAGCGTGAGCAACCGATTTGACGTCGTCAGGAGTTACGAAAGCTCGTTGTTCAAAGAGAGCGGCTACTTTGGCGGCTCGTATGAGAAATAAAGAGGCACGAGGAGATGCGCCGATGTGAATTAGCGAACGTATGTTGTCCAAGGATTTTAGGTTGGCTTCATCGGCATTAATTATTTCCCTTTTTCGAGTTGAGAGAACAAGCCGCAAGACATAATTTTTTATCCGTTCATCCACATAAATTTTTTCGACTCTATTGCGAATTTCTAGAATTCCTGAAGTCGAAAAAATATTTTGGGTGTTCGGAGGGGGGTGGGTGCTCATACGTTCAATGATTACCCGTTCTTCAGAGCGGTTGGGATAACTCACCTTGATTTTGAACATAAAACGATCCAACTGAGCCTCAGGCAGGTGATAGGTACCTTCTTGTTCAATAGGATTTTGCGTGGCTAAAACCAGAAAAGGCTCTGTGAGGGGAAAGGTTTGATCTCCGATAGTTACTTGCTTTTCAGCCATGGCCTCTAAGAGTGCGCTTTGAACTTTTGCAGGGGCGCGATTGATCTCATCGGCAAGAACCAAATTAGCAAAAATCGGACCCTTTTTGGGAGTGAATTCTCCTGAATTTTCATGATAAACCATGGTTCCAATGAGATCAGAAGGGAGTAAATCGGGAGTGAATTGAACCCTTTGAAACTTGGCATCAAGGACTGTCGCGAGCGTTTTAACTGCCAAGGTCTTGGCTAAACCCGGAAGCCCTTCGAGTAAAATGTGTCCACCTGTGAGAATCCCCGAGATTAAAGCTCGGTTCATGTCCTCTTGGCCCACGATGATTTTTCCCATTTCGTCCAAAATATGGGCTATCGTCTTTGCGTCCTCGGTTAAAAGGGAACAAGTTTCAGGTGAGGGTGCTGATGCACTCAAAGAATTTTCTGACATGATATTTCCTTGAAAATTTATTTAGATACAGAGTGTGAGGTGTGAGAAAATCTCTTAAGATAATTATAGCCCAAAGGAGATATTGTCGCACATGCCCATTGTGACCTTTTTGCCTTCGGGAAAGACCTGCGAAGTCCCTTCTGGAACATTGCTTTTTGATGCAGCAAGACAGGCTGACCTCCCTGTGGCCTCATCTTGCAGCGCCGATAATGTTTGTGGGCGGTGCAACATGCAGGTTGTGGATGGAGCAGAGAACTTATCTCCACAACAAAGCACTGAAATTAAATTGTTGCAACGAGACAAAAATCCCACTTCGGACAGGATCAGTTGTATGACCCGCGTGTATGGGGATTGTAAAGTGACAACGAGGTATTGGTGAATTTGATACATGATGTATCAAATGAAACTCCAAGAAAACTTATCAAATCTTATAACCTTGGTCCTCTAGAAGTCTTTGCAATTTAAGAAAAAAAATATCGGACCAGCCTCTTAAAAAGCCAATTCAACTGGGGCATATTTAAAAAGAAAATACCTGCACCCTTTAAGTGGGCTTTTTAAGAGGTTCAAACGGCCATGAAGTTGGTTTAAGGCGCGCAATTTATTGGCCGTTTGATGATGAGGTGAATTATCAAATGAAACTCCAAGAAAACTTATCAAATCTTATAACCTTGGTCCTCTAGAAGTCTTTGCAATTTAAGAAAAAAAATATCGGACCAGCCTCTTAAAAAGCCTAGTTAAAGAGAGCAGGTATGTGAATTTGGCAATTACTTAAAAATCACGGCTCTGTTCTTTTGATAATGTGATATCCAAATTGTGTTCTAACCGGCCCTGAAGTTTCTCCGACTTTGAGAGCGAAAGCAGCCTCCTCAAAAGAGGCTACCATTTGTCCTTTTCTAAAAGTTCCTAAGTCCCCCCCTTCTTCACTCGACGGGCATTTGGAGTAGGCTTTGGCTAGCGACTCAAAAGTACAGCCTTCGGAAAGTTTTTTTAGAACGTCTTCAGCTTCATATTCCTTTTCAACTAGAATGTGACTAGCTCTGATTTCTTTCATAGTGGACTCCTGTTTTTATAAAACCTTTTCCAGAATTTCAGCCGAACGGCGAGGGCCGATGGCTAATAGAAAACTAGCTAACTTGGGGCCGTTAGGTTTGTTAACTAATACTCGGTAAATATCCTGAAAAAAAGCTTTGGGTTCGACTTGATTTCGTTTCATGATCTCGAAAGTTTTGCTAGCTAGAGTCTCTTCAGTCCAATTCGCTACTCCGTCCCCTTTTAAAAGCTGGACCAGTTCTTTGATAGGTTGAGCAAATTGGGGACGGTGGTTTGGTGCCGTTTGAAGAGTAAATTTGAACTCCTCAGGAGCAAATTCGGTAATCCATTTCCAGGCTCGTTTTGCTCTAGTGTAGAAACGGGATTCATCTTGAGGAGTTTTAATTTGAGATTGATAAAATTCTTTAGCTTTTTCCAAATCCCCTTGGTGAATTTGAAGGATATTGCAAAGATGACGAAATGGAAATTGAGCCGAGGGATGGGAATAATCCCTTGGGAAAGCACGTTCGATACACGAGAATTCGTAGATTCGTTTTTCATAACGAACTTTTTTCTCTTCCCCTTCTTCAACGCCGTAAGCAAACCGTTCACAACGATCAAAGTCGTCATAAGTCTTAATAACATCTAAGTCGAATGCGATCGCAAAATCGAGATTGGGTTTTCGGCTGGCGAAAATCCAACGGATAATAGCCGGTTCGTAGATTTCGAGAGTTTCGCCGAGAGTTAAAAGATTACCTGAAGACGAAGAGAGCTTAGCTCCGGCTCCTTTAGCAATCACAAAGTCATATTGAACATAAGTGGGGGCTTCGCGATGCCAAACCTCTTTTACAATTTCTACTCCGGTGTCATAGGAACCGCCTTGGGAGGAATGATCTTTTCCCCCGGGTTCAAAATCAACTCCTTCGTGAGCCCAGCGCATCGGCCAATCCACCCTCCAAAGAAGTTTGACCCCCCCTTCTTTTGCCATGTCGACAGTTTGTTCTTTTTTACAAGATTTGCAAAAATAGGTGAAAACGGTCTCAGCTTCTCTGCGAGTGAGTTCGGTCGTGTCTTTGGAGCACTCTTTACAAAAAATACTTAAGCAGGTCCAGTTCTCAGGTAAAGGCTCGGTCCGTGATTTATTTAGAATATCAATAATCTGTTTTTCTTTTACCAAAGCATCTTTGATGCCCTGAATGTATTTCCCAGAACGATAGGGTTCATTCTGGTAGATGTAGTCGGGCTTAATCCCCAACTGGTTTATCTCTGCTTCAAATCGTTTCTCAAAGTGGGCGGCATAAGAAGGATACTGTCCAAAGGGATCAGGAACTTCAGAAATCGGTTTTCGAAGGTGCTTTTTAAGCATCTCCTGTTGCGGAAGATTTACCGGAACTTTTCTAAAAGCATCGTAGTCATCCCAACTGTAAAGAAATCGCACTTCCTTATTTCGGTCTAGTAAAGCCCGAACGACAAAATCAACGGTAATAGCTTCCCTAAAGTTACCGATATGGACGACCCCACTCGGCGAAATCCCTGAGGCACAAACAAGTTTATTCTTTTCTGGGTGTTTTCTTATCAGTTCTTCCGACACATGGTCTGCCCAGTGAATAGTGGGAATCTCTTCAGTCGTGCTTAGTTTTTTGTTGGGTTCCATCATAGTTCTACTTCTATAACATTACTTGTCTTTATTCGCTATTTCATTGCATGTATACTGGCAAGGGTAACTTCTATGAAATGGCTTATATTTTTCATTTTGACATTGGCGGCATCGGCACTCTATTTTCGCTACGGTATAGGTTTAAATAAAAGCAAGGATGCTAAACCTTCCAAAGCTGAGAGCAGTGAGACAAATTCTATCGAACAGCCTGAAAATTTCCCTGGAACCGGATTGCCGAGCGGGCTGCAGCAGCCATCCACGGATTTACCCTCAGATAACGTTCCTCAAGCTCAATCACAGCCTGACACTATTCCTCCTGCAACGGTCGAAGTCCCTCCTCAAGTGCCGCTTCCTGGCAGTAATGACTTCCAGCCTGGCTTTCCGAACCAACCTGATTTTCAGCAGCCTTTTGAACCTCCCCCTCCTTCGCAGGTTTTTCCTGAGTCAGAAATTCCCCCCCCGCCTCCACCTCCATTTTTTCCCGAAAACGATTCTTTTAATGAAGTACCGCCGGTTGATAGTCCCAATGCCTTTGATCCCCCCCCGTACATCAATAATGAAACTTATGGTGATGGCTATACTTCTCCTCCCCCGCCCGTTCCAATGGACCAGGAAAATTTTTAAGCCACTCGCCTGAAGCCCGGTTTTCAGTTAATCTTTCCCTATGTCTACCGTTCGATCCATCGCCTGGCGTTTTATGATGAAAGGCACTGAGAAGGGGCAGTTTAGTCTGATGACCTTTTTTTCCTGGATAGCGATAGGAGTGGGAGTCGCCGCCATGGGGGGACTTCTATCGGTCATGTACGGCTTTGAAAGCTCTCTTAAAACTAAGGTTCTCAATGCTTATCCTCATATGATCGTAAGCCCCAAAGATGGCACAGGTCCCATAGCGGATAATCTGCAAGTGTTTAATCAACTTAAAAGACAAAAGGGTGTAATTAAGGTTGTCCCTTACATAGAGAGGGAAATGATTTTACAAAGCTCGTCTCGAACCCTAGGTGGGGTGATTTGGGGCTTAAAAGAAAATGATTTTGATCGGGTGAAGAAAGGGCTTGTTGAAGGAATTCTCCCTTCCAAGACTTCGCCCTTGCCCGAAGTCGTTCTTGGAAGAGAACTAGCGCATCGACTCAATGTGGATCCTGGAGAAAAGATTAAAATTATCTCTCCAACGGCCAAAACTGGCGTTATGGGGGCAGTTCCTAAATCAGAAACTTTTAAAGTCTCGGGTCTCTATGCTTCAGGTCATTACGATTTTGATGAGCAGTATCTTTATTTGGAAATGGAGGACGCCCAAGAACTTTTGAACTGGAACCAACAAATTTCCGGATACCACATTTGGACCCCCTCTTTGGAAGAGGCGGATGAGGTGCAAAAAACCACAAGTTTAGTGTTAGGCAAGGAACTTAAAGCTGAGAGTTGGTTAGTTTTTAACTCGGCTCTATTTCAATCTTTGAAATTAGAACAGTATTGCATGAGCACTATTCTTAGTTTCGCTATTTTGATCGCAGTGATGAATATTGTGATTACTCTTATGATGCATGTGACACACAAAAGAAAAAACATTGGGGTTTTAAGAGCACTGGGAGCTTCATCTCAGCAGATTCGAAATATTTTTATGTGGCAGGGGGCTTGGATGGGAATAGTGGGGTTGTCATTAGGAGCCCTATTGACGGCAATCTTTGTTTTTTATGTGAAATATTTATCTAAATATCAGTTGCCGGAGATTTATTACGATCGAACAATACCGATTGAGCTTAGGCCAATATCCTTTGTTTTGATTTTTGGTGGGGCAATTATTTTCATTTTTTTAGCGACATTGTTGCCTGCCAAAAAAGCTGCCGATCTTGATCCGATTGAAGCTATTAGAGAGTAGATTTTTTCGAAGCGGCCAGTTTTTTAAGGATTTTGTCTTGAAGCTGAAACATTTTTTTTTCGTCGGATGGGCTTCTTTCATGGTCATAGCCAAAGAGGTGCAAAACACCATGGACTGTAAGTCGGGCGAGTTCCTCTTTTAGAGGAGTGTCATATTTACGAGCCTGTTTTTTAGCAATATTCCAACAGATTAATACATCTCCTAAATCGTTATTGGTGGGGAACGGCAAAATTACCATTTCCATGCGGGAAAAAGATAAAACATCAGTGGGTTTGGATTTGTTTCGGTAGTGGGAATTTAGATGTTGAATAGTTTTGGGGCCGACAAGTGCGATATTAATAACCCCAGACTTACGATTTCGGGTCATTTTGCGAAAGGTGAAGAGAGGCAATTGGGCTAGTGTCGCCTTTGCAGAATAAGTGAGAAGTCTTTTTATCTCAGATGGAGTTGATTTTCGAGAGTGAACAATGATTTTAACTTCGGAAGGGGAGTTCATTTGCTCTCTTTGGTTTTTAGGTGTGAATGTGAATGTTTTGAAGAATGAGAATGAGCATGCGAATGAGAGTGGCTCGAATAGGCTTGGGTTTTACTCTCCGAAGAACCATGAACAGCCGATTTTTGTCCTGGGTATTCGATTCTATGGTGGTGCAGGGATACCAACGTTCGACTGAAGTGAAGTTCAATGGTTTGAAGATCTTTGAAAGTGAGTTCACAGTCTGAGAATTGTTCTTCTAAAAATCGCTTGGTAATAATGTGATGAACCATGGCTTGAATTTTTCCGGGAGTCGGATCGGAAATACTTCGAGTCGCCGCTTCACAAGCATCGGCCAACATAACTATCCCGGCCTCTCGGCTTTGGGGTTTGGGTCCTGGATATCTAAAATCTCCTTCGTTTACCATTTCTTCAATTTCGGGTACCGAATCTTTAGCTTTATTAAAAAAGTAGGAAGTGAGAGTCGTTCCATGGTGTTGTTCGATGATGTCGATCACTCGATTTCCTAATCGATAGTCTTTACCCATACGGACCCCATTTTTTACGTGGGAAAATAAAATTTTAGCGGACATACTGGGTTGAAGATGATCATGGGGGTTGTTCCCTGGGCTTTGGTTTTCAATAAAGTACAGTGGCTTAGTCATTTTTCCAATGTCGTGGTAATAAGCGGAGACCCTCGCTAATAATCCATTGGCTCCGATCTGGTCTGCAGCGATTTCGGCTAAACTTCCCACGATAACCGAGTGATGGTAAGTCCCAGGGGCTTTCATCATCAATGAATGTAAAAGCGGGTGATGAAAATTGGCTAGCTCGATGAGTTTTAAACTGGTGGTATAACCGAAGAAAGACTCGAAAAATGGGATCAAAGAACTGGTAAGAACCGTAGATGAAATTCCGGCTATGAATGAAAAGAACGAAGCGGCTAAAATTGAAATCCAAGGGGTTTCGCGATAGCCTAATGAATTAATTATTTCAAAAGCTAGAATAGTTAAGGCCGCCAAGATTCCACTGATAGCTCCACATTTGAAAAGATCGGAGCGACTGCGACAATCCCCAACGAATTGAATAGATGCAGCGCAGATTACAAAGATGAACACAGAGTAACTAAGTTCCTGCTGAAGAATAAAAAGACTTAAGGTGGAGATGAGTATCGTATACGTATAAGAGGCCGTTCTCCCTATCATCAAGTGAAGCATAATGGCCCCAGTAGATACGGGTATGAGATAATCCGGTAAGCGTTCAAATCCGTACGAAGAAAAAATGAACTCAAGCCACTCTGAGCCATACTTTAAACCGAATAAACTAAGTAGAG